>JACNJF010000149.1 GCA_014382695.1 Gammaproteobacteria bacterium | reverse complement strand
TGCTTAGCTCAGCTGGGAGAGCATCGCCCTTACAAGGCGAGGGTCGGGGGTTCGAACCCCTCAGCACCCACCAAGTTAGGAGTGGTAGTTCAGTTGGTTAGAATACCGGCCTGTCACGCCGGGGGTCGCGGGTTCGAGTCCCGTCCACTCCGCCAACATATAAAGCGTTCCATAAGGAACGCTTTATTTTTTAAATTCCAGACATATGTCCTCCCTGCTGGAAATAATTATAAACTCAGCCATTGATGATTCGTCATGTTACAAAGTATAAGAGATAAAACTTCTGGATGGATTGCCTACCTAATAATAGGTCTTATTAGTATACCTTTCGCGTTATGGGGAATTAATTCTTATCTGGGCGGTGGAGAAGAGCAGCCAGTAGCATTGGTGGATGGTGATAAAATTACTCCACGTCAACTTGATTACGCCTTTGCTCGTTACCGCGAAAGATTGACTTCTATCTTCGGTGGAAATCTACCTGCAATGTTCAATGATGAAGCGGCTCTTAAAGAGCAGGCTTTAACTCAAATTATCGAAGAAACTGTGTTACAGAAATACATCAGGGATGAAGGTTATCGTGTCGGCGATAATCAATTATTTGAAAATATTCAAGCTATGCAGGTTTTTCACAAAGACGGACGTTTCAGTAAGGAACAATACCAGAACCAAATTGCATCTCAGGGTTATTCAGCCGCCGCATTTGAACAGGAGCTACGACGCTCGCAGGAACTGGAACAGTTAAACCTGGCACTTGTTAGCAGTGCTTTTACCTTGCCGATTGAAGTCGACCAATTCAACCGACTGAAAAATCAGGAACGCAAATTACGTACCCTGACGATTGAAAATAATATTGACGCTATTGAAATCTCAGATCAGGACGTAACTGATTACTACAAAACTCAAGCTGCCAGTTTCATGCAGCCCGCCATGGTTAAGCTGGATTATATTGAGTTAAGCTTGGATCAGCTAAAACAAAAAATCGAAGTTTCAGACGATAAAATTGCAGAGCGCTATGCACAGATGCGCGACCAGTTAACCCAACCTGAAGTTCGTTCAGCCAGTCACATACTGTTAACAGTGGCAGAGGGTGTGGATGAGGATCAGGTAAAGTCAAAAATAACTGAAATTAAAAGTCGCATCAATCAGGGTGAAGATTTTTCCAGTCTTGCACGTGAGTTTTCTCAGGATCCAGGTTCTGCCGAAGATGGTGGTAATCTGGGTGATATCGAACGTGGTTTCATGGTGAAACCATTTGAAACTGCATTGTTTAATCTGTCTGTCGATCAGGTCAGTGAACCGGTTAAAACACAGTTTGGCTGGCACCTGATCAAGTTACACAATGTGAGCGGTGGTGAAACAAAATCACTAGAACAGGCGCGTTATGAAATTGAGCAGGAATTAAAAACTGATCTTGCCGAAAGTCAGATTTATGACATGACAGAAAGTCTGGCAAGTATTGGTTATGAACAGTCCAGTTCACTGTTACCCGCGGCACAGCAGCTTGAACTTAAGGTGCAGACTACAGACTGGTTTACCCGTTCAGGTGGTGAAGGTATCGCTGAGCAGGAAAAAATTAGACAGGCTGCGTTTTCTGATCAGGTTCTAAAGCAACAGTTGAATAGTGAAACAATCGAGCTTTCCGATCACCGTGTTGTGCTGGTGCATTTAAATAAACATAAACCTGCCGAACAGAAATCACTGGACTCTGTACGTGACGCTATCATAAGTACGCTGAAAAAGAAGAAAGGTCGCGAACAGGCTGAACAACAGGGTAAAAAGATCTTAGCCAATTTAACTTCAGGCTCCGCAACCCTGGATTCCAGTTCGGAAAGTCTATCTATCCCTCTGGTCGATATTGGTTTTGTAAAACGTAGCAGTGTGAGTGTTGATAAGGGGCTTTTGAATGCAGCGTTCCGCATGACGAAACCGGTTTCCGATAAATTGGTATTTGACGGTCTGTCATCCAATAATGGTGATTACACTATTATCGAGCTATCCCAAACCCGAGTGGATGCAGCTGATACCACTGGTGACGATACTGCCAAAGCACTTGCGGGAAAGATTTCAAATTATGAGTACCTGGCCTATATTAAAACTCTGGCACAACAGGCTGATATTCAAAGATTTGCAGTGAAAGATTTACCTCAGTAAACAATCGTATATATTTCTATTCCAATAAAAAAGCCTGTTAACTTTTAACAGGCTTTTTTTTGTCTAATCCATTTAATTTAGATCAGATGAATTAAGGGGTTATCAGGAATCGAGTACGCCCATACTCATGATGTTATACCCGGAGTCAACGTAGATATTTTCACCGGTAATTCCCGCAGCAAGATCGGAACATAAAAAGGCACCGGTATTACCGACATCGTCGATGGTAACGTTTCTACGCAAAGGGGCATTATGTTCAACCTCATCCAGAATTTTCTTGAAACTACCGATACCGGAAGCTGCCAACGTTTTGATTGGGCCTGCTGATATTGAATTGACCCTGATGCCTTCAGGTCCGAGTGCTGCAGCAAGATAACGTACACTGGCTTCCAGGGATGCTTTGGCAACCCCCATTACATTGTAATTGGGCAAGGCTCTTTCGGAGCCGAGGTAACTCATGGTAATAATAGATCCATTGGTACCCTGCATCATCGGTCTGGCCGCTTTGGCCATCGCTGACAGGCTGTATGAGCTTATATCATGTGCCATCGCGAACCCTTCCCGTGTCAGGTTTTCCAGATAGTCTCCGGCCAGTGCTTCGCGTGGGGCAAAGGCAATAGAGTGCACCAGGCCATCGAGTGAGTTCCACTCCTTATGCAGATCCGTAAAGAGTTGGGTGATATCCTCGTCGTTTGCCACGTCACAAGGTAAAACGATGCTGGAACCAAATTCGGCTGCAAATTTTTCGACCCTTGGTTGTAGCTTTTCATTCGGATAACTGAAGGCCAGCTGTGCGCCCTCGCGATGCATCGCTTTGGCGATGCCATACGCAATTGAACGATTACTGGCGATACCTGCGATTAATATTTTTTTACCGGCTAAAAAACCCATATGTAGTTACTCGTTGTGTCAAAGAAAACATTTTCGCAATGTAACGGATGTGATGCAATCTGATTATTGAATGGCTGCGCCGAAAGCCATCAATTTCGGTTAAAAATAACCAGAATTCAGTTGGCTGCGGGTATTTTTAGCGGATTCCAGTGTTGAATCATGTATTGCAGGATTTCATAGGGTCTGGCGGATGTAAGCTGTCGGGGGATTTCCTGACCCAGATAGTGAGCGGCATCGGCTAACTGGATACTGGCTTTATCGATCACCAGTCCTTTTGCTCCGGTCTGCTTACTCAGTTTTTCACCGCTCGCTGAATTGACTACCGGAATATGCAGATACTCTGGCACCGGATAAGCCAGCAATCGATACAGATAGTGATGGAGAGTGCTGACTTTGAGTAGATCCGATCCCCGTACAATCTGATTTACCCGCTGTTCATGATCATCAATCACCACTGCCAGGTGATAGGCGTACACGCCATCTACCCGCTTTAATACGACATCACCGACCTGATCTGGAAGGTTCAGTTCCACATTCCCATAGTGTGCGTCGATAAAGTCGACAGTACCGGCAGACTCAACATTGAGGCGTAGACTCAAAGTCGGGTTTCGAAGATTAAGGTTGCGGCAACTACCGGGATAGATTCGACCTAATGGTCCGAGTTCCAGGTTTTGTTTATTTAACTGTTTGCGACTGCAACTGCAGCGGTACAGATATTTCTGACTAATCAGATGCTGCAGGATTTCTTCGTAGAGTGGAAAGCGCCGGCTCTGGTAGATAACCGGGCCATCCCATTCGAAGCCAAAGGCCTGCAGTGTATGCAGGATATGTTCGGATGCCCCTTTCACGACTCTGGGCGTATCCACATCTTCGATGCGTAATAACCATTGTCCTCCGTTCGATCTGACATGGCAGTAACTGGCGACAGCGCTTACCAGTGAGCCGAAATGCAGTGGGCCGGAAGGTGTTGGAGCAAAACGGCCGGTAATTTGCGGAAGTTTATGCTGCATCTGATGCCTTCGGTGAAAACCTTAGCTTAGTAAGTTTTTCAGAATATTTTCGTAAATCGCCGACAGGCTATCAATTTCATCAACTTTAATATTTTCATTCAGTTTATGAATACTCTCATTCACCGGGCCGAGCTCTACTACCTGGGTACCGGTTGGGGCGATAAATCGACCATCCGAGGTGCCGCCTGAGGTGGATAACTCGCTACTGATACCGGTGACAGATTTGATGGCCTTCAGTGCAGCTTCCACTAGTGCCCCTTTTTCGGTGATGAATGGTAATCCTGATAGCGTCCATTCAATCTCATAATTCAGATGGTGGCCATCCAGTAGTGCCTGAATACGCTGCTGGATCATTTCTGCATTCAGGCAGGTTGAATAGCGCAGATTAAAATCGATAATGACTTCACCGGGGATTACATTCGTGGCACCGGTTCCTGCATTGATATTGGATATCTGAAAGCTGGTTGCCGGGAAGAACTCATTACCCTGGTCCCATTCCGTAGCAGCCAGTTCAGCCAGAGCCGGAGCGGCCTTATGGATTGGATTTTCAGCCAGGTGAGGATAGGCGACATGGCCCTGTACACCTTTGACGGTGAGTCTGGCACCTAAAGAACCACGTCTACCGTTTTTTATGACATCCCCCACGGTGTCAATACTAGACGGTTCTCCAACCAGTGCCCAGTCGATTTTTTCATTGCGTTGTTGCAGGGTTTCAATCACTTTGACGGTTCCGTCAAGTGCAGGACCTTCTTCATCACTGGTAATCAGAAACGCAATCGAACCTTGATGTTCAGGGTATTGTTGAATAAAGCGTTCGCAGGCGGTGATCATACAGGCAATACTGGATTTCATATCTGCAGCACCGCGTGCATACAGATAACCATCGCGGATTTCCGGCTTGAACGGATGGCTGATCCATTTGCTTAGAGGACCTGTCGGAACCACATCGGTGTGTCCGGCAAACGCGAGTACGGGTGCTGTCGTTCCGCGTCGTGCCCACAGGTTGGTGACTTCACCAAACTGCATGACTTCGCAGCTAAAACCGAGCGGGGTCAGATGCTCACAGATCAGTTGCTGGCAACCCTTATCATCCGGAGTTACCGAATCGATGGATAACAGTTCGATGGCTAATTTTAGTGAATCTGAACTCATTAGGATAGCAGCTCCTGGGCATAGGTTTTTTCATTGAAGCCGAGAATTTTTTGCTCACCCACGACCAGTAACGGGCGTCTGATGATGGATGGATTCTGCATCATCACCTTAACCGCCAGGCTGTCGTCCATCACCGACTGTTGCTGCTGGTCAAGTTTGCGCCAGCTGGTGCCGCGTTTATTAATCAACTGTTCCCAGCCCAGCTCACTGACCCATCGCTGTAATTGATCGTGATCTATGCCGTGCTTTTTATAGTCATGAAACTGATAGTGGATGGCATGTTGATCAAGCCAGGCTCTGGCTTTTTTGATCGTGTCGCAATTGCGAATGCCATACATCATCAGTCCCGCGTCCGGCATTACTTGATATCTCTAAGCAGCTCGTTGATACCAACCTTGGAGCGGGTTTTTTCATCCACCTGTTTTACAATCACGGCACAGTACAGGCTGTATTTTCCATTTTCTGAGGGCAGGTTTCCGGATACTACGACGGAACCGGCTGGTATCCGACCGTAACTGACTTCGCCGGTTTCGCGGTTATAAATTTTGGTACTCTGACCGATGTAGACGCCCATTGAAATCACGGAGTTTCTTTCGACGATAACACCTTCGACGACTTCCGAGCGAGCACCGATGAAACAGTTGTCTTCGATGATGGTCGGGGATGCCTGTAAGGGTTCCAGTACACCACCGATACCGACACCGCCGGATAGATGGACGTTCTTGCCGATCTGTGCGCAGGAACCAACCGTTGACCAGGTGTCTACCATGGTGCCGCTATCCACATAGGCACCAATATTCACATAAGAGGGCATCAATACCACACCGGGGGCAATAAAAGAGCCACGGCGGGCCGTTGCAGGTGGTACTACGCGCACGCCGCTTTCACGAAATTCGCGCGTATTCGTATCGGCAAACTTGGACTGTACCTTATCGTAATAATTGGTGAAGCCACCCTTAACGAACTGATTGTCATCGATGCGAAAAGACAGCAGGACGGCTTTTTTCAGCCACTCATTAACCTGCCAGCCACCCTCGGCTTTAGGTTCTGCAACGCGGGCTTCACCGCTGTCGAGCATACCGATGGCTTCGGTAACGGCATCTTTGACCAGGGTTTCAACATTACGCGGGGTAATATCGGCACGACGCTCAAAAGCATCTTCAATGATTTGCTGAATAGTTGACATTTGTGTCTCCAGATTGAAATTTGTTGTGGCTATAGTGATTGCATAAATTGATTGATACGATGAGCGGCGCTCACACACTCGTCTGCTTCTGCGACCAGTGCCATGCGGACAAAGTTTTTGCCCGGGTTAGATTGATCCGTTGCGCGTGACAAAAACTGCCCGGGTAGTAGCGTGATGTTTTGGGTTGCGAATAGCTGCTGAGCAAAGTCACGATCATCGAGCGGGGTTCTGGCCCATAAATAAAATCCGGCGTCCGGTCTGACCGGCTGCAGTGTAGCAGAAAGTATATCCAGCACGGCGTCGAATTTTTTTCGGTATTGATCACGATTTTCTATTACGTGCTGTTCATCAGCCCACGCGGCAATGCTTGCAGACTGGGTTAGCGCTGGCATGGCACAGCCATGATAGGTTCTGTACAGCAGGAACTGTTTGATAATATTGGCATCACCAGCGACAAAGCCTGAGCGTAGCCCCGGCAGGTTGGAACGTTTTGACAGGCTGTGGAACACCATACAGTTGTTATAACCGCTTAAGCCCATCGCCTGAGCAGCCTGCAGTAATCCGACTGGAGGGTTCTGTTCATCAAAATATATCTCCGAGTAACATTCGTCACTGGCGATAATGAAATCATACTGCTGGGCCAGTCCGATCAGGCGCTGTAGATAGTCGATGGGCATTACCGCCCCGGTGGGATTACCGGGTGTGCAGATATAGATAAGCTGACAGTCTTGCCATTGCTGCGCACTGATGCTCTCTAGGTCGGGTAGATAGTTGTTATCTGCCACACAGTTCATATAAACGGGTTGTGCACCGGCCAGCAGTGCGGCGCCTTCATAGATCTGGTAAAACGGATTGGGCATTAACACCAGCGGGTTGCTGGCGTTACGGTCAACCACACACTGGGCAAATGCAAACAGGGCTTCACGTGTCCCATTGACCGGTAACACCTGGGTTTCCGGATCGATAGTCTGCTGCAGTCCAAAGCGTTGGTCGAGCCAGCTGGCAATCGCTTCACGCAGTGTTGCTAACCCTTTTGTAGTTGGATAATTGGAGAGTAAATGGGTATGTTTGATCAGGCTTTCCACCACAAAATGGGGCGAGGGATGCCTGGGTTCTCCGATCGACAGCGCAATATGCTGAATATTCTCAGGTGCGGTGACCGCCTGTTTGAGTCGATTTAATTTTTCAAAAGGATAGGGATGGAGTCGTTGTAAATCAGGGTTCATAATCTGGGCATTCGAATTCTGTGGGGCTATTATAACGGCATCAGCCGTTTTTCAAAGTAAAGTTGTAAACCGACTTATTCCATTCATACAGGTGACGTTATGACAAAGCAAACCAATATTTTTTCGGGTATCGATCATCACAGCGTGATCATTAGCGATGTAACCCGTAGTCGCCATTTTTATCACGATATCCTGGGGCTGGAAGAAGACCCCAGTCGGCCGGAAATGTCCTTTGACGGGGCCTGGTTCAAGGTTGGCAATCAGTCCATCCATTGTATGGTGGTCAATAATCCGGATAAGATCGAGGGCCGGCCGGAACACGGCGGACGTGACCGCCATGTGTGCCTGACCGGCAGCAACATCAATCAACTGATCGAGGCACTGGAACAGTATTATATTGATTACACGCGCAGCAAAAGCGGACGACAGGCAATATTTTTCCGTGACCCGGACGGCAATGCGATAGAAGTCCGTCAGCAGTAGAGTATTAGTAGATGTCCCATCCAGCACCTGACATGATTGCCTTCGATCTATTCGGGGTGATCTTCAGTGAAGGTCATTTGATTTCGAATGTCCTGCTCAAACTGTTGCCTGTGGATGTACACAAGGTGCAGTTAAAAAAGGCCTACGAAGATTTTAACCTCGGCGTGATCGACGAGACTGAATTCTGGCAGGCCATCGGGCAAACCGACTATGCTGTCCTGCGCCAGCAGTTTTTCGACCATTTCGTGACGGATGCCGACTTCGATGCGGTCATTACCACTCTAAAGCCACAGTATGACTTAGCGATATTGTCGAATCTGCCAGCGCAGTGGGCCGATACACTGAGTCAGAAATTTGGCTTTGCGCGTGATTTCTCTCCCTGTCTGTTCAGTGGGCATCTGCAATGTAAAAAGCCCCAGCCCGAAATCTATCAAAAATTACTGCAACAGTCGGGGCTACGGCCGCAGCAGATAGCCTTCATCGATGACCGGCTGGAAAACCTGCAAACCGCGCATGAGCTGGGTCTGGTTACAGTCTATTATCAGAAGGATGAAGAGACACATCCGTATCAGCCTGACTTTCAGATACACCGACTGGCGCAACTGCTGACATTGTGGGATTCATCCAGTAACACACAGGAGACGCTAACAGAATGAATAACCAGGAGTTTGTACGCCTGCTCGAACAACTGGAGGATGCCGCGTGGCAGTCAGTCATGGACGGCCAGGCGCTGGTGATGGTGGATGATATGGCGCTGACTGTCGGTGATGTTACGCATCCCTGTGTGCTGGTCAACGGCGGGAAGTCAGCCATGGGGGATGCATTACAGCTCAGGCATGGAACCATTCGCCAGGCCGCTGCGATACTGGATAAGTACTATTTTATTCGTCCGTTAAGCCGCAAAGGATTTGAACATCAGGCGGAGCAGCATATTCGAGCAAAGGGAGCGCAGGCGTTTGCGGCCATTGCGGGGCAATGGCCCGCATTTACCCTGTTTGTAGAGGGTGGTGAACTGCTGGCTGAATCGGCAGGCAGTGCACGTCATCGCTATGGCGCATTCTGTGAGCTGGATAAGCCGATGGCCGGTGTAGCGCTTACCGCACGGGTCGATCAATGGCTGCACAGCGGCGAAGCCTATCAGCTGTATCTGAATATGAACGTCTGCCGTTATAACTGCTGAAGTCTCTGTCCTAGTCCAGAAAAGCTGACTTTTCAGCAGGTTGTAACGTCGCCCCTCAAAAATCCTGATATATAGAGCCTTTCTGGCTTGAATGTTGCAGAGTTACTCGCAGAAGGTGAATTTAGAGAAAATTGAGTCAAAAAAATATCTGATTCGACCCTAAATCACCGTTCAATCATATTTAATCAGAAAATCGTCAAGAAATTGACTGCGGGTACTGAGATGATAACAGGCAATATAAACCAGGTACTTAGCCAGATGAATGCCATTGAAGCAATGGCAAAGGGTCAGGTTGATCAGACTAAACTGGCTGCTCAGACCGAGGGGCACAGTTTTGCAGACATGATGCAGCAGGCCATCAATCAGGTGAATCAAACTCAGATGGATGCCAAAGATTTAAGTACCGCGCTGGAAATGGGGAATCCTGATGTTGACATCGCTCAGGTGATGATCGCGATGCAGAAATCGAGTGTCTCGTTTCAGGCCTTAACCGAGGTGCGCAATAAACTACTGACGGCCTATCAGGACGTCATGAACATGCCCGTTTAATCTACTGCATAGCATCTAAGGCCTAATCATGTTCCATTTTATGTTTACCCAATCCTTAACCCTGCCGGTACCGTATCATGGCTGAAGCACTTACCGATCAACGGACTTTAAGCGAACGTGGCACAGGCAAAGAGATCAAGGCCGTGTCTCAACGTAATCCGATTGATACCTTTATGCAGTCTACTACGGTGCGCCATTTCGGTCGCCTGGTGGGACTGGCAGCAGCTGTTTCCATCGGTATGGTGGTGGTGCTGTGGTCATCCGAACCCAATTATGCGCCGATCTTTAGCAATGTATCGGGGCGTGATGCGGGTGAGATTGCGAATATCCTGACTGCCAGTGACATCGAATTCAAGATCGATAGCAGCACTGGAACCGTGATGGTTGCACAATCGAAAGCTGCCGAAGTTCGCCTTAAACTGGCAGCGCAGGGATTGCCCGCCAGTTCCAGCAAGGGTCTGGAAATGTTGCAGGATGAGCAGAGTCTGGGCACCAGTCAGTTTATTGAGACCGCACGTTATAATCATGCGCTCGAAGCCGAGCTTGCGCGCTCCGTCGAATCGATCAGAAGTGTCGAAACGGCACGGGTTCATCTGGCTTTACCGAAACAGTCGATCTTTATCCGTAACCGCAGTAAACCCAGTGCCTCGGTACTGGTCAAGCTGTATGCGGGCAGGCATTTAACCCCGGGTCAGGTGGATGCGATCGTGCATATGGTCGCGGCCAGTATTCCGCTGCTGGAATCGGGTCAGGTCACCGTGGTCGATCAGTTTGGGCGCCTGCTGACGGCAGATAAAGACAATGATATGTCGCAGACCAACAAGCAGTTTGAATATACGCGTAAACTGGAAACCAGTTATTCGGATCGTATTATCAGTCTGCTGCAACCGATTATCGGTGAAGGCAAGGTCAATGCACAGGTGTCGGCTTCACTCGATTTTTCGAATGTGGAATCGACCAGAGAAGCTTATGATCCTGAGCGTAGCGTGATACGTAGCGAACAGGTATCGGAACAGGAAACACGCGATATCAATCAGGCGCTGGGCATACCCGGGGCGTTGAGCAATCAGCCACCCGGCAGCGGCACTACCAATCCGGCTCAGGCCGATGGCGCTGACAACACCTCATTACCGGGTAATCAGAACCGCAGTGCCACGCGTAATTTTGAAGTCGACCGCATGATCAGTCATACGCGTAATCCACGTGGAACGGTGCAACGACTATCGGTAGCCGTGGTCATCGACTCCAGAAAACAGCTTAAGGATGATGGCACGCTAGAACGACTCGCCTATACTGAAGAAGAGCTGAATAACTTTGAAGGCCTGGTCAAGGAAGCGATTGGTTTTCAGCAGAGCCGTGGGGATTCTGTCCGGATTATCAACTCAGACTTTGTCACCGAGTTGCAGGAAGCGGTTGAAATACCACTCTGGAAAAGCCTGCTGGGAGAAGCCTGGGTGTGGGATCTGGCGAAACAGATTCTGGGCGCAATCGGTCTGTTGATTGTGTATCTAATGTTTGGGCGGCCTTTTTTACGCTCGCTGAAACCCAATCCGGCGGAACTCGCGCATCAGAAAATTGATCCGGAAACCGGGGAGGTGATGGACGACGATGAAGACGATGAGACGGTTGGCAGAAAACGGAGAAAGAAAGATTTCAACGAAGTAAGCGAGGATCCGAATAGCATGATGGCGTTAATCCGTCGTGGTGATGCAACCCATGAGCAGAAGATTGAAATGGCCAGGGCCATCGTGATGGATGATCCGGCACGGGTTGCGAACGTGATGAAACACTGGATAAGTGAAGAGAAATGAAAGAGCCTGCAAAAGAAGCGGTGAAGGCACCCGAGGTTGAGTCTTCGGATCTGATTCCGACCCTGTCCGGGGTGGAAAAAGCGGCGCTCCTGTTACTCACGCTGGGGCAGGATGTAGCGGCGCAGATCTTACAGCATATGAGTCCGAAACAGGTGCAGGTAGTGGGTGCGACCATGGCCACCATGGATGATGTGACCCGCCCCATGGTTGAGGTGGTGATCAATGATTTTCTGGATATGCTGGAAACCCAGACTTCGCTCGGCATCGGTAATGACAGTTATATCCGCGGCATGCTGGAAAAAGCGCTGGGTGAAAAAGCCGGTAATGTGATTGACCGAATCCTGATGGGCAGTGGCAGCAATGGCCTCGAAGCCCTGAAGTGGATGGATCCCAAGTCAATCGCCGAGATTATCCGGCTGGAGCATCCGCAGATCATCGCCATCGTACTGTCGTATCTGGAAGCGGATAGTGCTGCAGCGGTACTGTCTAATCTGCCGGAAGATATCCGTGCCGGTATTTTAATGCGGATCGCGACCCTGGATGGGGTACAGCCGGCGGCGATCAAGGAACTCGATACCATCATGGAAAAATATTTTTCCGAAAACGACAATGTGAAATCCTCCATGGTCGGCGGCGAAAAGACCGCCGCCGATATTCTGAATTTTATCGACACCGCGATTGAAAGTAAGATGATGGATCAGGTGCGCGGCGAAAATGAAGAACTGGCCAACCGTATCCAGGATCTGATGTTTGTATTCGATAATCTGCGCGATGTGGATGATCGCGGTATCCAGACCATGCTGCGAGAAATTTCGACCGATCTGCTGACCCTTGCACTGAAAGGGGTGGACGAAGACTTCCAGAAGAAATTCCTCAAGAATATGTCTTCGCGTGCGGCTGAAATGCTGGTGGAAGATATGGAAGCTAAAGGACCGGTTAAGCTGAGTGAGGTCGAGGCGGCACAGAAAGAAATCCTGAATGTTGCGCGCAGTCTGGAAGAAGCTGGTGAAATCACACTGGGCGGCAGTGGAGAAGCGATGGTCTAATCGATGACCACGCCGACCCCAAAAATAATGAGCGATAACAAAGATATTGTCGAAAAATGGCAGCCGCCTGCGATGGATTCCGGTAGCAGAAAGGTTTTCAGACGAACCCAAAATCCACCGACCGAAACGGCCGCGGGTGATACTGAAAGCGAAATCGCTCAACCCGGGATTCCCACCGCCGAAGAAATCGAGCAATGGCATCAGCAGGCGCAGGAAGAGGGTTATCAGCAGGGTATGCAACAGGCCGAACAGGAAGTAGCCCGGCTAAAGCGGCAGGTTGCCGATGTCATCAATTTTTTTCAGCAACCCCTGCAATTTCTGAATGAAGAGGTAGAGCAGCAGTTAAATCTGCTGGCCGTCACCCTGGCACAGCAGCTGGTGCGGCGTGAAATCAGGGCGGAACCGGGTGAGATTATCGCGGTGATCCGTGAAGCGGTGAAAATGCTACCGGTGAATAACCGCAAGATAAGAATTTTTCTTCATCCGGAAGATGCCGATATAGTTAGAAACACCCTACAGCTGGATGAAAAAGAAGACGAGCAAAACTGGAAGCTGATGGAAGACCCGATGATTACACGTGGTGGCTGTGAAATAAAGTCGGAGCAATCCGTCATCAATGCCACTCTGGAAAATCGCCTGCAGGCCCTCGCGGCATCGATACTCGGTGGTGAAAGAGAGGAGGATCAGAATGCCAGCTGAGCTGATTCAACAGGCGGTTGCACACTGGTCATCAGTGCTTGCCAGCAACACCCGAAATTGTGACCAGAGCAAAATCAAACCGGTTGTGGAGGGCGTGTTAACGCGTATGGTGGGACTCACACTGGAAGCCGAGGGCTGTCAGGCTCCGATCGGTGCGCGTTGCGATGTACTCACACCGACCGGTAAAAAGGTCGAAACCGAAGTGGTCGGTTTTTCCGGAGAAAAGCTGTATCTAATGCCGACCAGCAATATTCGTGGTCTGGTACCCAATTCACGTGTGATTCCGACCAGTCACTCCTCTGCGGTCAATGTTGGACCCCAGTTGCTGGGTCGGGTAATCGATGGACGTGGTCGCCCGCTGGATGATAAAGGACCTCTTAAAACCCGCCATCATATGCCGCTGGAAGGGCGCGAAATCAATCCGCTCAGTCGTACCCCGATCCGTCAGCCGATTGACGTCGGTGTACGCGCAATCAACGCCCTGACCTCGATCGGGCGGGGTCAGCGCATGGGTCTGTTCGCTGGCAGTGGTGTGGGTAAGTCTATCTTGCTCGGAATGATGACCAAATACACCGATGCAGATGTGGTAGTGGTGGCACTAATTGGTGAACGCGGGCGTGAAGTGCGCGAGTTTGTGCAGGAAATTCTGGGTGAAGACGGCTTGCAAAAGGCAGTCGTCGTCGCCGCACCGGCCGACTCTTCACCGTTGATGCGTATTCATGGCGCGATGCAGGCAACCAGTATTGCCGAGTATTATCGCGATCAGGGCAAGAATGTCTTATTGCTGATGGATTCATTGACCCGTTTCGCGCAGGCGCAACGCGAAATCAGCCTGGCTATCGGCGAGCCGCCTGCCACCAAAGGCTATCCGCCTTCGGTCTTTGCACGTCTGCCGCAGCTGGTGGAACGCGCCGGTAACGGCGATAAAAACAGTGGCTCGATCACCGCGTTTTATACGGTTCTGGTGGAAGGGGATGATCATAACGATCCCATTGCCGATGCGGCGCGCGCAATACTCGATGGGCATATTGTGTTATCACGTCAGCTGGCTGAATCCGGACAGTATCCCGCGATCGATATTGAAGCTTCAATCAGTCGACTGGCACCGCAGATCATGTCGCCGGAAAATCTGCAGCGGGTGCAGTTTTTCCGCAGGCATTACAGCCTGTATCAGCAGAATCGCGACCTGATTAATGTGGGGGCTTATCAGGCGGGCAGCGATGCGCAGATTGACCTGGCGATCAGCCTGCAGCCGGAGTTAATGAATTTTATGGCGCAGGATATGCATCAGGCAGTTTCATTAAAGGATAGCTATAATCAGTTAGAACTTTTAGTTAATAAACAGAAAATGAGCGCCAAAAATACTCTGAATACGTCTCAAAATAACGCTAGCGCGTCAGCTGTGCAGTCTGATATCCGAGGCCGTAGCGCATGACACGTACTAAAAAATTGCAACCGGTTGTGCAGCATGTCGATCAGAAGGAGCAAACTGCCCTGCAGGCCGTTGCTGCCAGCCAACGTCAACTGGAGTTACAGCAGACTCGCCTCACCCAGTTACGAGAATACAAAACCGAATATACCGATCGACATCTGCAGCCGCAGTCCATCATCTATACCGCGTTTCAGTTTCAGGAATATAACCGCTTCCTGACTCAGCTCGATGAAACCATCCAGCGTCAGGAGCAGGTCATGCAAATGGCGCTGCGGGAGGTGGAGATCAAGCGCCAGAAGTGGAAGCTGAGCCACTCACGTTCTGAAGCGATGCATAAAGTAGTCGACCGTATTCAGGCTACGGAATTTCAGCAGGCTGAAAAGCTGGAGCAGAAGCTGATGGATGAAGTCGCATTACGCAACCTGCATAACAAATCGGTTTAATCTCTGCCCACCGTTCTGGCACGATTGCTGCAATTGTTCATTAACAGCCCGATCAGGGCTTATTTTGAACAACCAGAGCGTGAGCCTGACTATGACTATTCCAACTGGCAGTAACCTGTTAATGACTCTACCCAAAACTGCGCCTGTAGCAGCTGGTGCCATCAAAGGTGATTCTTCAGCCGACTTATCCGCCTCCCCGGTAACTTCTGATGCTACCTCCACAGATAAAGACTTCAGCTCGGTACTAAAACAGCAAATGACCGAAGCCAGTGTGCAAAAGAATGGCGAAAGCACTGATGGTAAAGAGATTTCTGCTGAATTGATTGAGTTTTGCTGTGTACAGGATGCCACTCTGGAACTGGCACAGATACCGGATCAGATCGATACCAAATGGATACATGGACTGATGCCATTCCTGCCAGAGTCGAACGAGTTAAAAGCAGAGCTGCAGGGCGATGTCGAGGCGATTGAACTTGAGAATGAATTGCCTCTGGGGCAGATGATCCTGCCTGCTCTGAATAACCGTCAGCTGCAGGGTGGCGAAAGTTTGCCCCAGACACGGCAAGTTGCTTCCGTAAACCCAGGCGCAGTGATGATGCCACAAAGATCGTTTGCAGCAAACGCCACCACTCTTCCGTCAGATCCCGAAGTTGTCATTTTTAGTTTAACTTCTGCAACGGCTGATGCTGCGGATATGCCGACTGCAGGGCAGGAACTGGAGTCGTCGCTGTTAAAGTCTGAAAATTTTAAATCTGCGGCTAACGAGTTTAATCTGACTGCGCTCAAAGAAAGTTTTGTCGCTGTCCAGTCGGGCATGAGTGTTGTCACTCCGACTGCTACTGGCATGACTGGCATGACCGGGGCGAGTCTGGCCACTCCGGAAATGCAGTTGTCCACACAGTTACCGGCTTCTCAATGGGGTGAGGCGCTGGGTGAAAAAGTGGCGTTTTTACTCAACCATAAACTGAATAAAGCCGAAATCAGAATCGACCCTCCGCATCTGGGAAAACTGGATATTCAGATCCAGCTGAAGGATGATTCCGCCACCGTGGTGATTCACACACAGCATGCGCAGACGCGCGACATGATTGAATCGGCCAGTGTCCGGCTCAAAGAATTTTTGCAGGAAGCTGGTTATAACACGGTCAACGTGGATGTTTCACAGCGTGAACAGTCCTTTAGTGGGGACCATCTTTCATCCGGCCAGCAGGCTGAGCAGAAGCAGGACGATGTAAGCTCCAGCCTGGCTGCAGAGCAAAGCTCAGAAGGCTGGCAGCAGAGTATGCTATCGATGCGAGTGAACGATGGCCGAATTGATTATTTTGCCTGAGACAGAGTGGCAACTGAATGGTTGAGAGCGATACTTGGGGCCATCGGCAGAATAGATAGATCCGCCCTGCCAGGCAAACAGGGGGACTCGGGCGGAGTAATAATCGGCGCACTATAATCCGCTGGAAATGGAACCGGTCGCGCTTCCTGACGTCAAATCTGCTGTGGCATCATGCAGGGATCAGGGGCATACAAATGCGGCAACAATTTCCTTATTACATCGTTAGTGCAGGCCTGTTACTGGTTTTATCGGCCTGCCAGCCGCTGATCTATGGCGATCCGTTTGATGCACCGACCCTCAAGGTTCCGCTCGGCAGCCTGCTGCAGTTACATCAGGCGTTAAATTTTGAACCCGGATATAGCCGTTCTTTTATTCAGTCTGGAAAAGCACTGACTTATCAGCAGCTTGAAGCGTATCAGCCGTTCTGTCAGTTTTTGCGCTATGAACCCCCGCAGGCGCTGGAAACTTTACGCACTATGCAGGCGGATACCTTCAGGGTAACGCGCTCCAGGCAGGAAGAAGAGGTGGAGGGTCTGTCTGGCTTCGGCGTGATGATTTCCCTGGGTTCGATCGGACTGGGAGATAGCAGAGGGCTGCAAAAATTATCTGCTGTGTTAAAGATTAAGTCAGAATCCCAGCCCGAAATTGTCGAGTTACGATGCTCTGTGTATGATCAGCCGTATCAATGGAATTACCTGTCGGTGAATCAAATTAAAGCCATATTAGGCAGTCTGGTTACGTTAAAGCTGTCAACCTCCAGTCAGTGAATTTCATGGCTGAGTGGTGCTTTGGCCATCGGCCATGCTGCTGTTAACCTTGCCAAAGACAAACTCGGTAATCTTTCCCTTTTCCCGCTGCTGAAGGCAGCGCGTGTTAAATCCTCAGTTTTTAGCATTCTTGACTACACTATGAGGGCCAATTACGACAACTCAATCATCGTCGGCAAGTGTCAATTAGTTGCTCTATTATGCCTTTAACTGGCGTCAATTTATCGGCGAATACGATGGTAGTATTGTTAAGCTGTTGAATTACATGTGTTAATTTTAATGGCACTAATTTTGCATTTTTAAACCAATATTTGGAGATTTCAATGGCTGCACAAAAAAAGAAACCTGATCCGAAGGCGAAAGCCGGGGCCGAAGAAGAGGTAGAAGTCAAAGGCGGTAGTAAGAAGCTGATTATTATCATTCTGGGCGCTCTGTTACTGGTGGGTGGATCGGTCGGGGTTACCGTCATGTTACTGGGGGGCGATAAAGCTCCAGTTGAAGAAGTGGTTGATCCGGGTCCTAGCAAAGGTGATGCAGTCTACATAGAGTTAAAGCCCTTTACGGTGAACCTTGATCCGGCCGACAGCGTTGGATTTTTGCAGGTTCAGATCCAGATTCTGACTTATTATTCTGCGGTGGAGCAAGAGCTGGAAACCCATAAACCCCTGATCAGCAATAACCTGACCACTTTATTCGGTCAACAGAAGTCGCAAGATTTACGCTCTCAGGAAGGTAAGGCCGAGCTACAGAAGAAGGTTAAGGAAACGATCCAGCAGATTGTGGATAAATACGGTAGTGGCGGTGAAATCGATAACATCTTTTTTACCAATTTCGTCATGCAATAAACGGCGGTCAGACTCGCGTGAGCACCAATATACTAAGCCAGGATGAAGTCGATGCGCTGTTACACGGTGTCGATGACGGCGCTGTCGATACCAGCACCGATGAAGAGCTGGATGATGGCGAAGCGCATACCTATGATTTTAATAATCAGGAACGCATCGTTCGCGGTCATCTACCTACCCTGGAAATGATCAACGAGCGCTTTTCGCGTTACTTCAAGGTGAGCTTCTTCAAGATGCTGCGCAAGACACCGGAAGTCTCCCTGAATGGTATTGAGATGATCAAGTTTTCTGAATACATCAATACTCTGTATGTGCCCACCAGCCTGAGTCTGATCAAGATGGATCCGCTCAAGGGCATTGGCATGATCATGATGGATCCGAAGCTGGTTTTCATCATCGTGGACAATTTTTTCGGTGGCAATGGCACCATTCAGGCCAAGATAGAAGGGCGTGAGTTTACCCAGACTGAATTACGCGTGATCGAAAAAGTGGTCAACATGTGTTTTGTCGAACTGGTCAAGGCCTGGCAGCCGATTCTGGAAGTTCAGTTCACTACCTATAGCCACGAAGTGAATCCACATCTGGCGAATATCGTGAGTCCCTCAGAGGTTATCGTGGTGTCCAGCTTTCAGATCGATCTGGAAGGGGGCGGTGGTGAAATTCATGTGGTTTTACCGTATTCGATGATCGAGCCGATACGTCCAATTCTGGATGCCGGTGTGCAAAGCGACATGAGTGATTCGGATGATCGCTGGGGTATTTTACTGAAGGAAGAGTTGATGCATTCCCGAGTTGAGCTGACCGGAGTGTTTGCCGAAAAGATCTTAAAAGTATCCGAGCTGATCAACCTTAAGGCTGGCGATATCATTCCTATCAGTATGCCGGAGCAGGTCACGCTGATGGCGGATGATATGCCGATTATGCGTGGTCAGTATGGAGAGCACGATGGAAAGGTTGCGATCAAGATTGAAAACGCATTAGTACTGTCGGATTACAGTGATCCGACATGATGTGTTATCGCCTAAAAAAGTGCCACTGTTATCAGGAGTTGAGTAATGAGTAAACAAAAAGAAGAGCAGGATGCGGATGACCTCGCTGCAGCTCTGGATGAAAAGCCAGCGCCAAAGTCAAAATCTAAAGCTAACAATGAAGACATAGAAAAAGTGGAAGCAGAGTCCTTGAGCGAAAACGCGAGTTTCAAAAAGGGTGACCTGAATCTGGATGTGGTACTCGACATTCCGGTCACCATTGCGATGGAGATTGGACGAACCAAACTCAGTATTCGCAATCTGTTACAGCTCAATCAGGGCTCTATCATCGAGCTCGACCGACTGGCTGGAGAACCGATGGATGTGGTGGTGAATGGAACGCTGGTGGCACATGGTGAAGTCGTGGTGGTGAACGAAAAATTCGGTATCCGCCTGACCGATGTGATCAGTCCTTCCGAACGTATCAAGAATTTAAAATAATCATGAGAGCCGCCCTGTTGCTGCTGTTGCTGGTTATGGATCAGGCGGTTGGCGCCGAGGTGGCGACTCAGTTGCCGGCAGTGGATGCGATGTCGTCTGCTTATCTGATGAAACTGATGTCCGCGTTGCTGTTCATTATTGTACTGATATTCGGCCTGGCCTGGTTGATGAAAAAAATGCAATTGACGCAGCATTCCAGCAATGGGCTGATCCGGATTGTATCTGCAATCTCGGTCGGGCAGCGTGATCGTATCGCGCTGATCCAGGTTGGCGAAGAGCAGATTCTGGTGGCGATGACACCCGGCAAAATTGAAAAACTACATACCCTGAAAACCACCCTGAGCGTGCACAGGAATGAGTCTGCGCCATCGTCGTTTGCAGAAAAATTTAATCAACTGGTGGGTGCTAACAAAAATCATGCAGATTAGACTTCTACTTGTGCTGGTTTTACTGTTTGGTGCTTTTCCACTGGCGGCGCAAACCCCCTCTATCCCGGCGATCAGTGTGGTCGGTGGCGCTAATGACGGACAGACCTATAGTGTAACGCTGGAAGTTCTGGCGTTGATGACGGTACTGACAGTACTGCCCGCCATCCTGCTGATGATGACATCGTTTACCCGCATCATTATTGTACTGGCCATTCTACGCCAGGCCCTGGGCACCCAGTCGACACCATCCAATCAGGTGCTACTGGGTCTGGCTCTTTTTTTAAGCCTGTTCATCATGACCCCGGTACTGGAACAGGTTAATACGCAGGCGGTTCAGCCTTATCTGCAGGAGCAGGTTAATGCCTTTGATGCACTCAAGATTGCTGTGGAACCTTTTAAAACCTTCATGCTGGCACAGACCCGTGAAGCCGATATCCAGATGTTTGCCGATATTGCCGGAGTGGAATCGATTGAAACACCTGAGGCGACCCCACTGCGGCTGTTAATGCCGGCGTTTGTGACGAGCGAACTGAAGACTGCTTTTCAGATAGGTTTTCTGGTGTTTATCCCGTTTGTGATTATCGATCTGGTGGTCGCCAGTGTGCTCATGTCGATGGGTATGATGATGCTGTCACCGTTGATTATTTCGCTGCCGTTCAAGCTAATGCTGTTTGTACTGGTGGACGGCTGGGCGTTAATCATGGGCACACTCGCATCCAGCTTTCTGGTCAATGCCTAGTCGATGAACGCCGATACCGTCATCGATCTTTCCCAGCAGGCGCTGTATGTAATCACCGTGCTGGCCGCACCGATGTTACTGTCCGCCCTGGCGATCGGCCTGTTGATCGGTATGTTTCAGGCTGCCACCTCGATCAATGAAATGACCTTAAGTTTTATTCCCAAACTACTGGTGCTGGTGCTGGCGATTATGATTGCCGGGCCGTGGATGCTCGATCTGCTGTTGAATTACACCCGCAATCTGTATCTAAGCATTCCGAGCCTGATCGGTTGAGGTGGACAGATGGAAGTTAATGCCGCTCAAGCCACTGCCTTTGTCGCCACCCTGTTATGGCCTTTCATGCGCATTAGCGCGATGCTTATTGCGATTCCAGTCATAGGTACGCGTCTGGTGTCTGTCAGGATACGCGTGGTACTCGCCGCGTTGATTTCGATACTGGTGATGCCTTTAATTCCGCCGGTACCTGCTGTCGATCCGCTCAGTGTCGCTGGATTGACCATTTCTATTCAGCAGATCCTGATCGGTCTGTCGATGGGGTTTATCCTGCAACTGGTGCTGGCAGCCCTGACGATTGCCGGTGAAGCGATTGCCATGAGTATGGGTCTGGGCTTTGCTTCGATGGTTGATCCGGCAAATGGGGTCAATGTACCGGTGCTGTCGCAACTGTTTCTGATTATAGGCACCCTGTTGTTTCTGGCACTGGGCGGGCATCTGATGATCATCCAGCTCGTGGTCAGCAGTTTCCAGAGCCTGCCGATCGGCACAGAAGGGATTGTGCGTGACAGTTACTGGATCATTATCAGCTTTGCCAGTCAGATGTTTATCGGTGCAGTCTGGATTGCTTTACCCGCGCTGGTATCGATTCTGGTGATAACCCTGGCGATGGGTGTAATGACGCGAGCAGCACCTCAGCTGAATATTTTCTCGGTAGGTTTTCCTGTCACCATGCTGGCGGGTTTTATCATCGTGATGCTGATTATACCGGGTATGTTACCGCGATTTGATGCCCTGCTGTTGCTGGGGATGCAGGCCAGCCAGCGTATCGGAGGTCTATGATGGCTGATAACGATACCAGTCAGGAAAAAACCGAAGAACCCACCCACAAAAAGCTCAGGGATGCCAAGCAGAAAGGGCAGGTTCCACGTTCTAAAGAACTCAACAGCATGAGCGTCATGGTGGCCGGTGCCACGGGTCTGCTGTTGATGGGTCCGTTTATGATCGCCCATCTGGCGCAGATGATGCGTTCCGGTTTTAGCCTGAGCCGGGAACAAATTATGAATCCGGCTGAACTATTTTCACACTTTCAGGAAGCCCTGTTGACCGCAGCGGTGGGGATATCACCGTTTTTAATGTTGATGACCGTGATTGCGCTCGCCACTCCGATGATACTGGGGGGCTGGGCCTTCAGTGTGGGATCGATGGCATTTAAAACAGATCGGCTGAATCCACTGTCCGGTCTGAAGCGCATATTTTCGGCTAATGGCCTGATGGAACTGATAAAAGCGCTGGCCAAATTTTTTGTGGTATCGGCGATTGCCGTTAGCTTCCTGTGGGGCAATCTGGATCAGTTTCTGGGTCTCGGTCAGGAAGCCTTTTTACCGGCACTTAACCATGCAGCCTGGTTATTCGGCTACAGCTTTCTGGTGATGTCATCTTCGCTGATCCTGATCGCCGCCATCGATGTACCGTTCCAGCTGTGGGATCACAGTAAAAAACTGAAGATGACGATGCAGGAAGTGCGCGATGAGATGAAAGAAACCGAGGGTCGTCCTGAAGTAAAATCAAAAATCAGGGCGCTGCAGCAGGAAATGGCGCAACGTCGCATGATGGAGGATGTACCCACCGCGGATGTCATTATTACCAACCCGACACATTACGCGGTTGCCCTCAGATACGATCCGGAAAAGATGGCGGTGCCGGTAGTGGTGGCGCTCGGTAGAGATCTGATCGCGCTTAAAATTCGCGAAATCGCGAGCGAATCCGGGGTCGAGATCTTTGAAGCGCCACCGCTCGCGCGGGCGCTTTATGCGCATGGCCAGCTGGGGAAGGAGATTCCAGGTCAGTTATTTTATGCAGTGGCACAGGTGCTGGCATTTGTATTTCAACTGCAGCGCGCACGAAACCAGGGGCTTGATCTGCCTGATCGGCCTGAGCCTTATGTTCCCCCCGAGGAGAAATCTTAGACGATGAATACCGTATCGATACTGCAGCAGCTTAGAGGTGCCAGCAGCAAAGGGCTGGGAGCGCCACTGCTGGTGATTACGATGCTGGCGATGGTGATACTGCCATTGCCACCGATGGCGCTGGATATGCTCTTTACCTTCAATATTGCGTTCGCGCTGATTGTTGTGCTGGTGTCGGTATATGCCATGCGACCACTCGATTTTACCGTGTTCCCCACCATTTTGCTGATCGCGACCCTGCTGCGGTTGGCCCTGAATATCGCTTCCACCCGGGTGGTATTGCTGGAAGGGCATACCGGAACCGCGTCTGCCGGCAAGGTCATCGAAGCGTTTGGAGAGTTTGTCATCGGTGGAAACTATGCGGTCGGTCTGGTGGTCTTCGGCATTCTGGTCATCATCAATTTCGTGGTGGTAACCAAAGGTGCGGGACGGGTTTCAGAGGTTAGCGCACGCTTCACCCTGGATGCGATGCCGGGCAAGCAGATGGCGATCGATGCCGACCTGAATGCCGGTTTATGTACCCAGGAAGAGGCCCGTAAACGGCGTGCCGAAGTGGCGCAGGAAGCCGATTTTTATGGCTCGATGGATGGTGCCAGCAAGTTTGTACGCGGCGACGCGGTGGCGGGCATTCTGATCCTGTTCATCAATATCATCGGTGGGCTGGCGATTGGTATTCTGCAGCATGATATGGCCGCTGCCGACGCGATGAAAAATTACAGCCTGCTGACCATCGGCGACGGTCTGGTGGCGCAGATTCCATCGCTGGTGTTATCCACCGCCACTGCGATTATCGTGACCCGTGTTTCAGCCTCCAAGGATATGGGAACGCTGATGTTTGAACAGATGTTTGCAGACCCGCGCGCGCTGATTGTATCGGCCTCGATATTAGCCATCCTCGGGCTGATTCCCGGCATGCCGAACTTTGCCTTCCTGACCCTGGCCGCGATTGCTGGCGCTATGGCCTATGGGATTCATAAAAAGCAGCGTCTGCAGGAAGTGATGGTGGAAGCGCCGGTACAACAGCTTGAGCTAAAACCGGAACAGAAAGAGCTGAGCTGGGATGATGTGAAAATAGTCGACCTGATCGGGCTGGAAGTAGGCTATGGCTTGATACCGCTGGTCGACGCCCGACAGGGCGGTGAGTTGATGACGCGCATCAAGGGCGTGCGCAAGAAGCTGTCGCAGGAACTCGGCTTCCTGGTACCGTCGGTACATATTCGCGATAACCTGGATCTGGCACCCAACAGTTACCGTCTGAGTCTGCTGGGGGTTCCAATGGGTGAAGCCGATATCATTCCAGGCAAGGATCTGGCGATTAATCCAGGCACTGTATATGGCACATTACAGGGTACGCCAACACGCGATCCGGCATTTGGTCTGGAGGCGATCTGGATCGAACCATCGCAGCGAGATCATGCCCAGACATTGGGTTATACGGTGGTCGACAGTTCCACCGTGGTGGCAACTCATCTGAGCCAGATGCTGCAGGATAACGCGCATGAATTGATCGGCCATGAAGAAGTTCAGGAACTGATGGACGTACTTAAACGGACTTCGCCCCGACTGGTCGAAAACCTGACCCCTAAACCACTTTCGCTCAGCGTGATTGCAAAAGTGCTACAGAACCTGCTGCAGGAACAGGTTTCTATCCGTGATCTGCGCAGCATCGCCGAAACATTGGCAGATCATGGCAATAAGAGTCAAGATGCCGGCGTGTTAACGGTATTGACACGGGTCGCGCTGGGCCGTCAGATCATCCAGAGTATCTTCGGAATGGCGTCAGAGCTGTCTGTGATGACCCTGCATCCATCATTGGAACAGATATTGCAGCAAACAACGCAGGGAGCAGATGGTAAGGTGATGGCATTCGAGCCTGGACTTGCCCAGATGCTGCATAACTCACTCAAGGAGAGTACCCAGAACCAGTTGTCCAAAGGGCAGCCGGCGGTGTTACTGGTCTCGCAAAACCTGAGAGCTTTTCTGTCGCGGATGGTGCGACATGGTATTCAGGGTCTGCATGTGTTGAGTTATGAAGAGATCCCTGAAGATAAACAGATCAAGGTCATTGCAAGTGTGGGTAATCCTTTACCTGCTCAGCCGAGTAACCGCTAGCACCACAGCGGTTCGAAGACCACTCTTAAAAGTCAGGTGCTGGAATGAGAATAAAACGAACATACGCTGCAACCATGCGAGAAGCATTAGCTCTGGTTAAACAGGAACAGGGGCCTGATGCGGTTATTCTGGGGAATAAAAAAGTACCCGGAGGCGTGGAAATTCTATCTGCGATTGATTTTGACCATCAACGCGCGGATGCCTATACCGGTAATTCGGCGTTACCGGTTTCGGCACCGGCCAGAGTACAGCCCGCTGCGGTTAAAAAAGTATCACGCCAGGTCGAGGCCGCGTTGTCTGACCTGAGCGCGATGCCCGATTTTATCTTTGAACAGACCGCCGATAGCCGGCGCGAGCCGGTGCTCGGAGTGAGTAGACATCAACACCAGGCGCATTCACTCAGGGCGGTCAAAAAACCCTCCATCCCGGTGGCAGCAAAGCCGCCACAAGCGCCAGTGAAAAAGCCACAGAGTGTTTCCGAATATAGTAAAACCGAGGTTTCGCTGCGGCGTAAAATGCTGCCGGTGGAAGAAGAGGTGAAGTTCCGCGAAACCGAAACCGATCAGCTGGATGATGATTTCGAGGATGACAGTCAGTTCAATGAGCAATCTGCCTACAACCAGTCGCGTCAGCACTACAGCAGTTCACCGGTGATCGACGAAGTAAAGGATGAGCTGAAGAATCTGCGCAATCTGATGCAGAGTCAGCTGAGTGTGCTGGACTGGGATCGCTATAGTGATCTGCATCCGGTGCGCACAGTGTTACTCAATCTGATGACCGAGCTGGGCCTGGGAACGGATATCTGTGAAATGGTGTTTACCGAACTGGGTCAGTTCAGTGATGACCCGCATAAAGTCTGGCAGCAGGCTCTCGGGGTACTGGCCAAATCGATTCCGATTGCAACAACAGATATACTCACTAGCGGCGGACGTATCGCACTGGTCGGTTCGACCGGCGTTGGTAAAACCACCACCATTGCGAAACTGGCGGCACGCTTTGCACACAGTCACGGCAAGCATTCGGTGGCACTGATTACCACCGATAATTTTCGGGTTGGTGCGCAGGAGCAGTTGCAACACTTTGCCCGCATGCTGGAGGTTCCTTTACTGACCGCCAGTAGCAGTGAAGAGTTAACCGACCGACTGCGCATGCTAAGCGATAAAAAGCTGGTGTTGATCGATACCGCTGGCATGAGTCAGTCCGATGTTCGGCTGTCTGAGCAGTTCCATAAACTGCAGACCGGTTCGCCCGAGATTCAGCCTTATCTAGTGTTATCAGCAAATACCCAGCTTGCGGCTTTGAATGAAACCATCCGTAATTTTCAGAAGGTCAAACTGGCGGGTGGTATTATCACCAAGCTGGATGAATCAGGCAGTCT
>JACNJF010000130.1 GCA_014382695.1 Gammaproteobacteria bacterium | reverse complement strand
GTTAACTGCTCTTCAGTGGGATTAAAAAAGATCGCGTCGACTGGCTGATGCTGGTTTTTTGAGCTAAGTACAAACTTTAGATAACGCTTCGCCAGTACCCGTTGATCGAGTACCTTAAACTCACCATCGAAACTCGGCGCTGGAAACTTCTGTCCCCACGGCCCCGCATTACGTAATAGCTTTGCCAGTTCCAGCGTCATATCCTGCGCCTCGATCTGACCATCACTGAGCACGATATTAGCGAAACAGGCCGGATCCACCTGTTGTTGCAGCACCTGCTCAAAGCTGGCCCTGAAGCGTTCAAGTTGACGCTGCTCGATGGAAAGTCCCGCCGCCATCGCATGGCCTCCGAAGCGGAGGATCAGTCCAGGTTCGGCCTTATCCACCAGATCGAGCATATCACGCAGATGAACCCCACTCACGGAACGCCCCGAGCCCTTCAGAATCCCGTTCTCTGCACCGGCAAAACTGATCGCCGGGCGATTGCTGATATCCTTGATGCGCGAGGCAATGATACCAACGATGCCTTCATGCCAGTCCGGCTGATACAGCACATGGCTGTATTGCTGCTGTGCGAGTTCAAACTGCGGCAGCATCGCTATGGCCTGCTCCGACATCTGCGTCTGAAGTTCACGCCGGTAGAGATTCATATCCTCCAGCTCGGCGGCGAGTCGGGCAGCTGAGGATTCCTCTTCAGCCAGCAGGGTTTGTACACCGATACTCATATCGTCCAGCCGGCCTGCTGCATTGATACGCGGTGCCAGCGAAAAACCGATATCCTGCGCGCTTAAATGAGCCAGTGAGCGACCGGCTAATTCCACCAGTTTACGGATACCGCTGGAACAGGCCCCAGCGCGCAGGCGTTTCAGGCCTTCGTTGACCAGAATCCGGTTGTTGTAATCCAGCGCCACCAGATCGGCCACCGTACCGATCGCCACCAGGTCAAGTAATTCGGCAAAATTGGGTTCTGCCCGGCTGTTAAACCAGCCGCTTTCACGCAGCTGGCTACGCAGCGCCAGCATCAGATAAAACGCCACCCCGACTCCGGCCAGATTACCGCCTGCGCTATTCGCAAACGCGTTCGGGTTGACAATCACATCCGCCGCCGGTAACTCGTCGGCGGGCAGATGATGATCGGTCACGATCACATCGATGTTCGCCTGTTTCAGAATCGCCACCCCTTTGACACTGGCAATTCCACTATCCACCGTAATCACCAGTGCGGGCTGCAATTGTGCGATGCGTTGCGCGATCGCTTCGGACAGGCCATACCCATCCTTAAAACGATCCGGCAATACAAAGCTGACGTTTTCATGCCCCAGCATGTGCAGCGCTTTCACGCACAGCGCAGTACTGGTGGCGCCATCGGCATCGTAATCACCGAAGATCAGAATGCTGGCGTGCTGCTCAAGATGGCCGATGATGCAGGCAGCCGCCTGCTCCAGATTAGTGATGCGTTGCGGTGCGATCAAGCCGCTCAGCGCATACTGCGTTTGCTCCATTGAGTCGATTTTTCTGGCACTGAATACGCGTTGCAGGACGGGGTGTAGCGCGCTGTTCTGGGTCAGCAGCTGAGGGTTACAGGCACGCTGTTGCAGCATTAGCTTCGGGCGTTTCATTGCGCCTGATTCACGTGCAATATCAGCTGACTCAGGCTGAGTGGTTTTTTCCAGAATTTGTGCCGCATCCCGGGCCGGTAGTGCAGATTTTCGGCACCCGCCGTTAGCACATTAAGCTGCATATCCGGCAGCGCCATCAGGGGCTGAATGCAGCGTTGCTCCAGTTTCAGCAGGGTTGTCATCAGCTCGGATTCACGCTGACTTTTTAAATCCTTAAGCAGACTCAGCTCAACAATGATGGTCTGCGGGGTGAGTTCACAACCAGCCATTTCATCCAGCGTAGCGGAATGACCGCAGTACAGATCGCCCAGTGCCTGCAACGCGTGATCATCACTGAACCAGTGCCTGTCGTTGAATTTTTCTCCCCGATAGGCATCCGCTCCCCAGCACCACAGGCTGTTGATGATCGGCTGGCCCTGACGCATGCGCCGCTGATTCAGCGTATGCTGATACAGAAACATCTGCATTTCATTGAACAGCCGGAACCAGTCCAGACTGGTTTTGGCCTGCTCCAGATAATGGGTTACTTTTTTACCCAGCGCGGTCAGGTAATGCGGTAGTTCGAGTACCGGTTTACACTCATGCAGGATCATCATCCAGTGATCATCCGGCAGTCTGACAATCTCACAATCCTGTTTAAAGAAATCCGCTAAATCTTTGATTAAAAGACTTATTTCATCTTCCGATACATTCACCGGATAAACCATGGCATTGTTCATATCGGTTTTCAGATGGACCGGTTTGAATACCAGTTTGGTGTTGTCATTGAGTGGCTGCAGTGCCTGTGCATAGGGCAAGGCAGACTGCTGCAGGCCCAGGGTTTGAATCAGGAGGCTATCGAAATCATGCGCTGAACTGCTAACTCGATCGGCATAACGCAGCAGTTTGTGTAACGCTGGCGTGGCGCTCACCAGCGGCTCTTCATCCAGTTCGTAAACCGGCAGGTCAAGCAGCCCCGGAATGATCAGATCGATCACCGGGGCTCTGCCACTAAAAGGATTACGCAACAATCAACTTACCTGCGCCGGGCGTACCAACCGCCGACTTATTCATCCTTCAGACTGGACGACATCAACTCCGACACATCATTCGACAGCCCTGGTTTAGCCTGGATGCGTAACACCTGCTGCTTCATTTTCTCACCCAGCTCTGGCACCAGCTTTTTCCAGTTCAGGAAAGCATGTGACAGACGCGAGGCGATCTGCGGATTGAGGCTATCCAGCTGGATAATTTTATCCGCCAGAAATTCATAGCCTCGCCCGGAGGTATCATGAAAGGCTTTGCTGTTGAGCTGGAACGGGGTGATCAGGGAGCGAATCCGGTTCGGATTTTTGAGGTTAAACGCAGGATGCTGTTCCAGTTGCAAAATGGCGTCCAGAGTATTCTCGGCATACGACGATGCCTGCAGGGTAAACCATTTGTTGACCACCAGCGGGGTCTCACTCCACTGCTGATAAAACGCATCAAACATACGCTGGCGTACCGCAGTATTGTCATCCACCACCGCGCTCAGCGCACCGATCTGGTCCGTCATGTTATCGGCCTGCATAAACTGCTGTTCGGCCAGCGCAAGATAGTCTGCTTTATGCAGGCGATTGAGATAGCTCAGACAACTGTTTTTCAAGCGACGCTGCCCAACTGCCGCAGGTGTCAGCTGATAACCGCCGCTCTCCTGACAGTTCTGGTATAGCGACTGTAAACGGGACTCCATCTGCAGCGCAATCTGCTGTTTAACGAATTCACGTACCTGACGTATTTTATGCACATCTACCGGCTGACATTTTTCAGCGAGATATTTTTCCGCTGGCAGATTCAGCATTTCAGCGATCAACGGTCGATCCAGCTGGTCGTTTGCCAGCAATCCGGCAAACGCGTCCAGCAGGCTTTGCAGGGCCGGGGTAAGATCCAGCGTTTCGGCCCGGATCAAATCCAGCATCACCTGTGTGGCGAACTGCTGTCCGGCATCCCACTGATTAAAGGGATCTGTTTCACAGGTCATTAATCTGGCCAGTTCAGACCGGGTTAAATCAGAGTGGATGATGACCGGCGCTGAAAACTGGCGGAAGGTAGAGATCAGCGGTAATTCGGGAATATTGAAAAACTCAAAAAAGCCGTTATCCAGACGGATATCCAGCACAATCTCTGTTTCTCCAGCATTATTCAGCGCTAGTGGCGTACCCGACTGGTCAAACATCGACAGTTTCATTGGAATATGGAATGGTCGATTAGGCTCGCCTTTGGTGGAGCCGGCATCCTGCTTAATCCACAGTTTGAGGGTACGGGTGTCGGCATCGTAGATCCGCTGAATCGTTACCTGCGGGGTGCCGGACTGTTCGTACCAGCGCTGAAACAGGGTTAAATCAACGCCACTGGCATCCTGCATGGCCTGACGGAAATCATCGGTCGTCACTGCCTGCCCATCGTGTCTAACAAAATACAGATCCATGCCCTTGCGGAAATTCTCAACTCCGAGCAGGGTATGCATCATGCGCACCACTTCGGCACCCTTGTCATACACCGTGCTGGTATAAAAGTTATTGATTTCAAGGTAAGAGTCGGGACGCACCGGATGCGCCATCGGGCCGGCATCCTCGGTAAACTGAACACTCCGCAGCCTGCGTACATCCTTGATACGCTGAATCACCGCAGACATCATATCGGCACTGAACTGCTGATCACGGAATACCGTCAACCCCTCTTTCAGGCTGAGCTGAAACCAGTCACGACAGGTCACCCGGTTACCGGTCCAGTTGTGAAAATACTCGTGCGCAATCACGCTTTCTATGCCCAGATAATTATCATCTGTCGCGGTTTGCTGATTGGCCAGCACATACTGGGTGTTGAACACGTTGAGTCCCTTGTTCTCCATCGCGCCCATATTAAAATCATCGACCGCAACCACCATGTACAGATCCAGATCGTATTCCAGACCGAACACCTGCTCATCCCACTGCATCGCCTTTTGCAGCGAGCTCAGTGCAAAATCACATTTTTCGCGGTTGTGATGTTCGGTAAAAATCTGCAGATCCACCTGGCGCCCGGACAGGGTGGTGTATGCACCCTGCACACAGGCCAGATCACCCGCTACCAGCGCGAACAGGTAACTCGGCTTGGGAAAAGGATCGTGCCATTTAACCCAGTGACGTTCACCACTTTCACCCGCATCGACCCGGTTACCGTTTGACAGCAGCACCGGATAAGTCTGCCGATCAGCGCGGATCGTGGTGGTGAAGACCGACATCACATCGGGCCGGTCGAGATAAAAGGTAATATGACGAAAACCTTCCGCCTCGCACTGGGTGCAGTAATTACCACTCGACTGATACAGCCCTTCCAGTCGGGTATTCGCCTCCGGGTGGATTTCGACGCTGGCGCGGAACTCGAACTCATCCGGTACCCCCGGAATCGTCAGTTGTTCGCCGTCATAGCTGAAATCGGAATCATCCAGATAATCTTCGTCGATCTGCAAATCAACCACCTTAAGATCGACCCCGTCGAGTACCAGTGCGGCCTGATC
>JACNJF010000118.1 GCA_014382695.1 Gammaproteobacteria bacterium | reverse complement strand
GGAAAGGCGGTTATTTCATTAAATTCAATGGCTTGGAGTTATTGAGTAGGCTCTACTTAATATCTTTCGGAAAAAGGCAGTGCTCACACAGCGAATCGATAGACTAACGTTTTTCAGCCGCCAGACGAAACCCAAGCACCGACATGGAACGCTCTTCGTCAAACGACCCACGTATGCCAACACGCACCCGTTCCGTGGTGCAGTGATAGGAACCCCCGCGCATCGACTTGCGGTAGGCATTATCACCACCGCGGGGATCGAGTTCAGGAGAATACTGGTAATATTCAGGATCATAGGAGTCTTCCACCCATTCCCATACATTACCGATCATGTCATACAGGCCCCAGGCATTCGGCTTCAGGCTGCCCACCGGCATCGGTTTATCACCTGAGTTATCCCGGTACCAGGCATAATCGCCCATCGCATTGAAGTCGAATGGGCGTAACCCAGAGCTGCCGGCGCGTGCTGCGTATTCCCACTCTGCTTCGGTTGGAAGGCGGTAGCGGTATTCTGAATCGAGCATATTGAGTTGCTGTATAAACTCCTTAACATCTTCCCAGCTGACACGACTGACCGGTATGCTGGCCCAGTCTTCTCGCTCCCATCGCTCTTCCTTGCCGGGCTGATCATGCATCATCTCCTGCCACAGCGCCTGGGTCACTTCTGTTGTGGCCAGATAAAACTCTTTGCTGATCGTAACCTTATGCGCAGGGAGTTCTTTTTTCAGGCTTTCCATCCGTTCGCCAGGTACTTCTGTGGCCAGTTCACCGAAATGCTGGTTCCCCATGATAAAACTACCGGGATTGATTCGAACAAAACTGACACCAAAAGAACGGCTAAATGACTCTGCCTGTAGCGTTGGTGGCAGGCAGAATACGAGTAAAGTAAAAATGACTTTAATGGCGGATAAGATCATCAAGCTGCCTCGCGTTACAGGTTATCGCGCGAATAGCCTTTGTTCTCCAGTATTCGCCTGAGGCGGCGTAGAGCTTCCATCTGAACCTGTCGCACCCGTTCACGCGTGACGCCCAGCTCCAGCCCGACTTCCTCCAGTGTACCGCGCGGGTGGTTACGCAGGCCAAAGCGCCTGACCACAACTTCTCGCTGCTTATCATCCAGCTCATCCAGCCAGGCATCCAGATGCTGTAACACCGACTCATCCTGCAGGATCAGCGACGGATCGAGGTTGTTTTCATCCGGGATAATATCCAGTAACGGGCGCTCACCATCGCCTGACATGGGAACATCGACAGAACTCACCCTCTCGGCCAGTTTGAGCATTTTTTCGACGTCTTCTATCGGCTTGTTAAGGGTTCTGGCAATATCTTCCGCAGTCGCTTCCTGCTTCAGATCCTGTGTCAGTTTACGTGCGGTGCGCAGATAGGTATTGAGCTCCTTGATCACATGAATCGGAAGCCGGATAGTGCGTGTCTGGTTCATCAAGCCGCGCTCGATGGTCTGACGTATCCACCAGGTGGCATAGGTAGAAAAGCGGAAGCCTCGTTCAGGATCAAACTTTTCGACCGCCCTGATCAGGCCCAGATTGCCTTCCTCGATCAAGTCGAGCAAAGGCAGTCCACGATTCATGTAGCGTCTGGCTATCTTCACCACCAGCCTGAGGTTACATTCAATCATTTTATCGCGTGCCTTCGAATCTCCCTTTTGCGCCAGTCGTGAGTAAAACACCTCTTCCTGCGCCGTCAACAGCTGAGAGTCTTCTATTTCACTCAGATAGATGCGAGTGGGGTCATCAGAGGAACGCCGCGTAAGTGCCTTACGGCGTTCAACCGGCTTACGTCTTTCGACGAACTTTTGTTTTGTGTCGTCATCGCTGTCATCGCTGTCATCATCGTCATTAAGGGAAGCATCCAGGTCAGACAATTCGATCGATTTCGCATCATCTGAGTCGTCATCAAGATTCGATTCAGTAATTTCATCGGCGGGAATTTCTTCATCCTGGAAGATTGACGGGTCACTTGGTTTGCTCATGCTGAAAGCCTCATTGAGAGTAGATTTTACTCAAATATTTTCGGGTAAATAAAGTAATGGATCGACCGGCTTCCCTTTCTTGCGAATCTGGAAATGCAGCATGGGTTTATTGTCCTTACCTGTTCCCATATCGGCGATATGGGCACCTATTTTTATTGGGTCACCTTCCTTTACCAGTCGGCCGCTGTTGTACGCATAGGCACTTAAATAGGTACTGTTATGTTTAACAATGATCAGGTTGCCATAATCAGCCAGACCCGTTCCGCTATACACCACCTTACCATCGGCAACCGCAAATACAGGTTGCCCTACTTTTCCTGCAATATCAATACCACGTTTATCGAGTTCTTTATAGGAGAAGCGGTTAAGTACATCGCCCTCGGTTGGCCAGCGCCATATGATCTGCTGAGTTTCTGCAACATCCAGTTTTTTGACCACTACCGGGCGCGGTGTTGAAGGCGCTTTATCGGTAGTGGGTTCGGCCACTACAGCAGGCATAGTTACAGCGGGCAACGTTGCCGGTTGAATAAGAATCAGCTGTTGCCCCGGATGAATGACGTAGGGATCGGCTATTCCATTCCATTCAGCCAGCTGTTGATAATCCAGCCCGTAGCGCCAGGCCACGGAATACAGCGTATCTGTCTGTTTCACCATATACCAGCCGGGGCCATTCAGGCGCTGCTGCTGCAGTGCATTGCACCCTGTCAGCGACACCATGCTAAACACTAATAATGGAAACAAAAAGCGGCTCATTAGCGCAGGCTGTAATAAAGGATGGCGGAGCATAATACCGCTACTGTAAACCAGCCAATTTTTTCGATATACATCATCAGTTTGGGCTCGATCGCCTTACCATAGCGCGACAGCACATAGGCCACCAGGTAAAAGCGCGCACCACGCCCGATCAGCGAAGCCAGCATAAAGGGCAGAAAAGCCAGACTCAGCACGCCGGCTGAAATCGTGAATATTTTATAAGGTACCGGTGAAAAGCCGGCCACCAGTACCGCCCAGAAGCCCCATACAGAAAACCAGCCCATGGCTTTGTCAAACACCGGCTGATAGCCCCACTGCAAAATATAGGGTTGTACCAGATCGAAACCGTAAACCCCGATCAGATAGCCAACAATGCCACCGGCCAACGAAGCAACCAATGTCAGCATCGCGTAATACATGGCACGCGCAGGGTTTGCCAGCGACATCGGTGCCAGCATCACATCTGGCGGCGGAAAAGGCAGAATAAAGGACTCCACAAAACTTAAGCCGGAAAGAACCCTGGGGGCATTTTTGCTGGATGCTGCGCTTATCACTGACTGGTACAGGTTTTCAAAAAGTTTCATCAGGATCAGACGGTTCCGGGTAAAAGAGGTACAAAGGATACCGCATCGAAGGCTTCCGTTTCGTAATCATCACCCTGGCGGGTGATGCGCATTAGCACCTGACTGCTGCCATCGTCATAAGGCAAAATCATTTCTCCGCCATCATTCAGCTGATCGGCCAGCTTACGGGGTACATCCTTACAGGCTGCAGTCATGATGATGCGGTCAAACTGGATACTTGAACCTTGCCAGCCAGCATTGCCATCGGTATGCCTGAGCTCAACATTGTACAGTCGTAATTCGGCCAGTCTTTTGCGAGCCTGCTGATGCAGGCTGCCAATGCGCTCAACGCTGTAGACATGAGCGATCAGCTGAGCCAGGATCGCAGTCTGATAGCCGCAACCGGTACCAATCTCGAGTACCGATGAAGGGGTGCCGGACTCGAGCAGCATCTGCGTCATCAAAGCGACAATAAAAGGCTGGGAAATGGTCTGCCCATAACCTATCGGCAGTGCCGTGTCTTCATAGGCTCGATGCGAAAGCGCTTCATCTACAAACAGGTGGCGCGGTGTATTTCTCATCACTTCCAGCACTCTGGAGTTGGTGATTCCTCGCTGCTGCAGGCGGTCGATCAGACGATCACGCGTGCGTTGCGACGTCATGCCGATACCCTGCAACTGCTTGCTGGAAAGATTATTCATCAAGGGAAAGGCCTCGCAGCCAGTTCTGTAAAGGTTTGACCCCTTCGTGTCGGGTCAGATCGATCTGTAATGGCGTTACTGAAACATAGCCCTGTCGGATCGCAAAGAAATCGGTGCCTTCGCCGGCATCCTGCTCCTGCCCTGCCGGCCCCACCCAGTAAATCTTCTGGTTATAGGGATCACGCTGCTGCACCACCGGTTCTGCTCGATGACGAAAACCAAGTCGCGTAGCCCTGAAACCCTTGATTTCACTCCATGCCAGATCCGGCACATTGATATTCAGAATGGTATCCTCAGGCAGCGGGTCCTGCAGCAGCCGGCGGATGATGATGCCGGTCGCTCTGGCTGCGCTCGCATAATGCTGTTCATGCTTGCCGGTGAGTGACACCGCGAGTGCCGGCAAACCCAGAAAGCGGCCTTCGGTCGCGGCAGCCACGGTCCCGGAATAGATCACGTCATCACCCAGATTGGCACCTGAGTTGATACCCGATACCACCATGTCCGGCTCGTCTGTTAACAGACCGGTTAATGCCAGGTGCACACAGTCGGTAGGAGTCCCATCTACCTTGTAAAAACCGAGCGGCGTCATATCGGCACGTAACGGACGTTGCAGGGTTAAAGAGTTACTGGCACCACTGCGGTTTCGATCCGGCGCAACCACCGTGATACGCGCCAGACTGGACAGCTCGTCGGCAATCGCCTTCAACCCGGGAGCGAGATAACCATCATCATTACTGATTAAAATGTGCATTTTTCACTACAAATTAAAATTAGTGCGAATAATAAACTAATTCGATCAGTGTCAGGTATTAATTTGCCTGATAAATCAGGATAAAACCCAGATAAATCATCGTTTATAGCGGTCTGGCACCAGCTCCGGTACACTTCATTTTGCTACCCCGAAGTAGACATCCATGAATCCTGTTCAGCCGAACTCCATATGACCCGTAGCGATGAGTAAAAACCCAGAAGATGATGCAGACAGTTTCCTGCAGGCGATCAAAGGTGTACGACCTTTGCAGCAGGACAGAGTCAATCTGTTCGAGCAGAAACCGAAGAGTCGTTTGCGCATTAACCACTCGGATAAGGATCTTACCCCGCAACACAGCCTGCAGTTAATCAGCACTGAAATACCAGACGCTACGGTGGATAGCTGGTTTCATCACGGCTTACAGAAAAAAATGCAACGCAGGATCCGCATGGGACAACTGGCGATAGATGATGTACTGGATCTGCACGGCTCGCGCCTGCAACCCGCACAGCGTGAACTGGAGCAATTTGTACATCAGGCTCTGCAGCAGCAGGCAAAAATGCTGCTGATCATTCATGGTCAGGGATATCGGTCTCAGGGCGCTGCGATATTACGACCGATGGTTCAACACTGGCTGAGCCAGCAGCCGATGGTACTCGCCTACTGTCCGGCCCAGCTCAGGGATGGTGGGATTGGCGCCAGTTATGTGTATCTCAAAACCCTTAACTAGCACATCAGAAGCCAAAGACATTACTCCGGCTCCTTTTTAAGCGTACTGCTATCTTTGTCTACAGATTCACGCACCGGTTTTACCGTATCATCATCCATCAGAATGCGGTAGGCCGGACCTTCCAGATCATCCATCTGCCCGGACTTGACCGACCAGAAGAAAAAACCGGCGATAACGACCAGAATAATCATCGCCAGCGGGATTAATAAATATAAAATTTCCATCGTTACAGCCTCAGACGTAAAGCGTTCAATACCACGATCAGGGAGCTTAACGACATCCCGATTGCGGCCAGCCATGGCGGCACCAGTCCAGCCATTGAAAACGGTACGGCGACCAGGTTATAGCCAATCGCCCAGAAAAAATTCTGCCGAATGATGCGCATCATTTTTGTTGTGATGCCGATCGATGCAACGATTGGTGCCAGCTGACCACCGTTGATAATCATATCAGACGCGGCCCGGGCCAGATCGGTTCCGACCGATAAAGAGATCGACAGGTCCGCTGCCGCCAGCACCGGCGCATCATTGATACCGTCACCAACCATCGCCACCTTATGTCCCTGCAGCTGCAACTGTTTGACTTTTTGCAGCTTGTCACCCGGTAACTGTTCGGCATCGAAATGTTCGATACCCAGCTGCCCGGCAATTGAGGCTACGTAGGATTGACGGTCACCACTCAGAATACGCACATCGATCCCGCGCCGGGTTAATTGCTGCACGGTTAGTAACGCATCCGACTTGAGTGGATCGCTAAAACAGAAACTCGCCAGCCATTGACTCTCACGCACCAGATGCACCACCTGCAAATCCGGTGCAAACTGTACAGTCTCGGGTAAGCTGGCAATACCGGCGATAAACCCCGCATTACCAATGTAATAAGTGACACCGTCGATTTCACCCTGTATCCCATTGCCAACCTTATTTTGCAGATTTTTAACGCTAAAAGGCTTGAGTGTATGATCGACCAGCGCACGCGCAATCGGATGTTCGGAATGCAGTTCAAGACTGTGTGCAATGCGGCGATGTGTGGCGCTCTCGCTAGTCACGGAATCGAACTGTTGCTGCAGACTTAATACCCCACTGGTGAGGGTTCCAGTTTTATCGAAAATCACCGTATCGATGAGCGGCATTACTTCCAGTGCACGCGATTTCGCGACCAGCATGCCATCACGCGTAAGCGCCCCGATTGCTGCCGACAGCGATGCCGGGGTCGCTAACGACAATGCACAGGGACAGGTCACCACCAGCGTCGCGACCAGTACCGGTAATACCCGCGTGGGATCGATCTGCCACCAGACGATACCGGCAACCACCACCAACAGCAGCAATACCGAAACGAATATACTCGCCACCCTGTCTGCCAGCTGCGCGATATTCGGCTTGAAGCCCTGCGCCTGCTCAATCAGGCGTTTAATGCCCGACAGTACGGTATCCTGACCCAGTTGATGCACCTGTAACTGGATCGGTTGTTCCAGGTTAAAACTGCCACCAATCAGAATATCGCCGGCCTGTTTAGTCACTGCATGCTGCTCACCGGTTAGCAGGGCTTCATCCACCAGCGCCTGTTCCGACAGCAGTACTCCATCGGTGGGAATGGTTTCACCCGGCTTCACCAGAATGGTATCGGCCAGCGTCAGCTCGACCGTGGGCACCACGTCAATGCTGCCATCCGGATTCAGTCGGTTCGACATGGCAGGGGTTAGATTGGTCAGGGTTTCAATCTTTTCTGCGGCTTTTTTACGCGCCGATAACTCGAACAGACGTACCGATAACAGCAGGAAAACGAACATCGCGACCGAATCGAAATACACATCCGATTCACCAGTCCAGGTGTTATAACAGCTCGCGCTAAAAGCCAGCGTCAATCCCAGTGTAACCGGTACATCCATCCCGGCGCGGCGATGCTTCAGATCCATCCATGCCCCACGGAAAAAGGGCCGTGCTGAATACAGCATGATCGGGGTGCTCAGCAATAAACTCAGCACCCGAAAGAACGAACGGAAACTTTCGCTGATACCCCACCAGTCCCCACCATACAGTGCCACCGCAAAAATCATGATCTGCATCCCGAACAGGCCGGCAATTCCGATCTGACGAATCAGCTGCTTACGCTGGTTTTCATACAATTGTTGCTGAGTGGCCGGATCATAGGGGTGCGCGAGGTAACCGATGCTGGAAATAGCCGCCAGTATTTCACTCAGCCTGAGCCTTTCATCATCCCATTCCACATGCGCTCGATGGGTTGAATAATTGATATTCACACTGATGATTCCAGGCAACTGACGCAGGTACTGTTCATTCAGCCAGATACAGGCCGCACACACGATCCCTTCGATAATCAGCGATACCTGTTTAACGTGCGCAGAACTGGAGTGGACAAACTGCTGCTGCACCGCAGGATGATCGTAAACCTTGATTTTATTCAGAAACTCCGGCACCAGATCCTTACCCGTGGCCGATTTATCCTCTCGAAAGCGGTAATAACTGGTATTACCGGAACGCACGATTGCATCCGCTACTGCCTGACAACCGGTGCAACACATCGGCTGTAACTGCTGATCGATTTCAACCACCAGCTCACTGCCCTTCAATGGTAATCCACAATGGAAACAGTATTCAGCACCGCCATCGGCCTGACTGGAATTAACTACACGAGGTGACGCCATTTTTTCCTGAACAATAATTTAAGCAATGCAAACTGTATGGAATCCAGACCATCTTGTAAGCCGGGTGCTCACCGCCGGGTTCTGAGTGCGCGTATTCTGTCTGTTTTTAAGGCAGTTATCTAGCAGCCTGTCAGACTCAGGATGATTCTACTGCGTCGTTAAGACGGGCCAAGCCCAATCTACTCAGAATGATCTATCGGTATATCTTGCGGGAAGGCCTGACCCTGTCTGGTTTCCAGCAGCTGTTTCAGACTTAACAAAAACACCGCCCACTTGGTACTGCAATGCGCCATAAAGTCGCTACTCGCCTGCCAGTTTGAATGGGTAAACCTGACGAAGGTCTGTCCATCCTCAGGCTGAATTTGAAACAATATCTCTGTATCCACCCAGGCTTCCGGTATGCTGCCAGAATGTTTCCAGCGTACGATTTTATCGGGTACAAGCTCACTTACCGCAAAATCTGGACCACCACCATTGAAACGAAATTTAATAATGGACCCGACCGCGCCTGCTCCGGTGGTATCCTCGGTCCACCATCCGGACAGCCCTGCATCGGTTGTCAGTGCCTGATAAACCAGCTGTGCAGAGGCTTTGACACCCACTCTGTGATTTATTTCTGGCATATTTCCCTCTCTGGCCTAAGCATTGAAAAAGTCCAAATAACTTTCCACCAGCCTATACCATATCACTAATGTAGAAATAACAATGCAGAAATGGTTTAACATACGCTCGAGTTTATTCTGCCCGCTTTTTGTTATTTTTCGTGAGCACCCATTGCGCAATAAATTTCATCAAATGTATTCAGATTGGTTAACTCAGATTAGCCTTATTTTTTGCATTTAGATTGGAAAAAACCGAAAATAACGCACTTTATTAGAACTTGCTTATTTATTAACGCTTTGACGCATTATTTAGATTCCTGCGCCAGAATAAGGTAATTCCAAAGAGGATTTTAATGATGACTAGTTTAATGCACTCAATCTGGACCGTCGTGGTTTTTATTGTATTTATCGGTATCGTGCTGTGGGCGTATAGCGCTAATCGGAAAAAAGATTTCGATGAAGCCTCCAGGCTGGCACTTGATGACGATGAACCGTCCGATGACAGCACAAAAAAAGCTGATTAACACACCATGTTAAGGACCGTTAGAGTGTTGCTGATGATCAAATTGGCCATAACAGAGCTTAACAGGGGTGAGTTTCTGCGGTTTCAGATCGCTAAAAACTTTTCCAAATCTTTAAAGCACATATAATGACAACGCTTAAATTTATACAAACCGGATCAGTGATGATCTGTTAATAATAATTCAAGGGCAAATATAATGACTGAAACCAACAAATCCACCCAGAATGACATCCCTGTTATGCAGAAAATTATCGCTGTATTATGGCCCTCGTTTCTGGTTGCCGGGGTAGAGACCGTTGTGTTTTACACCCTGTTTGATCCGCTAAATGTGTTTATGGATTATGACGTCTCCAGACTGGGCGCTTACTCCATCGGATTTCTGCTATTCTGGGTGTTCACCGCTTTACCCTGTTTACTGACACTGTATTTTGCCAAACCCTGCATACCCTGTGCGATGAACAAGAATGAAGCGAAGTAGCCATCAACGTCTTCACATATGTATTTCTTTTTATATCCTTAGTAACACTGAGTTAAACGACTTGAATACTATCAAGTAACATACAGTAAGCATGTGTAGATGCTCCCTGGCTTTTACCAAAACCCGATTTAAAAACTGTTTAAGACGACTATTATGACTGAGCAAAAAAAGGCGACCAGTACCGAAACGCCATCCATAGAACAGGACCTTTATCAAAAAAGGAAGAAGATTTATCCTCGGCAGGTTCATGGTCTGTTTGCTGCGTTAAGAGTGTCTGGTGTTTCTCTGTTGCTCGGTTTCTTCTACATTATGCCGTGGCTCATGTGGGATGGGCGTCAGGCCATACTGTTTGATTTACCGGAACGCAAGTTCTACATCCTGGGGATGATTTTCTGGCCGCAGGATTTTATTTACCTGACTATGATACTGGTCATCGCGGCGCTTTCGCTGTTCTTTTTTACTGCACTTGCCGGACGGCTCTGGTGCGGATTTGCCTGTCCTCAGACGGTCTGGACCGAGTCATTTTTATATATTGAGCGTTTTATCGAAGGTACCCGTCAACAACAGATGAAGCTCGATAAAATGCCGATGAATGCCAATAAGTTTTTCAAAAAATTCAGCAAACATTTTATCTGGATCACCTTTTCGCTGTTTACCGGGTTTACCTTCGTCGGCTATTTCACCCCGATTCTGGATCTGTCTGCAGCCATACCGACCCTCAATCTCGGGCCCTGGGAATGGTTCTGGATTCTTTTCTACGGCTTCGCGACTTACGGCAATGCTGGCTGGATGCGTGAACAGGTGTGCACCTATATGTGCCCTTATGCCCGCTTCCAGAGCGCGATGATCGATAAGGATACGCTGATCATCTCCTACGATGAAAAACGCGGGGAACCCCGAGGATCACGCAAGCGAGGCCAGGCACCAGAACAGGTGAGTCTCGGCAGCTGTGTGGACTGTTCGATCTGCGTACAGGTCTGTCCGACCGGTATCGATATTCGTGACGGCCTGCAGTATCAATGTATCGGCTGCGCCGCCTGTATCGATGCCTGTGATGATGTAATGGACAAGATGGGTTATCCAAAAGGCCTGATCAAGTACACCACCGAAAATATGTTGAATGGAGATCGCACCCGTGCCTTTCGTCCACGTATTCTGGTGTACGGAATGATACTGCTGGGAATCACGATTGGTACCATCATTGCCATCATGAACCTTTCTCCTATCGAACTGGATATTATCCGTGACCGGAATGCCCTGTTCCGTGAAACCGGCATGGGTATGCTGGAAAACGTGTATACCCTGAAAGTCATCAATAAAGATATCGTCGGGCATGAATACCGGCTTTCCGTAGAAGGCATCAAGGATCTTAAGCTAAACCTGGCAAAACAACGGATCTATGCAAACTCAGGCTCCGTAGTTGAAATCCCGATGAGTATTGAAGTCGATCCTGCAAATCTGAAACAACGCACGACCGAAATCTTCTTCAAGCTGGAGGCCATCGATACCAACCTCAGCGTTACCGAGGAAGCCCGTTTCCTTGGCCCACGAGTGCGATAATATGCGACAGAATAAGACGATTAAAGAAGGACCCTGGTTTCGTAACCCGATGGTATGGCTGGTTATTTTCTTCCCTTCACTGGCAGTGGTGGCGGGTATAGCGACCATCTTTATTGCCGTAAATACCGAAGACGGCCTGGTGGTGGATGACTATTACAAGAAGGGTCTGCAGATCAATCAGGTTATCAATCACGATAAAATGGCCAAGGACCTCGGCCTGAGGGCTTTTGTTGATACCAATACCCAGACCGGGGAAGTACTGGTTTCGCTGTCCTCCAAAATGCCGTTCGAGTTAAAACCAGAAATCTCTTTTAAACTGATACACCGCACTCGCTCCGGACTGGATCAGGTAACAACACTTAGCCAGATTGGCCAGAGCGCGGACTATCGGGGTTATATCAAACCACCGGTAATCAAGGGACGCTGGTTTATACAGATATCATCCGAGGATACATGGCGTCTGAAACAGAGCTTTTCGACCAAAAACTCTGAAAACATTCTGATGAATATCACTTCATGACATGCTCACTGCCAGCTTATTGTCTGCACTGCTGATGGGGTTGATCGGCTCCACCCATTGCGTCGGCATGTGTGGTGGCATCATCAGTACGCTCAGTACCAACTTTAATCAAAAGTCACCCCAGCATCCGCTCGTTATTCAGCTGTTTTATAACCTGGGGCGTATCACTACCTATGGCCTGCTGGGACTGCTGGTGGGGATTTTCTCCAGTAGCCTGATCCAGTTACTACCCAACCCGCATACCTTCTCGATGAAGATTTCCGGCTTGTTTTTTATCCTGCTGGGGCTGTATATCAGTCAGCTACTGAATAGCTTTAAATACCTGGAAAGAGCAGGCCAGAAAATCTGGCAGAAAATTGAACCCTTTGGCAGAAAATACCTGCCGGCACAAACCGCCTGGAGCGCACTGAAACTAGGTCTGGTATGGGGATGGCTCCCCTGTGGACTGGTTTACTCTGCACTGGCGCTGGCGCTGACCCAGCTTAATCCGCTCGATTCAGCGCTTACCATGCTGGTGTTTGGACTGGGTACCCTGCCCACCCTGCTGTTGATCGGGCATTTCGCGCAAAACATGAAGAGCCTGTTGCAGAATCAAAAGCTACGTTTTAGCCTGGGCCTGATATTGGTGATTTACGGCGGCAGCCAGATCATCGGCTATTCCGTATTCGGACTGCATCAGCATTAAGGTATCCGTACTGGATTCCTTAGCCTGCCGTGCAATCTACAAAATGCTGTAACAGACTGGTCAGATAAACCCCTCTATCGAGTTCCACCTGAAGCTGGATTTCGTTTTTTTGCGCCGTATACACAACGCTTAAATGATGCGCGATGGCGCGGTTTGCGCGACAAGCACGCTTTAATTTTTCCTGCAACAGAGTATCGCGCAAAGCCGTGTTGGCAGCGAGAACCGCCTCTTCGATCGCCAGTGCCTGATCCTGCAGACGACTGTCACCCGTTCCATACAGGCTCACGGCGCTATGCAGGTCCAACTCTGTATAGCGCTGGCGGAGGGTATCATCCAGCGGCTCACTAAACACCGACTGGGTACCGGCCAGCATCAAGGCATCGCCCTGCAGCGGTTGCAGCCAGTGTCCCTGCTCAATTCGGCTGGACAGTATCTGGTTATACAGCTCACTACGCAGTGCAGACAGAAACAGGCTTTTTTTATGCCGGCTGAGGCGTTTATTTTTATGCCGGTTATTCAGTATTTTAAGCGCCTGTTCGACATTATCCTGCTGTGCACCAAAGCGCTGTTCACCAAAGTAATTGGCAAAACCGGATTGAGCTATCTGCTCTATACGTTGCTGCAGATTAGCGCAATTCCCGTCCAGCTGACGGATAACGATGTCGAATCGATTCGAGCGATGGGTTCCAACGCGTAGTTTTTTATCGTGCCAGTCACTGGCTAAAATCTGCCATTGCGGTGTTGATTGAATCTCGGGCATTTGCTTGCAGCCAGGAAGATGCACGCTTATCCATTGCTCGGTGACGGCCTGTTTATCCTTTAACCCGGAGTAACCGATCAGTCTGGGTGCGATAGCCAGCTGTTCGGCTAGCTGGTCAACCAGTTGCGGAGTTGTTAAGTCGGTTTTCTGCACATACAGAAACAGATGCTCACCGCTACCCGTCGGGGTAAACCCCAGTTGCTCTGACACCTTGAAGTCCTGCGCTGTCTGTTTGATCAGGCCGCTACATTCGGGTGCACCGTAAGGATAGGCGAGCCCCTGTTGAATATTACTCATAGACTGGCAACTTTCTTTTTCTCAGCAACCTTATTACGGATGTAATTAATCTGTATTTGATCGGCAGTCAAGGTTTTCCCCTGTTTGATTGCGTGTTCCGCGAGTTGGACGAGTGCACTTGCATGCGGGAGTAGATCGGCATCGACTATATTCTCCGGTGCCACTAAACATCCGGCTTCTCGACAGGCCATGAAACCTGAACCGGCCAGGAAGTAATGTTCGGGTAGCCGCAATTGATTCAATCTGACCAGTGTTTCTTCTCCGTCAAGCTCCAGCAACCCGCTCGTATTATTCAGTTGATAATTGCCGACATAGGCTTCCCCCATGCGCGCATCCAGCGCTGCCATCACCCGTTCGGTGTGATGGATGTGATAGCAGTGCTGGGCCAGTATGGCGAGTGTAGAGATCGCTACCAGAGGTATATCCAGCCCGATCGAGATTCCCTGTGCGGTTGAGGCCGCAATTCTTACCCCGGTAAAGGCACCAGGGCCACTGGCATAGGCAATATGGCTGAGGTCTTTTTTAAACAGGCCAGCCTGCACCAGCACCGCATCCATCATGCGCGGTAAGAACTGGGTATGCTGTCTAGGGGTTAATTCAAACTCACTGAATAACAATCCACGATGGGTCAATACGGCAACAGAACAGGCCTCAGTGGATGTTTCAATAGCCAGGATGTTTAATTTTTTCATTTCAGTTGCGTTAACAACACTCCGGCATCAGCGCTCAAAGGATGCACTGGATAGGTTTCTATAAACTGATTGAGTATCGCGACTGCTTCACTATTTTTTCCCACTCCAGCCAGGCACACTCCCTTCGCAATCTGGGCATTCGCCAGCAGATCACTGCCCGGGTATGCACCGATAAAGCGGTCAAAAGCCTCTACCGAAGCCAATAGTTCCCCTTTATCCATCAGTTGCTGGGCAACCGAAAACTGCTTTAATTCCTGCTGGAAAGCCGGGTCCTTACTCAGATCATCTTTCCAGTAGGGTTGAATCAGGGTTTCGGTCGCTTCCGCGCCGCGGATACCGGCGGTATACACGACCTCAGCTTTGGCTGACTGACGCTGATGCGGGTTGAGGTCACGTAAGCGCGACCAGACCGAAAAAAACAGCCCTTTGAAAACACTATGGGTCTCGGTTTGCTTGATGATGCCCTGCGCCGTAACCGGCAGGCTAAAAGCTGCGGAAATGATCAGGATTAGAGCCAGATTGAAGAGTTTGCGTGACATGAATTTTTTACCTTTATTGACTCAATAATTTACTATAGGCGGAATATTGCTGATTCAATTCCGGGGTCAGCGATACGGCCTGCTGATAATCTGCAGCAGCCGTTTTTACATCCCCTTTTCGATAATTGGCCATCGACAGATTGAGCCAGATACCACCATCTTTATCATCCAGTTTTATCGCCTGACGATAACTCGCCAGTGCCTTGTCGTAACCACCCGACAGCAAATACAGATTGCCCTGATTACTGTGTACGGCGCTGTTCTCTGGAGCCAGTTCATGCAGCACATCAAACACCTGCTGAGCATCATCGTACAGACCATAGCGGCTATACAGGATAGCGACCTGTAGTCGCGCATTGATATTGCCAGGATTATTCGCAATCATGGTTTGGTAAGGCAGAATCAGGCGGTCGACACTTTTTGATAACAGCTGGGTCTGCGCCGTTTTAACCAGTGCTAGAGCCTGCTGTTTATCCGGATCTTCGATGGTATAACTGGCTTTTGCCAGCGTTACCGGGCGATACTGCTCCCAGGCTTTTTTCAGATCGATCACATTCAGTGTATTGTCGGCTAGCGCGGCATGGTATTTCCTGGCACCCTCGGCCCAGGCCTCGGTAAAACTCGCATTCACCATGGTGGCTTCGAGCGGAATCCAGATCTGTTGATCGCGTATCACCAGCAAGCTACGATTCTGGCTGATCAGGCTGGCATCCGGCTCCAGCAGACCGGTATTAAACATCATGAACAGATGTCCAGGCACCTCGATTAAGGCGGTTTCTATGCCCAGATTTTCCAGCCCTGCACTCAACAACACCGACAGGTCATCACAGTCACCGCTCTTCAGCTTCAGGGTTTCACGCGGAAACTGGACATAATCAACCTGGTCATCGCGTAACGTGGTATAGGGCGTATTTGGATCAACGCTATAGCGCGTACCCGCTGCCGTCAGCGCACTGAAATAAGTCATCGCCGAGACCAGTTTGTCATTCAGCGGACCGACCGCAGGTTGATAATTATTAATCGCGCGCCGCACATAATCACGCAGGGTGTCATCTTTCGGCGTGACGAAGGAACCCACCATATTGGCATCGCCCCAGACCATCGCATTTTTGCCATAAATCGTCATCGGTTGGGTGAGGCGGATCGAGTCAGTCTTGCCGTCTCTCTGGAACGAAAGCCGCACCTCAACCTGTACACCAATATCCTCATCCACGTCCAGAATCTTGTTATTAAAGGTGACCTTGAAATCGAAGTATTTCGAGGTGTTGCCCGCTAGCTGGTCAATTTTCTGTGACACAGGAAAATCCATATATTCCTTGATCTGGAAGGACAGCTCCAGATTACCGTAATCGGTCGCACTGACATTTTTCAGATTAACGCTACCGAGCGACTGCTCTGCATATTTTTTATACGCGGCCGAAAAAACATGCTTCAGATTCAGGTCAGACAGCACCAGCTGCGGCGCATTATTAGCAAACTCTAGCGATTTCTTTTTATCCGCAAAGGCTGCATTCAGCAGCGCACGATTGTCGTCCGACGGGCTCAACTCTACGGCCCTCTCAAACGCGACGATGGCTTCATCAAACAGTCGACGCTTACTCAACAGCTGCCCGAGAGCCAGCACTGGCTCGGCCCAGGCCGGGCTAATCGCGGCCGCTTTTTCGAGATGCTCACGGGAGGCATCAAACAAGTTGGCGTTCAGATATACCCGGCCCAGCTGATGCTGTAATTCCGCCGAGGCGGGCTGCAGGTTAATCGCGGTTTTGAGATATTCAATCGCCGAACCGACTTTACCCTGCTGGTTCGCAATATCGGCCTGCAGGGTCAGCACATCGATATCCTTAGGCGCTATTTTTGCAGCTCTTTCCGCATACAGCGATGCCGTTCTATAGTTGCGTGTCGCATATAAACTACGTGCATACAGTCGGTTTGCGGCTAACGACTGGGCATTCAATGCGACGGCCGTTTCCAGATACTGGTTCGCCGCGTTGTAATTTTCCTGACTTAATTCGATCTGCCCAGCCTGCTGGTAGAGCAGAAAGGCTTCGGGGTTGGCACTAATCCCCTGACTCAAACTGGTAACGGCTTCCGCCGGTTTATTGATTTCGACGTAGGCCTGCGCGAGTGACTGCCAGCCATCAATATTGGCAGGATTCAATTTACCGGCACGGGTTAAACGCAACACCGCCTCGGTGTACTTTTCCTGTTTGAAGGCAATCTTGCCCAGCACATAGTAACCATCGCCTTTGGTGGCTTCATCCGCCGAGAGTTTGATCGCAATCGCCTTCGCTTCTTCGTCACGATCCAGCTTCAGCAGACTATTGGCTTCTCCGATCGTGGCTGCAGCCGACGCGGGTAGCGCAGCTGACACGACCTGATAGTGATTCAGAGCATCTGCATAGCGCTTCAGCTCCATCAGCTGATCTGCAATCTTTAACCTGATTGCATAGTTAGCCGGTTGCAAATCGATCGCGGACTGAAATTCTTCCAGACCCTGGTCAATCACCGCAGCGAGAATATACGCCTTACCCAACAGATAACGCAGATCCACGTGTTGCGGGTGTTTACTCAATCCATCCTCGGCACAACCTACCGCACCGATTGCATCACTTAAACGCAGGCTGATTTCAGCACAGATCAGATATGCATCGGCTTCTTCAGGTTTTTGCGCGAGTACCTGATCGATCAGGGCTTTCGCTTCCAGATATTGCTCCAGCTCATAATAGGCCTTAACCTGCTGGTAGATCGCTGACTTTTTATATTGCGGGAATTTCTCCAGCTGTCGATAGCTGTTAATCGCGCTCAGCCTTTGCCCTGCAAGCAGCTGGCTATGCGCTTTCAACTGCAATATGTCGGCATTCTCCTGGTCCAGCTTGAGCAACCGTTCAGCGAGTTCAATAACCTCCTGATAGTGTTCTGCCCGGTACAGCAGGTCGAGTCGGTAAAACAGGTTTTCGCGCGCAGCAGAAGGCTTAGCCGCGAGCTGATGACCACTGATCGAAACTACCCGATACCAGGGCAGATTACGGGTCTGCTCCACACTGAAACGATAATTCAGAGATTGAGTGCTGGCGAGCTTCTGAAACGGGCCCAGTTCATTTGCGGCAGCCTGTATCTCATACTCGGCGATGACTGGACTATGGCTACTTTCCCACTCCAGTAAGACTTCCTGTGAATTTCCACTGATGCGTAAACCATAGGCTGCATCCGGGTACTCCAGATAGTCAAATTTGAACAGTTTTTTTGACTCCGTATCATTGATCAGCACGCCTATCTTTTCACCCGAAAATACCGACAAAGATCCGACCGTTTCAAAAAACACTTCGGTGCCATTATTTTCACCCGCGCCAAACTCTTCAGTCAGGCGCAGCTCATCATACATTCTGACGCTGTAATCATTCCTGGCTGTGCTCACCAGGGCAAACAGGCGATTCTTTTTATCGATGTCGAGCGCGTGTATTTTTTTAGCTCTAAACGCGATTAACGGGTCATCACCGATCACTGCCTGCGGGTGAAAAGCGCTATCCAGCACCTTGATCAGCCCCTTGCTATCCTGATCTGCTATATAGATATTCTGATGGCTATCGACTGCAAATGGTCCCAGGCTGGAAAAGCTTTTGTCGGAGGCCTTGATCTGTCCGACAAACTGACCATCACCGGCAAAAATCTGAATGCGCTGGTTGCCGACATCACCCACATACACTCGGTTATGTGCGCTGAATACATATTCAGCACCATCGAAAGCCCCCGCCGCTGTACCATAGCGCCCGATGCTATAGATTTTTTCACCGCCAGGGGTATACGCATGCAACAGGTTTTTTTCCAGAATCGCGACGATCTGTGTACCACTGTGCAACGCGATCGGATCTTTAATGTCGGCACCAAATTGGCCAACTTCTTTTCCATTCTCATTCAGAATAAAAATGCCTTTACCCTTTCTCAGGCAAAGCGTCTGTTGCTGCAGAAAAGCCTGCTGAGCATTACAGTTACTGTCGGTCTTTGCTGACAGTTTGAATACATCCGTTTTTAGTGGCTGTTTAAAATCCTGCTCATCCAGTTGATAGATTTCGAGCTTTTTATTGACCCTGTCGAGCACCGCCAGCTGGCCCCGAATATTGACCGACAACTGGTTGATCGCTCGATACTGTCCACGCGACTGCCCGAGTGAACCAAAACTATTTAAAAGCACATCGTTGTGCCAGTTATAAACCAGAATCTTGCGGCTATTTTCATCGGCCAGGTACAACGTACCAGCTTGATCCGCAGTCATTGCACTGAAGTCAATTCGGGCTCCGAACATTTCACCCATCTTGGCACTATCCAGCTGCCGGATTAACTCACCAGTGGACTTGTAAATACTGACCCGGTTTTTATCACCGGATTCCAGCACATACACATTCTCATCCGCATCCAGTGCGATATGGGTCGGCCTGGATAGATCTGTGGCATTATCGGCATACTGCCCAAACGCTTTCAGAAACAGCCCCTGATCATTAAAAACGGAGATGCGATTATTGCTTTTATCGGCGACATAAATTTTATTATTGACTGAAACAGCGAGCCCGAGCGCATCGTCCAACTCACCCGCATCCCCACCTTTCCTGGAGAATTTGATCAGCAGGTTTTCAGCTTTCTTATCCAGGATAGCGATACGATGGCTGCCAGAGTTTACAATCACCAGACGACCATCGGCCAGCTGATCAATCCCAGCGAGGTCGGTATCCCCGAACACATCCGGTTTTAGAGGGATTTTATGGAAGCTGTCATTCTGTAACAGTAGCAGGGTGCCTTTTTTGGTGGAGGTAACATACACCTGACCATCATCGGTAATTTTCAGGCCAGCGGCATCTTCGATATAGTCGGCTGAGGCCTTATCCGGAATGTAATGGGTTAGTTTCTGTGCCTGTAGCGGTAACAGGGCGAATAAAAACAGGAGGGGTATGCCGTGAAGCCATAATTTAAGAGTGTTATGCATACTTCTGGTCTCTAACAAAAGCGATTCATTGCGGATAGATCCGTCAATTTTTTTTAGCCGATCAATCGTTTGCCAGCTAAAACCTTTTGTTGGAATTCTACACTATCTGGCAATACCGCGTTTGCTTTGGATCACAAACTGGACGAAATAATCAACCTCAGGATACTGTTCCGTCAATGCGTTTAACTCAGCCAGCACTTCTTCACGACTGTGTTTGGACCTTAATAAAAGACGAAAACTCTTATGCAATGCAGCAATCAACTCGGTCGAAAAGCCTCTCCTTTTTAAACCCTCCTTGTTGATGCCGGAGGTTTTTACCCGCTCTCCAGCCGCAATAGTATAGGGAGGAATATCCTGCGTAACCACAGAACCCAGACCGCAGAAAGCGTGTGCCCCGATATGCGAAAACTGGTGCACAGAAGTGAAACCGCCGAGTATCGCATGGTCACCGACCTCAACATGGCCGGCAAGGGAAGCTGCATTCGCAAAAACACAGTGATTGCCGATAACACAGTCATGTGCGACATGGCAATAAGCCATAAATAAATTATCGCTGCCAATGCTGGTCTTGCCAATCCCTCCGACCGTTCCGCGATTAAGCGTCACATACTCACGGATCACATTTCGATCACCGACTTCCAGTGTCGTCGTTTCGCCAGCATACTTTAGATCCTGTGGCGCTTCGCCAATCGAGCTAAACTGAAAAATCCTGTTTTCTCGACCAATCGTGGCAGGCCCAGAAATGACCACATGCGGGCCTATCCAGCAATCATCCCCAATACTGACGTCAGCACCAATGATGCTGAACGCCCCGATCGAGACATTTTTACCCAGACGCGCAGCTGGATCGATAATAGCACTGGGGTGAATCACTATTTTTTATCCTGGGCACTGCACATCAGCTCGGCCTCGGCAACAACGGCACCATCAACAGTTGCCTTTCCCTTATACATCCAGATCCCACGCATGGTACGCCCAAGGGTCACGTTTAAAATTAATTGATCACCGGGAATAACCTGACCACGAAAACGCGCCTTATCGATCCCGACCAGCATATAAATCTTGTTTCTTTCGTCTTTATTCATTGAGCAGAATGCCAGCAACCCAGTCGCCTGAGCCATTGCTTCCAGAATTAAAACTCCGGGCATAATCGGTTGACCTGGAAAGTGCCCCTGAAAATAAGGCTCGTTAAAACTGACATTTTTAAGTGCGGTCAGGGATACTCCCGGAGCACAGTCCTGCACCCGGTCAATCAACAGGAAAGGATAACGGTGTGGTAAAAAATCCATTACCTTTTGAATATCAAAATCAGTCATATTGCCTCGTTATGCATTATTTTTTTGTAGCTCTGATAGCGTCTTTGCCATCTTATCCAGGGCTTTATAGCGTACATTACTGCGATGCCATAGATGGTTCTCCATTAACGGGGTACCCGAAGAAAAGGTACCTGCCTTTTGAATACTTTTTGTCACCAGGGTCATACCCGTTACGGTGACATTATCGGCAATAGTGAGATGACCGGCAATCGCAACAGCCCCGGATATCTTACAGTTTTTACCGATGACCGCACTGCCAGCAACCGCTGCACAGGACGCTATCGCGGTATTATCACCAATCCGAACATTATGGCCGATCTGTATCAGATTATCGAGTTTCACCCCATCGCCGATAACCGTGTCATCCAGCGCTCCACGATCGATCGTGGTGTTTGCACCGATCTCCACCGCATCACCAATAATCACTCTACCCAGATGCGGAATTCTAACCCAACGACCGCTATCATAAACCAGTCCAAAACCATCTGAACCGATCACTACCCCCGGCTGCAGGATCGCATGTTCACCTATTTGAGTTTGATAGCACACGGTAACATTCGCCATCAACAGGGAGTTCCTGCCAATACGGACATCCTCTTCAATCACACAACCAGCGCCGATCTGTACCCCATCGCCCAGCTGTACATTTTCACCAATCACGCAGTTCGCACCAATCGCGACCCCTTTTCCCAGTTCAGCAGAAAGTGGAACACTGGCGCCAGGATGAATGAAATCCGTACGCTGTTGACTCCTATCCAGGTTGAACAACTGTATGGCCTGTACAAAAGACAGGTGTGGATTAGCAGAGAATAGCAGGGTTTTATCAACCATCGAGGGCTTCAGGTCTGCAGGGACTATGGCCACCTGACAGGCACTGTTTTTTAACTCCTGTAAAAAATTCATAGCCTTCAAAAAGCATAGATCGGTTGCGCCGGCACTGCCGAAAGAAGCGACAGAGTGAAGGCAAAGATTCGGGTCGCCGTGAAACTGCAAATTGAGTCGTGTTGCCAGTTCGCTAACCGTAAAGCCTGGATGCGTATGCGTGGAGGGTAAGATCATGCCGGATAATCTCTCTGGTTAGTTTCTAGTCAGCACAGGTGAAACCAGGAATCGGGTATAGTTTTCCAGAAATTATCAAGCTTACTTCAAGCGAGTTGGCTGTTCCGGAAGCTTTTTAAGCATCTCGATAATCATCGGGGTGATATCGATGATATCCGACACATAGCTGACCCCTTCTGTCAGGATCAGATCAAACTTTTGTTCATCACCCAGACGCTTTAAAACCGATGCAATCACGGTCTGCAAATTCCTGATTTCATCATTACGTCGCAGGTTCTGATCCTCGCGGAACTCCTGCTGCTCAAATTTGAGCTGACTTAACTTCAGCCTGAGTTCACGCTCAAGACGACGCTGGGCCGCCTGTGACAGAATGGCACTATCGTCATTCATTTTTTCTTCTATTTTGAGCAGTTCCTGCTGCTTATCCAGCAGTATTTTCTCTCGAGCTTCAAACTCAGCCTTGAGCTTTTCTTCAACCTTTCTGGCCTGTGGTGCTTCCTTTAAAACAGTGCCGGTGTTTACGAAACCTATCTTGTACTGTCGCTGTTGCGCGAAACTATTCTGGCTGGAAACCAGGCCAAAAAAAGTTAACAACAAAATTAGTTTAGTTAGTCTTTTCAAGTCAGCCTCTTCTTAAAATGGTGCTCCCAACGAGAACTGGAAGTTCTTGACATCATCTCCGGCTTCATCGTTTACAGGATTGGCATAACTAAGCTCTATCGGCCCTACGACCGTAAACCATTTTGCCGAAATCCCGACTGAAGCACGCAGCTGATCCGTATCGAAATCATCTGTCTGGGCAAACACATTACCCGCGTCGAAGTATAACCCAAGGCGGAAACTATCTGCACCTCCTAAAGCATCAACACGAAATAATAACTCGGTATTGGTGACGACCTGAACATTACCGCCAAAAGGTTCCAGTCTTGAATCGAGTGGGCCGAGGCTATTAAAATCGTAGCCTCTGACGGTTCTAACGCCACCAGCGCGGAATTTTTCAAAGAAAGGCAGATCCGTTGATTCGCCATAGGCAGAACCATAGCCCAGATTACCCTTGAATGAGAAGGTCACTTTTTCCGACACCGGGAATAGACTCTGGTGTCGATAAAAAGTTTTATAGTAATCCAGATCTCCCGCATAAACCTCAAGCCCTACCGTATTGACCGACCCACTTTCCGGGAATATCAAACGGTTTCGACTGTCCTTGCTGAAACTGACGCTGGCAAAAACACTATCGTAGCTATCGCCACTCGGGTTACTGGAGGCATTAAAGTCTTCATTATTCTGGATAATAAAATCAAGAATTTCGGTGGAGGTAAAAGTGGACAACTGGATGTCGTGACGTTCAAGGCCAACGCTGAAACGGATTTTATTGTATTCCGATAATGGAATGCCGTAGTTTACGGCCACCTGAATCTTGTCCAGCAGATAATTCGATATGGACGCTTCTGCTGCATCCGTTTTGGTGTAGTTCAGGGAAAATCCACGACTCACGCCATCCGCTGTGTAATAAGGATTTTCATAGGTCAATTCATACTTTTCCTGTGCCTTATTGTTATTAAAGGTAATGCCCAGGCGATTACCGGTGCCAAATATGTTGTCATTGGTTAGCCCCAGATTGAACAGTGCACCCTGCTCCTGAGAGTAACCGGCACCAACCGTAAAGCTGCCGGAAAAACGTTCTTCAACCTTAACCACGATATCGAGTAAATCCTTCTGCTCAGGCACCCTGACATAGCGGGTACTGACAGCACTGATGTATTTCAGTCGCTGCAGCCGGATCTTTGATCGATCAATATCTGTAGATGAAAACTGGGAGCCTTCCATCTGCCGCATTTCCCGACGTAAAACATTATCCATGGTGCGGGTATTGCCTTCGAACTGGATCTTTCTGACCAGCATTTTTTCACCCGGGCTAACCACTAGCGTCAGCTCCACGGTTTTATCTTCATCGTTGATTTTGGGTGCTGCGTTAACGTCTGCGAAGGCGTAACCTTCTTCACCCAGACGATTCGCCATGTGTTTAATCGAGGTGGTTATTTTCTTACGCGAAAATACATCACCCTCGCGGATAGAGACCAGTGCCGTCAGTTCTGACTCCGGCACAATCAGATCACCGGTCAGGTTGATCTTACTCACCGTATACTGATCACCCTCGGTCAGATTGACCGCAATATTGATATCGCTTTTATCCGGTGTAATAGTGACCTGTTTGGAATCTATATTGAACTGGATATAACCGTTATCGAGGTAATGAGACTTGAGATTTTCGAGATCACCGGAGAGTCGAACGCTGGAGTATTTATCAGATGAAAACCAGCCGCTATCGGTTGTTTCCAGCTTAAATTGCTTGAGTAGCTCTGCATCACTAAAGGCCTTATTCCCGATAAAATTAATACTGCGAATCTTGGCTGGAGCACCTTCTGAAATCTTGATATCGATCTGAATCCTGTCCGCATCCAGTTCGGTTGCTGTCGCATCCAGACGCACCGCATACTTACCCAGAGAGTAATATAGCTGCTGCAACTCCTGCTCCAGCTTCTCCAATAATTTGGGGTTATAAATCTTGCCGCGCGTCAGTCCAATCTGCTTAAGCGCATCGCGCATGCTGTCATCGTTGACCTCCTTGTTCCCTTCAAATTTGACTTCAGCGATCGACGGCCGTTCTTCGACCTCGATTAACAGCGTATCTCCCTGTTGCTGCAGGCTAATTTTATTAAAGAAGCCGGTTTTATACAGATCTCTGATGACCCTGGCAGAATCTTTATAATTAAATTCATCGCCTGTTTTCAGCGGCAGATAATTCAGCACCGTGCCTACAGCGATTTTTTTAATCCCTGTGACTTCAATATCCTGAACGATGAAGGATTCGGCATGAGCGTTTATAAAACCCGTTAACAGGCTTAACAGCAATAAGATACGGACCAACTTGAAACTACTCCACTAACCGCAAAACATCGTTATAAATAGCCAGCGTCATCAGCATCATTAATAATGCCATGCCAATACGCTGACCCAGAGCTTCCACGCTTTCAGAAACTGGACTGCCTTTAATAATCTCAACACAGTAATACATCAGATGGCCACCATCCAGCATAGGGACAGGCAGCAGATTTAATACACCTAAACTGATACTGATAATCGCGAGGAATGAAAAAAACTGCTCCAACCCGATCTGCGCTGAAAGCCCCGCATATTTGGCGATGGTAATCGGCCCGCTCAAGTTCTTTACACTGGCTTCACCGATGATCAGCTTGCCTAATACCTTCAGGGTTAGAGCCGACATCTGCCAGGTTTTATTGACCGCCTGAGCGATTGCTTCGAACGGTCCATATTGCTCGATCACCTTCAGTTTGTGGCGTAACTCTTCGGGTAGCTCCACCACATTTCGTACCCCGATAAAACCGATCTCCCGGCCTTCATCCAGTTGGCTACGCGGTGTGATCATCAATGTAACGCGTTGCTGATCTCGTAGCACCAGCAGGATCAGCTCGGTTTCAGGATTAGCCCGGATCGTCTCAACCCATTGATTGATATTAGTGATCCTGATCCCGCCCAGTGCAATTATTTCATCACCCGCCTTTACCCCGGCAGCTTGTGCGGCGCCTCCCGCAATCACTTCGTTGATTTTGGGTGGTATATCCGGACGCCACATGGACAGGCCCAGCTGTTCCAGCAGGTCAACATTCTCATCCTGTAAAAACGACAGCCCATCAAGATCCAGCTCTACGTCCCGAATCTGCAGATCCCTGCCCTGCAGTTGCAACCTTAACACAGGTTCATCAACCGCCTGCTGCATCATCGTCAGCCTGGCCTTTTCCCAGCTCAGGGTTTCAACCCCGTTGATCGACAGAATAAGATCTTCGGTTTGAACCCCGGCTGAATAGGCAATACTCGGGCTACCGACATCACCAATATAGGGCTTGATCCCATTCACCCCGCCCATAAACATCACGCTATAGGCAAGAATTGCAAATATAAAGTTAAACGCAGGGCCGGCTAACACAATTGCAAATCGTTTCGTTACTGGCTGGCGGTTAAACGCCCGACCAATATCCTCTTTGGCAACCTCACCTTCACGTTCATCCAGCATTTTGACGTAGCCACCGAGCGGGATCGCGGCCAGCACATATTCGGTCTGATCGGGGCCAGCCTTCTTTGTCCATAGCGGTTTGCCAAAGCCCACCGAAAAACGTAACACCTTAACACCGCACAGGCGTGCTACCCAGTAATGTCCAAACTCATGGATGGTGACCAGAGTGCCGATAGCCGCAACAAAAGCCAGGGCGCTGTAGATAATCGAAATAAAATCCATGTTCAGGAATTCAACAGATGCATCTGCACAAAAGCGCGTGCATTGTGATCATCTTTGAGGATTTGTTCGAGCTCATCGGTCTGATGACTTT
>JACNJF010000227.1 GCA_014382695.1 Gammaproteobacteria bacterium | reverse complement strand
TTAACCAAGATCCTGCGTCTGTCCGGTGGTGATCACCTGCACTCCGGTACCGTTGTTGGTAAGCTGGAAGGCGACCGTGACGCGACTCTGGGCTGGATCGACATCATGCGTGATTCGTATGTCAAAGAAGATCGTAGCCGTGGTATTTTCTTCGATCAGGACTGGGGCTCAATGCCTGGCGTAATGCCGGTTGCTTCCGGTGGTATCCATGTATGGCACATGCCTGCGCTGGTCAGCATCTTCGGTGACGATTCCTGCCTGCAGTTCGGTGGTGGTACATTAGGTCACCCATGGGGTAACGCTGCTGGTGCAGCGGCTAACCGTGTTGCGGTTGAAGCCTGTGTTGAAGCACGTAACTCGGGTGTTGAACTTGAGAAAGAAGGTAAAGACATACTGACCAAAGCGGCCAAGCATAGTCCTGAACTCAAGATTGCGATGGAAACCTGGAAAGAGATCAAATTTGAATTTGATACGGTTGACAAGATTGACGTTGCACACAAGTAAGCATCGTTTAGCAGGACCTCGGAATGCACTGTATCCCGAGGTCCGGTAAAAATTAAGATTTTGGAGAGATACAAATGAGTGATGTACAAGATTACAAATCAAGCCTGAGTAATGCCGCGCAAAGCCGTAAGTATGAAACTTTTTCCTACCTGCCGCCTTTAAGCAAAGACTCAACACGTGCCCAGATTCAATATATTGTTGATAAGGGCTGGAACCCGGGCATTGAACACACAGAACCTGAAAATGCGATCAGCAACTACTGGTACATGTGGAAGCTGCCGATGTTCGGTGAAACGAATGTGGATGTTATTCTGGCAGAAATCGAAGCCTGTCATAAAGCACATCCGAAGAACCATGTGCGTTTATTAGGTTTTGATAACTTTGCCCAGTCAGCAGGTACTGCGATGGTTGTTCACCGTGGTATTGCTGTTTAAGCTGCAGCGTTAAATGTATGCCAGAGCCCCTGTTCGGAGTTATTCGGCAGGGGCTTTTTTTTGATGAAATGATAGAACAATGGATAAGCCCAAGACTTACGTAGGTATCAACAACGACATCAATGGTGGAATGACCACGATTGGTAAGATTATTCGTGACGCCTGGGTGTTCGGGCTGATTGCGGAAACAGAAACCTGCGAAGGCTGGAATCTGGCCGGGGTTGACGCCCTGTTACAGAAAGTAAATAACGAATGGGATAAGTATGGCTGTCTGGCGAGCCGTTTGCCGGAAGACTTATTTAAGCGCCATCAACGTATACATGATGCTGCGGTTGAAACAGCGCGAGCAGCGGGCTGGTGCGGTGAGCACGAAACCGCCGATGAAGAATAAGAGATACATGCAACGGTGTTGAATTCGCGCATGGATTTAGATTTAAAAATTTACATATAGGTGTGTTATGTCCGACATAAATAGCAAGGTAGATCCTGAACAGTACAAGATTAAAGTAGAGCCCTATTTTGAGCCGGTTGGTAAAGAAATTGAACTCTACGAAGCCGCTTATAACGCACGTATGCCGATGATGCTGAAAGGCCCGACCGGTTGCGGTAAGTCACGCTTTGTTGAATATATGGCGTATAAGCTCGGCCTGCCACTGATTACGGTAGCCTGTAACGAAGATATGACCGCTTCCGATCTGGTGGGTCGTTTCCTGCTGGATAAGGATGGCACCAAATGGCAGGACGGTCCCTTAACCACGGCGGCTCGTATCGGCGCCATCTGTTACCTCGATGAAATCGTGGAAGCGCGCCAGGATACGACCGTTGTTATCCACCCGTTGACCGACCATCGTCGCAGCCTGCCACTGGATAAGAAAGGCGAGCTGGTAGAAGCGCATCCTGATTTTCAGCTGGTGATCTCGTATAACCCTGGCTATCAGAGTTTGATGAAAGATCTGAAGCAGTCCACCAAGCAGCGTTTCGGCGCACTGGACTTCGACTATCCGGAAGAAAAAACCGAAGTCGCGATTGTCAGTAAAGAATCCGGTGTGGATAGCAAGATTGCGGAAAAGCTGGTGCAAATTGCGCACCGTGCACGTAACCTGAAAGGGCATGGTCTGGATGAAGGTATCTCGACCCGTCTGCTGGTGTATGCAGGACAGCTGATTTCCAAGGGCGTAAATCCTGAAGCGGCCTGTACTATGACCATGGTGACACCGTTGACGGATGATCCGGATATGCGTGATACCCTGAATGCGGCGGTACAGACTTTCTTTGGCTGATGACTGAGACGACGTTTTTCGTGCAAACTGTTAAAAATGGTTTGTGAGTGATCGGTTAAATTAACAGGGGATAATCATGTCGATTAAGATCGAAGATTATGAAAAGTCATTAGCGGAAGTCGGACCTGCGGTCCGGCTGGTGCTGGAAGGGTCGTTCCAGGAAGCCTCCAGAGTAATGTCGCCGGCGGCGCTGCAGGTGTATCTGGATGGTGCAAAATCATTATGTAACCTGGGTCGTGGCGAACAGGTGGTGACCACCTACATCCAGGAAATCCCTCTGGTGGTGAAAGAGTGCGGCGAAGACGTCATCGGTGACTGTATCACCGCTGCGCTGAAACTGTCCTCGATGACTTCCGGGGAAGTGATTGCGCTGCTGTTTAACAGCATGCCGAGTGCAGCTCGTTATCTAGGTGATGCCGAACTGTTTCGTGGCTACCTGACCCTGATCCATCAAATCGCCTCTACCGCTTCGCGTGGTGTACGGCCGATGCTTAACCACATCGACGAATTACTTTCGAAGTTGACCCTCAGCGGTCTGCGCCGATGGGCCAATTTTGGCACCCAGGCCTATCGTCGTGATTACGCCAATCTGACCGCCTATTTTAATCTTGAGTCGAAAGACAGTCGGGCTGTTTTACAGCGCGAGCGGCGCGGTGTTTTATTCAACAAGACCCAGCGTAAACTGAATTTTTATCTGCGCGCCTTATGGGGCCGGGACTTCTTCCTGCGTCCTACCGGTGCCGACTTTGCCGATTTCCGCCCCTTTATTGAAACCCGCATTCTGCATCTGCCGGATGCGGTGGACGATGTGGGTGAGATTCCCGGACTCGAAGTTTATCGTGCCACAGCGGCGCACATGGCTGCGCACATGATGTATTCAAGCTCGTCGATCTCGGCCGAGCAGCTCAGTCCTGCACAGATGTTTTTCATCGGGTTTGTGGAAGATGCGCGCATTGAATTCAAGGCGGTGAGTGATTTCCCTGGACTGAAAAGGCTTTGGGGCTCGCTGATGTCGGTTGAAACCGATCGTCAGTTTGAGCATCCGACCATGCCGAAGCTGGAACGCCTGGCACAGATGTTACTGGATGACTCACTCAGCAGCGATGACGCCGAGCTGAATGCCTTCGCACAAAAATTCCATGCTGAGATTGAAGCCAATCAGGATAACAACAAGTTCAGCTGGAATATGGGCATGGATCTGTTCAACCTGTTTGCTGAGCGTAAGGAAGTCCCCAGCCTGCGCATCATGGAACGCATCGATATCGAATATCGTGACGATAATCGCTTCGTGTGGGAGTTTGAAGAGTTCAGCTGGAATGTAGAATATGAATACGTGCCAGCCAGTCAGCGTCAGGTCAGAAAACAGGTTAGCGTGATTGAAATGGCGCACGAAGTAGACTGCGAACTGGCCGGTGATGATGCGCAGGAAATCTGGACCTGCTCAACCAATATGCGCCCCTACGAAGATGACCTGACCGATGCTCAGGTCAGCTTTAATGATATGTGGGGCAAGGAACCTGTCTCTGACCCGTTTCATTATCAGGAATGGGATTACCAGATTCAGCTGCATCGACCCGACTGGACTACCATCTATGAGCGTCGTCCGGCACGCGGAGATCCTGAAACGATACACGATATCATCACCGAATATAAACCGGTGGCGCATCGTATCAAGCAGATCATCGACCTGCTCACGCCGGAAGGTGTACAGCGTGTTCGCAACATGGAAGACGGGGATGAAATCGATATCAATGCGGCGATCGATGCGATGGTTTCGATCCGCATGGGCGAGCAACCGAATACCCGTATCACCATGCGTAATGTGCTCAAGATGCGTGATCTATCGGTGGTGATTTTACTCGATCTGTCCGAATCCACGAATGAAGTGATGCAGGGTTCGGATAAAACCGTACTGCAACTGACGCGAGAAGCTGCCACCCTGGTGGCGACGGCGATCGAAGGTATCGGCGACCCGTTTGCGGTACATGGATTTTCCTCGGATGGAAGGCATGATGTGCAGTATTTCCGCCTGAAGGATTTTTCCCAGCACTTCGATGATGATGTGAAGTCGCGTCTGGCCGGTATGAAAGGCGGCCTGTCGACGCGTATGGGCGCAGCCCTGCGCCATGCCGGGCAGCACCTGCTGAAGCAGCAGGAAAAGCGCAAGCTGATCCTGCTGGTAACCGATGGTGAGCCGGCGGATATCGATGAGCGTGATCCGCAGCATCTGCGTCACGATACCAAGAAAGCGGTGGAAGAACTGTATACCAACGGGGTGTTGAGTTATTGCCTGACGCTGGATCCGAATGCGGATGATTATGTGAAGCGCATCTTTGGCCCGAATAACTATACCATCATCGATAATGTCGATCGTTTGCCGGAGCAGTTACCGACCCTGTTTGCGTCGTTGACTTCCTGACCTGCAGGCTTTCTCATATGCAACATATGTGGACCTGGAAATCAGCAGACCCTGATGCCATAACTTCGTATAAAGCCACCACAAGCTCGCTGCCCGCTACCCTGAAAAGCTTACTGCGGCAAGAGCTGAAATCGTCCAAAGGCTGAGTAAACAACCCCGTTTTTAAACTAAAACGAGGTTGTTTACTTGCGGCTTAATCTGCCATCGGCAGCACCTTTTGCACATGGTAAAAGCTCCACATAATATTGCCGTTGATGAAGGGATAGGTGCCCAGATTGACCTGGTCGTTAATGAACGACTCATCACCACCGAAATGCTCGGTCTGGCCTGTCGCGCTGTCCAGAATTTCCTGGATAGTGAGTGCAGGAGACGGGCTGCTGGCACCATGAGCCAGGAAGGAAAAATGGGGTAAGCTCAGACTCAGTGGAAATGACGGTGATATCTGGCAATTCCCATCGCCATCCTTGCCTTCCATGACCTGTCGCTGATTAACTGAGACCGGGGAAGAGCCTCC
>JACNJF010000203.1:3399-5212 GCA_014382695.1 Gammaproteobacteria bacterium | reverse complement strand
ATTCCGCTTAAGCAGACCGCGACGCTCGAAACCAGCGTTTACGATGTGGTCGGCCCGATCTGTGAAACCGGTGATTTCCTCGGCAAAGACCGCGAACTGGCGATCCAGCCCGGCGACCTGCTGGCGATTCGCACTTCCGGAGCCTATGGTTTCAGCATGAGTTCCAACTACAATTCACGCCCACGAGCGGCGGAAGTGATGGTCGATGGCGCACAGCATTATCTGGTTCGTGCGCGCGAAACCTTCGATGATCTGATCCGTGGCGAAAGCCTGTTACCGGACTAAATCATGAGCACGCTGAAATTTAGTAAAATGCATGGCCTCGGCAACGACTTCATGGTCATCGATGGCATCCAGCAGTCAGTAAAGCTGAATCCACAGCAGATTGCGCGCTGGGCCGACCGTCATTTCGGGATCGGCTTCGACCAGTTATTACTGGTCGAAAAACCACAGTCAGCCCAGGCACTGTTCAAATATCGCATTTTCAATGCAGACGGCAGTGAAGTCGCCCAGTGCGGTAATGGGGCCAGATGCTTTGCCCGTTTCGTGCGCGAAAAAGGCCTCACCACAGAACGTATCATAGCGGTCGAAACCCATAACGGCCTGCTCCAGCTGAAGATGATCGATGACGAGATGGTGGAGGTCAACATGGGCGTTCCTGACTTTACTCCGGCCCATATCCCACTGCTCGCAGAACAGCGCCAGAAGCACTACCACATCATGCTGGGTGGACATAACATCCGCTTCAGCGCACTGTCGATCGGCAACCCACATGCCGTCATCGTGGTCGACAATGTCGATACGGCACACGTCCACAAGATTGGACCGGCGCTGGAATCACACCCGCTGTTCCCACAACGGGTCAACGTCGGTTTCATGCAGATTGTCGATCGCCACCAGTTTCGCCTGCGCGTATACGAGCGTGGCGCGGGCGAAACTCAGGCCTGCGGCAGCGGAGCCTGTGCCGCGATGGCGGCAGGCAACATGCTGGGATTACTGGATAATCGCGCCACCGCGCATCTGCTCGGTGGTGATCTACAGCTGAGCTGGCAAGCAGAAGGTAAGCCGGTTATGATGACCGGCAGCACTGCCCATGTGTATGAAGGAGAGATAAAAATATGACAAAAACAACAAATGTAGAACAGCTACAACCGACCCTGATCGATGAAACCAGCGTCATGCAGTATTTAAAGCACAACCCCGATGCACTGGAGCGCCACCCACAAATTCTCAGCCAGCTGACTTTCCCGCATGAAAGCGGCGTAGCCGTTTCGCTGGTTGAACGTCAGATCAAGGTATTGCGCGACGATAACCAGCAGCTCAGAAACAGGCTAACCGAGCTGGTACATATTGCACGCGAAAACGAAGAGCTCTCGCAACGCTTTCACCGCCTTTCGCTCGAGCTGATGGCCGGCGAGCATCTGCACGATATCATCGCGATGACACATGATCAGGTAGAAACCTTTTTCTATACCGATTATGTCGGCTTCTGTTTCCATGACAACCTGGCCAGCCAGCTCAAGGGGCTGGAAAAAAGCATACTCGATCCGGAAAACAAACATGCCGTCAATGTCAGGCACTGGATTCAGCAAAGAAAACCCGTTTTCGGTCCGTTCGACCCCGGCATGCGCCAGTTATTACTGGGCGAGCAGGGACAACTCACCTCCTGCGCACTGATCCCGCTGTATCATACGCGCGATATCGGCCTGCTGATTCTGGCCAGTAAAAGTAAAGACCGCTTTGTCGACGGCATGGGTACCGTCTTCCTGTCTCAACTGGGTGAACTGATCAGCAGCAAGATCAAACAGTTTCT
>JACNJF010000203.1:0-2607 GCA_014382695.1 Gammaproteobacteria bacterium | reverse complement strand
TGTTTCCCCGCATATGCTAAGGCATTCGTTTGCCACTCATCTGTTAGAGTCCAGCGCAGACTTACGTGCGGTACAGGAACTGCTGGGGCATGCCGATATCAGCACCACCCAGATCTATACCCATCTCGATTTTCAGCATCTGGCACAGGTTTATGACAGGGCGCATCCGCGCGCCAGGTTGCACTCCAGCAAACGCGATAAGGGCTCGAAGTAAAACTTCGATACTTAAATTCCATATACAGGCAACACCTCTTCAGGCCTGCATGTATGCCTTGAATTTACTTTAGCCCATCCCCATATCGCAGTATTCGTGTAATATTCCAGCCACTACAGGCTGTATAAGAGGTTTAATTTTGGAACAATTTAGAGGCACTACGATTTTATCCGTACGCCGGGGCAACTCGGTGGTGATCGGGGGCGATGGACAGGTCACCATGGGTAATACGGTGATGAAAGGCAACGCACGTAAGGTTCGCCGGTTGCACAAAAACCAGGTCATCGCCGGTTTTGCCGGTGGTACCGCCGACGCTTTCACCCTGTTTGAACTGTTCGAAGGCAAGCTCGACAAGCATGGCGGACAGCTGGTACGTGCTGCCGTTGAACTCGCCAAAGACTGGCGCACCGACCGCGTTTTACGCAAGCTCGAAGCTCTGCTGTGTGTGGCTGACAAGGATGCCTCCCTGATCATATCCGGCAACGGTGACGTGATCGAACCGGAAGATGACCTGATGGCAATCGGTTCGGGCGGTCCCTACGCCCAGTCTGCAGCGCGCGCGATGCTCGACACCACTCAATTAAGCGCACGCGATATCGTTGAAAAAGGCCTGCAGATCGCCGGCGATATCTGCATCTACACCAACCAGAATCGCACCATCGAACAACTCGATTTTTAACTTTACAGGCTTAGCGTGGACACTCAATTAATCACTAACTCTCCTATGACCCCGCGTGAAATCACGCAGGAACTGGACAAGCATATTATCGGACAGGATCAGGCCAAGCGTGCGGTCGCGATTGCCCTGCGCAACCGCTGGCGCCGGCTACAGGTAGCGCCCGAACTGCGCAATGAAATCACCCCCAAGAATATCCTGATGATCGGACCTACCGGGGTTGGCAAAACCGAAATCGCGCGCCGCCTGGCACGTCTGGCGAATGCCCCTTTCATCAAGGTGGAAGCGACCAAATTTACCGAAGTCGGTTATGTCGGACGCGATGTCGAGTCGATCGTGCGCGATCTGGTTGACGTCTCGATCAAGATGATGCGCGAAGCCGAAGTTGAACGGGTCAAACATCGAGCCGAAGATGCCGCCGAAGAGCGCGTACTGGATGCGCTGCTTCCGCGCCCGAAAGATTTCAAACAGGAATCGGGTGACAGTTCGGGCGCCAGCACGCGTCAGAAATTCCGCAAAATGCTGCGCGAAGGCAAGCTTGACGACCGGGAAATCGAAATCGAACTACAGGCCACCAGCTTCGGAGTCGAAATCATGGCACCGCCCGGCATGGAAGAAATGACCAACCAGCTGCAGGGACTGTTCCAGAATATGGGCAGCAATAAAACCAAAACCCGTAAACTGCCGGTCAAAGACGCACTCAAATACCTGACCGATGAAGAAGCCTCCAAACTGGTGAATGAAGAAGAACTCAAGCTCGCTGCGCTGGAAAATGCGGAACAGAATGGCATCGTATTCATCGATGAAATCGACAAGGTCGCCAAACGCCAGGAAACCAGCGGCTCCGATGTGTCACGCGAAGGCGTGCAGCGCGACCTGCTGCCACTGGTGGAAGGCTGCACCGTATCGACCAAGGCCGGCATGATCAAGACCGATCACATCCTGTTCATCGCTTCCGGTGCGTTCCACCTGTCCAAACCGAGTGACCTGATCCCGGAACTGCAGGGCAGACTACCGATTCGGGTCGAGCTATCCGCCCTGTCGGTGAATGATTTCGTGCGTATTCTGCGCGAGCCGGATGCATCCCTGACCGAACAGTACAGCGCTCTGCTGGCAACCGAAGAAGTCACCCTGGAGTACACCGATGAAGGCCTGCAGCGACTCGCAGAAATTGCCTTTTCGGTGAATGAAAAGCAGGAAAACATCGGTGCCAGAAGACTCTACACGGTAATGGAGCGACTGCTCGAAACGGTCAGCTTCGATGCCTCCGACATGAGCGGCCAGAAAGTGATCATCACCGCCGACTATGTTAACGAACATCTGGGAGACCTGTCGCAGGACGAAGATCTCAGCCAATACATACTTTAAATACCCGGAAAATTATGAGCTCAACTAAACCCACAGAAATCAATTTTCACAAAGTCTCGCGTGTTCTGGAACTGGCTTTCAGTGACGGCACTCGCTTTCAGCTGCCGGCCGAGTACCTGCGTGTGTACTCGCCTTCCGCCGAAGTACAGGGCCATGGCCCCGGTCAGGAAGTATTGCAGATCGGTAAGGAAGACGTGAACATTTCACGCCTGGAACCGGTCGGCCATTACGCCATCCGTCTGGTGTTCGACGACAATCATGATACCGGCATCTACAGCTGGGAATACCTGTACCAGCTGGGTGCCCATTACGACAAGAAATGGGCCAGCTACCTGGATCGTCTGCAGGC
>JACNJF010000226.1:3623-5242 GCA_014382695.1 Gammaproteobacteria bacterium | reverse complement strand
ATATCCAGTACCATCGAACCCTGCGCTTCATCCACCGGCATGCCGGCACCAATCGCGGCCGCCATCGGCTCTTCAATCAGATACACCTTACGCGCACCGGCCCCGAGTGCAGACTCACGAATCGCACGACGTTCAACCTGGGTGGCACCACAGGGCACGCAGATTAAAACGCGCGGACTGGGGCGGAACAGCTGATTTTCGTGCACCTTGCGAATGAAGTGCTGAAGCATTTTCTCGGTATAGGTAAAATCGGCGATAACGCCGTCTTTCATAGGCCGAATAGCGGTTATATTTTCCGGTGTACGACCGAGCATTTTTTTCGCATCAGAACCCACCGCTTCAACCGATTTTGGACCACCCGGTCCTCGATCCTGTCGGATGGCAACCACCGATGGTTCATTCAGAACAATGCCCTTACCACGGGAATAAATGAGTGTATTAGCTGTACCTAAATCAATAGATAAGTCGTTGGAAAGTAGACCGCGTAATGCTGAGAACATTGAAAATTTATGACCTGTTTATAATGAAAACGAGACTCTGTTGTCCCATTCCTGAAAAGTTGCGCGTACTCTAGCAATGGCTAAGCCAGAGAGCAAGACTGAAATGCCTGATTTTGCTTATCCAAAAGCCTTTTATATGTTAAGTTTGCGTCCTTTTAAAAGTTACACGGTATTGTAGCGTTAATTCACTTACAAAGAACTCAGATATGTCATTAAAACCCGAAGATGTAAAAAATATCGCTCACCTCGCACGCCTTGCGATCAGTGATGATTCGATAAGCGACTACGCGCGTGATTTATCCAGTATTCTGGACCTGGTCGAGCAGATGAATCAGGTCAATACCGATCATGTGCAACCCATGGCACACCCGATGGATGCACAACAAAGATTGCGTCCAGATGCGGTGACTGAAATCAATCAGCGCGAAAAGTTTCAGTCGATCGCTCCGGATGTCGACAGCGGTCTGTACCGCGTCCCTAAAGTTATCGAGTAACCACAGCTACCATGAATAAAACCATCAAAGATATTCAGCTCGGCCTTGCGCGGGGCGACTATTCCAGCGTCGAAATCACACGTGATTATCTGACCCGAATCAAACAGCTCAACGGCACCATCAATGCCTTTATCACGGTCACCGAAGAACAGGCGTTACAGCAGGCGGTAGCAGCCGACCAGTTGATTGCAGCCGGACAATCGAGTGCACTCACCGGTATCCCGCTGGCGCACAAGGACATCTTCTGCACCGACGGCACCCTGACCACCTGCGGTTCGCGCAGTCTGGAAAACTTCAGCGCCCCCTATAACGCCAACGTGATCGAAAAGTTTGAAGCCGAACACGCGGTGATGCTGGGCAAAACCAACATGGACGAGTTCGCCATGGGCTCTTCCAACGAAAGCAGTTATTTTGGCCCGGTTAAAAATCCGTGGAATAGCGACTGCGTACCGGGTGGATCTTCCGGCGGTTCTGCCGCCGCTATCGCCGCTGGTATGGCGCCCGGCGCGACCGGCACCGACACCGGTGGCTCGATCCGTCAACCCGCTGCCTTTTGCGGTATCACCGGTATCAAACCTACCTACGGCCGGGTTTCACGCTACGGTATGATCGCCTACGCCTCCAG
>JACNJF010000226.1:0-2787 GCA_014382695.1 Gammaproteobacteria bacterium | reverse complement strand
CACCAGTTTCAACTTAACACCGACTGGCATCAGCGCACTCCGGAGGTGAAATAATGCAGTGGGAAACCGTTATCGGGCTGGAAATCCATGCCCAACTGGCAACTAAAAGTAAGATATTTTCTGCCGCATCGACCGCGTTCGGTGCCGCCCCGAATACCCAGGCCTGTGCCGTCGATTTAGGCCTGCCCGGCGTGCTGCCGGTATTGAACGTCGAAGCCGTCAACATGGCGATTAAATTTGGAGTCGCCATCGGCGCCGAAATTGGTCGTGAATCGGTGTTCGCTCGCAAAAATTACTTTTACCCGGATTTACCCAAAGGCTATCAGATCAGCCAGTTCGAACTGCCCATCGTCGGCAAAGGCGAAATCAGCATCAGTCCGGAGGAAGGTGTTCACCGGGTGATCGGTGTGACACGCGCACATCTGGAAGAAGATGCCGGCAAATCCCTGCATGATCAATTCCCCAAGCAGACCGGCATCGATCTCAATCGTGCCGGCACACCGCTGCTCGAAATCGTATCCGAACCCGATCTGCGCTCGGCCAAAGAAGCGGTCGCCTATGCGCGCAAGATTCACGCACTGGTGCAGTTCCTGAATATCTGTGATGGCAACATGCAGGAAGGCTCTTTCCGCTGTGACGCGAATGTTTCGGTACGCCCGATGGGCCAGACAGCGCTTGGCACGCGTGCCGAAATCAAGAACATCAACTCTTTCCGTTTTCTCGAACGTGCGATTAATTATGAGATTGAGCGCCAGGTAGACCTGATCGAAGATGGTGGCCGCGTAGTACAGGAAACACGCCTGTACGATGCAGACAAAAATGAAACCCGCTCCATGCGCAGCAAGGAAGAAGCCAACGATTACCGCTACTTCCCGGATCCGGATCTGTTACCGGTGCGGGTCACGGATGCCGATATCGAAGCCATTCGAGCCTCACTGCCCGAGCTGCCGGAGCAAAAACGTCAACGCTACGTTGAACAGTTAAACCTGACTGACTACAACGCTGAACTGTTGTCTGGCAGCCGCGAAATTGCCGACTATTTTGAAACCGCACTGGCCGCTGCACCCGAGTTATCCAGTCTGTTATCGAACTGGATACTGGGCGACCTGACCGGCGCGCTGAATAAATCCGAGAAAAGTTTTACCGACTCACCAGTCACCCCTGAACTGCTGATCGGGCTGCTACGCCGCATTGCGGACGACACCATTTCCGGCAAAATCGCCAAGGAAGTTTTCGAGGCGATGTGGAATGCCGAAGGCAATGCGGATGAAATTATCGAGCGCAAAGGCCTGAAGCAGATCACCGATAGTGGCGCGATTGAAAAACTGATCGACGATGTGATTGCGAAAAATCCCGATCAGGTGCAGCAGTTCCGCGAAGGCAAGGAAAAGGTGCTGGGCTTTTTTGTCGGCCAGATCATGCAGCAATCGAAAGGCAAGGCAAATCCGGGGCAGGTCAATCAACTGCTCAGAGCAAAGCTCAAACCCTGATTACAGGAACTGCATATAGAATGAAACAGCATGATCAGGTTTTTCGTTTTCTGATTCAAAATACAGCGGTACGCGGGCAGCTTATTTCACTCGATGCGAGCTGGCAAAAATGTCGAGAACGCAGCGATGCCAGTGCTTATGCAAAAACCCTGCTGGGTCATGCGCTGAGCGCGGTGGCACTGCTTGCCAGTACCCTCAAGATGAAAGGTCAGCTGACCTTGCAGATCAGAGGCCAGGGCCCGGTTCATCTACTGGTAGCCCAGGCCACCAGCCAGCGTAGCGTACGCGGTCTGGTGCGCCAGTCAAAACCGATCGAACACAGCCAGCAAACGCTGCAACAGATATTTACCAGCGATAAAATCGTGATCACCATCGATAGCGGCAAAGGTCATCGCCATCAGGGTATCGTCCCATTAACCGGCTCATCGCTGGCGGATGCGCTACAGACCTACTTCGAGCAGTCTGAACAACTGCCGACTCGGCTCTGGCTGGCCTGTAATGAAACCTCGGCGTCCGGTCTGCTGTTACAGAAAATGCCGGGGCAAAACGAAGACCTGGATAGCTGGAATCGCCTCACTCAGCTCGCATCGACCATCACCGATGATGAATTACTGGAACTGGATGCGAGTGCGATCCTGCACCGTCTGTTTCATCAGGAAACGGTTCGAATGTTTGAATCAGAGCCGTTACGTTTCGACTGCAGTTGCTCACGAGAGCGCAGCCTGGGCATGATTAAATCCCTCGGCAAAGCGGAAGCCATGGATATAATACAGGAACAGGGTAAGATCAATATCAGCTGCGAATTCTGTAACGCTCAGTATGATTTTGATCCGATCGATATCGAGCAGTTATTCGCATCCGACGACTCCATAGCCTCAAGCCCAACCCAGCATTGATACGTGAAAATTAACCGCACCTTAGCCAATCGCATCATGTCCAGAGCGCTCAGCCAGAGTGATCCATGCCCGGTCGGTATCATCAATAGCGATCAATCACTGCTATGTTACGACAACGCAACTCAGATCAATCAACTTCTGCAGGAAACCCCCAGTGCCGTGCTGATCTATAACCAGAGCGCCAATGCGTCAGCCATCAGACAAAATATCTCGCTCCGCGACGGCCAGCAATGTATCGAAATCTTTCAGGACATTGAAGGTGTATTCGGCCTGCGCGCTTACCAGCAGTTCGATAAAATCCAGACCCCGGTGACGCTGGAGCTGAACGATGAGTGATGCAAAGCCATGAGCATCGAAACACCTGCAGCAGCACCCGCCCCGGATGATCACGATACTATTTA
>JACNJF010000109.1 GCA_014382695.1 Gammaproteobacteria bacterium | reverse complement strand
TGTCTCCAGAAAGTTAAAATAAGATTTGAATTCGATGGGAGAACTATATTAGCAATTGCTGATATAGTCAAGCGTTATCTATTAGCGGGCGCTAATATACTCGACAAGGAAGTACCTGTTTAATCTGTGAAGAGAGCTTTGCCAATCGATTGCAGTCATAGACTAGAACCAGAATACCGATAGCATGCAGCTAGGATGTTAGATATCGCGCTATCGGGTTACGAGTGCTCAGTACTTAATCAATACTCCGACTGAAAGCCTTTGCCGCATTTATAAAGGCTGCAGATTGGCATATTCCAGCATTAGCCATTTGCTGCCCGCCTTTTCAAAGTTCACCTGCACCCTGGCCTGGGCCGCCTGCCCTTCGATATTCAGAATAACTCCCGCGCCAAACTTACCATGACTAACACGCTGACCGATCGACAGACCAACATCCTGTTGTATCTGACGTTTACTCACGTCCTGTGCTGGCTGATATACCGGGCGGGTAAACTGTGCCTTGGGACGAATTTCTTCGACCAGTTCCGTCGGCAGTTCCTTGATAAAGCGTGAAACCACATTGTAATTATCATTGCCATACAGGCGGCGGATCTCAGCGCTGGTGACCACCAGTTGCTCACGCGCGCGCGTGATCCCGACATAACACAGGCGGCGCTCTTCTTCCATCTTCGAAGGGTCTTCGCTCGAGCGCTGATGCGGAAACATGCCTTCTTCCATACCGACCATAAACACCAGTGGAAACTCCAGGCCTTTAACCGAATGCAGGGTCATCAGCTGTACGCACTCTTCCCACTCATCGGCCTGCCCTTCTCCGGCTTCCAGTGCGGCATGTGCGAGAAACGCATCCAGCTCTGACAGGTCTTCGATTTGATTGTTATTCTCCAGCTCGAAACTTTTACCGGCACCGATCAGTTCCTGCAGGTTTTCACGCCTGGCTTCACCTTTTTCAGACTGGTCTTTGTCGAAATGTGCCTTCAGCCCCGACTTCGCGATACATAGCTTCATCTGTTCAGACAGACTCAGCAATGCGGATTCGGTTACCAGCGTACTAATCAGATCGATATAGGCAGCTACTGCCGATTTCGCCCGTGCCGAAAGCTGATTGCTCTCGACCATGGTCAGCGCTGCAGACCACATCGACTGTTGCTGTTCGCGCGCATACTGACGGATCTGATCGACAGACTTCTGCCCCAGCCCGCGTGGTGGATGATTGATAGTGCGTTCAAACGAGGTATCGTCCAGCGGGTTGCTCAGCATGCGTAGATAGGCCAGCGCATCCTTGACTTCGGCGCGCTCGAAGAACCTCAGTCCACCATACACGCGGTAGGGAATCCGGCGTGCAATCAGATACTCTTCAAACTGGCGTGACTGCGCATTCGAGCGGTATAGCACCGCTACTTCGTTGCGGCTGCGGCCCTGTTGCTGCCAGCTTTCAATTCTATCGATAACGAAACGCGCTTCATCTTTTTCATTGTAGGCGTTGTAAAACAGGATCGGATCGCCCTCTTCGCCCTCGGTCCACAATTCTTTACCCATGCGTCCCTGATTATTCTCAATCAACGCATTCGCTGCCTTCAGGATGGTCGAGGTGGAGCGGTAATTCTGCTCCAGACGGATGATCTGGGTGGCTGGATAATCACGCTCAAAATGCTGAATGTTTTCGATTCTGGCGCCGCGCCAGCCATAGATCGACTGATCATCATCACCCACCACAAAAACCGGCGTTTGTGGTCCGGCCAGCAGGCGTAGCCAGGCATACTGAATCGCATTGGTATCCTGAAATTCATCGACCAGAATATGCTGGAAGCGTTTCTGATAATGCTCTCTGAGCCGGTCGTTATCACGTATCAGCTCCAGCGATCGCAACAGCAGCTCGGCAAAATCAATCACCCCGGCGCGTTGACACATTTCTTCATACACCCGGTAAATCTGTACCAGTTTCTGCTGTACCGGATCATTCCCAGGATCAACATGCCCGGCGCGTTGGCCTTCATCCTTGCATTGATTGATAAACCATTGTGCCTGTTTCGGTGGCCACAGCTTGTCATCCAGTTCCAGTTGCTTAAGCGCACGCTTGACTACCCTGAGCTGATCATCACTATCCAGAATCTGGAACGCCTGTGGTAGCCTGGCTTCCTGCCAGTGTGCCCGTAGCATACGGTGAGCCAGACCATGAAAGGTGCCGACCCACATGGCTGCGGCAGAAATCCCGAGTAGTTTTTCGACACGGCCACGCATTTCATGCGCGGCCTTGTTAGTAAAGGTAACCGCCAGAACACTGAAAGGAGAGAGCCCGCCGACTTCGCAGATCCAGGCGATGCGGTGGATCAGAACGCGGGTTTTTCCACTGCCAGCTCCGGCTAGCACCAGTATCGGTCTGGCTTCGGCGGTGACGGCCTGACGCTGATGGTCATTCAGGGAATCTAAGATGTAGGATACATCCATGGTGTATTGTCGCTGTTATCAAAAGCCTTCGATTGTAACAGCTGCAGCTGGGGTGCTATATAAAAATATCCAGCAAGCGGCCCTGTTGCGCCGTCGCTTCGGCCGTACGGGTATAGCTGGAGATAGCGCCCTGATTGGCTGGATCAATCGACTGGGGATTGCGTTTTCGTTGTTGCTGATCGGCCGATATTTGTTCCAGCAGCTCGCCTTTAAACACATATTCAACCGTTTGCTGGCGATTATTTTTCTGCTCGGTATCGAGCTGTCGCGGGGTCGCGGGCGGGCGGTAATCGGTCAGCGATTGACTGTCTGCACGACCACTATAAGCCGCTGGTGAAGGAAGATAGCTACCGCTTATTGGCATAGAAAGCTCGCTTGATCAATATCTGTATCGATTAAATCTTCCAGCGCTCGCTGGCCTGCTGGTCGCTGGCTTTAAAATCCACCCAGCTCTCTCCATCCCGGGTAATTTCCTTTTTCCAGAAAGGGGCTCGTGTTTTCAGGTAATCCATTAAAAACTCACAGGCTTCAAACGCCTGTTTGCGGTGCGCCGAAACCACCACAACCAGCACAATATTGGCGCTTCGTTCGAGCCGCCCGACACGATGAATGATCGCCAGATCATCGATATCCCATTGATCGAAAGCACTATTAGCAATCGTTTCGAGGGCTTTTTCAGTCATCCCTGGGTAATGTTCAAGCTCCAGAGCCAGTAGATTTTGCGCCTCTGAACGATCCCGCACCAGACCGCTAAACGTCACAATAGCACCGATGTCAGTGCGATTTTTACATAGCTGGCGGCTTATCGCTGCTGCATCAAAATCTTCAGTCTGCACGGAGATATACATTCAGCCACCGGTTACCGGAGGGAAAAACGCGATTTCATCGGCATTTTGAATCTTCGACTGTTCATTCGCCATCTGCTGATTGACCGACACCAGCAGTGCCGTGCTCGCGCTAAACGCCTCGTTCCAGCGACCACCACGCTGTGCCAGTAAGCCTTTCAGCAGATGCACGCTGGTCACATCCTGCGGCAGCTCTAGCTGTTCCTGATCGGTGTTAATCTGTTCTCGCAAACTTGCAAAATAAAGCAGCCTGGCCATGGTTTACTCCAGAATATCGTTGAATGACAGATAGTTTACCGTATCGCCTGATTTTATAACGCTATCTTCTGCGATAACCACAAATCCATCCGCCCAGCTGGTCGACATCAGCACCCCAGAACCCTGATTCGGGTACAGACTGGCATGCAATTGATTATCTTTATCGCGCTCGATTCTGGCACGCGTAAACTCGCGCCGGCGATCCGGTTTGCTCCAGTCGAACGCGGCAGTCATCCGGGTTGACTCGGTATAGATTTTATTACGCCCCTGCAGTTTTTTGATGAAAGGCGCAACAAACAGGCAGAACGTCGCGAACACGGAGACCGGATTACCCGGCAGACCCATAAACGCGGTGTCGTTGACGATACCGAATGCGAGCGGTTTACCCGGTTTGATCTTGAGACGCCACATGTGCAGCTCACCCAGTTTTTCCAGCGCGAGTCGAACATGATCCTCTTCCCCCACCGAAACCCCGCCACTGGTAATCACCAGATCGGTTTGTTCTGTTGCGGTTAGAATAGCCTGCTCGGTCTGCTCCAGTGTATCGCCGACGATACCCAGATCGACAATGTCGCAGCCCATGGTCTGTAACAGGCCTGTGAGGGTATAACGGTTTGAGTCGTAGATTTTTCCTGGCGTCAGCGGCTGTCCCGGTTCCACCAGTTCGTCACCGGTAAAGAATATGCCAACCCGTATCCTGCGCGTTACCGTCAACTGACTGACCCCGATCGATGCGGCCAGTCCCAGTTCCTGAGCGCGCAGTTTGGTGCCCTGAGTCAAAATCATCTGACCGCTTTTGATGTCTTCTCCCGCGGCTCGAATGTTTTGCCCCGGCTTTACGCTCGCTTCAAAACAGATATAGTCACCGTCAACATTCACCTGTTCCTGCATGATCACTACATCGGCAGCTGCGGGCACGGGTGCTCCGGTAAAGATTCTGGCCGCTGTTCCGGCCTGTATCGGCTCACCGGTGATACCTGCCGGTATACGCTGGGTAACCCTGAGTCGGGTGTCAGACCCTGTGTTTACATCACTCAATCGAATTGCATAGCCATCCATTGCAGAGTTTGCTGCTGGCGGCACATCGATGGCCGATGTTATGTCGGTGGCGAGAATTCGATTCAAGCTCTGGGTAAGCGCTACGTTTTCGGTTTGTTGAACCGAGCTGGCAAACTTGAGCAGTTTTTCGAGCGCTTCATCATAAGGTACCAGATCGATTTTTTCTTTGATGCTGTCGCAACCACAGTCGGCCATCTCTACACCTCCATGAAGCGCGGCATCATTTCGACCAGATTACAGGGTTTATGGCGCATATCCAGCTGGTGCTGAATGATGCCATCCCAGCCATCCTTACAGGCACCGGGGGAACCCGGCAGACAAAAGATCGGGGTTCCGTTCGCGAGACCGGCCAGCGCACGCGACTGGATCGTGGATGTCTTGATCAGGTCGTAGGACAGTGCTCGAAATACTTCGCCAAAGCCTTCGATCGCCTTATCGAACAGCGGAGTTACCGCCTCGGGAGTAATATCGCGCCCGGTAAGGCCGGTGCCACCGGTGGTAATAATGGTTTCCACCGCCGGATCGGCAATCCAGCGGGAGATCACCGCCCGAATCTGGTAACGGTTATCCGGTACAATGATTTTTTCCGCCAGCTGATGACCGGTTTTAAGCAAGCGCTCAACCAGCAGATTGCCCGACTTGTCGTTGTCTTCAGTACGCGAATCGGAAATCGTCATCACGGCGATTTTGAGGGGAATAAATGCTGCGTTTTTTGATTCAGAATGGCCCATATATTTATCTTCAATTAACTGGTTAAAGGGAAGCCGACTGGCAAGTGTATAGACGCCGGAACTGTTTTGGAAGCTCTAGCCCGGGCAACGCTGAAAACGAACGTGTTAACCGCCGGTTAATGCCATCAGGCGCACCACCTGGCCGGGTTTTTGATTAAACTCGTGCTTCTGTGGTTTTTTCGCAATCGCCTGAATGATCTCCTGCTGCAGATCGTCATCGGAAATACCCGCACGCAACAGCGGGCGCAATTCGAGCTTGTCATCCTGCCCCAGACACAGGTACAGGGTTCCGTCTACCGACAGCCGTACCCGGTTACAGGTTTCACAGAAGTGCTGGGAAATGGGTGTGATAAAACCGATTTCAAAGTCCGTATTGTTGATCCGATAATAGCGCGCGGGGCCACCACCGGTCATGATACCGGGCACCAGATCATATTCCTCGTTTAAGCGTTGCCTGACAGTATCCAGGTTCAGATATTGCGCACTCGCATCGCGCCCGGCACTACCCATCGGCATGGTTTCGATAAAACGCAGGGTAAAATCATTCTGCATACAGTAGTCCAGCACTCGGCGATAGTCATCCAGCTGAGTATCCTTCATCACCACCATGTTGACCTTGATCGGACTGAAGCCCACTGCACGTGCTTTTTGTAGTCCGTTGAGTACCTGTTGCAGCTTTCCACCACCGGTTATCTCGGCAAACTGGTCTTTATCCAGTGTGTCCAGACTGACATTGATGCGACGGATACCGGCCCGATACAGATCTTGCGCCTGCTGTTCCAGCAGGGTGGCATTGGTTGACAGGGATAGATCGTGAATTCCGGGCAGGGCTGAAATCTGACTGACCAGACGGGCCAGGTCTTTACGCACCAGCGGTTCGCCACCGGTCAGACGCACTCGACTGACGCCCAGCTCGCCAAACGCTCGCACCACACGTTCAATTTCTGCAAAGCTTAGCCAGTTGGAGGGCGTTTCGAAATCCTTGAACCCTTTCGGCAGGCAGTAAAAGCAACGCAGATTGCATTTATCCGTGACTGATAGTCGTAAGTAATCGATGCGACGCCCATAAGGGTCGATCAATGCCTGCGAATGCTGTGGCTCGTCTATGATGGCTTTCATTGGTTAAAACCCTGCCAGTGGTTTAGCGGCGACATCAGCGCTGCTGAGTGCGGCGTTACTTAAAGAAGATCGAGTCTAATCAGCAGCACACGGGCTGGACATGACCTTTATCAATTCAGCGCCTATTTGCTTAGCCGACATCGGAATACTGAGCCTTTTTACCGATCCAGTTATCCTGTAATCGCTGACACTGCTGTGCATGACCACTTTGCATCAATAGCTCTGCCAGCTGTTGCGCACGCGCAAACCAGCGTCGATCACGTACCAGATCGACGATGCGGAAACTGGCTTCACCGGTCTGCCGGGTGCCCAGCACTTCTCCCGCTCCGCGAATTTCAAGGTCTTTCTCGGCAATCACAAAGCCATCCTGATGACTGCGTATCACTTCCAGCCGACTCGCTGCCTGGCGCGACAGATCGGATTTAACCAGCAGCAGGCAAAAGCTTTCCACACTTCCACGCCCAACTCGGCCGCGCAGCTGGTGTATCTGCGCCAGCCCCAGTCGCTCCGGATTTTCAATGATCATGATACTCGCGTTCGGCACATCCACCCCGACCTCGATCACCGTTGTCGCCACCAGTAGCTGCAGTTCACACTGTTTAAAGGCCTGTATCGTGTGTTCTTTTTCCGCCGCTTTCATGCGCCCGTGCACCAGTCCGATCGCAATGCCCGGTAACTGCTGCTGCAGCTTGATAAAAGTAAGCTCGGCCGCTTCACACTGTAAAGCCTCCGACTCATCGATCAGGGTACACACCCAGTAAATCTGCTGTCCTTTGTGGCAGGCGGCAGCGACCGAACTGATGAGTTCAGCGCGCTTCGACTCGGCAATGATGGAGGTTTTGACCGGCGTGCGACCCGGCGGCAACTCATCGATCTGGGAATAGTCCAGATCGGCATACATCGACATGGCCAGGGTGCGTGGAATCGGTGTCGCGGTCATAATCAGTTGATGTGGCAGTTGATTTTCTCCCGCTTTTTTCTGCAGCGCCTGACGCTGATCGACCCCGAAACGATGTTGTTCATCGATAATAATCAGTCCCAGTGCATGGAACTCAACACTGGCCTGAAACAGGGCATGGGTGCCGACAATCATCTGCGCCTCGCCGCTCGCGATCATCTGTTCTTTCTGGCGCCGGGTTTTGCCTTTATCCGCCCCCATCAGACTCAGCACATTAATGCCAAGTGGCTTAAACCAGCGCGTAAAATTCTGCACATGCTGTTCCGCCAGAATTTCGGTCGGGGCCATCAATGCACATTGATAGTCTGCGGCGATCACCGGCAGGCAGGCGAGTGCAGCGACCACGGTTTTGCCACAGCCGACATCCCCCTGCAACAGTCTCATCATCGGTGTATTGCGTTCAAAATCCTGCAGAATTTCTTTAATGACTCGCTGCTGAGCGAGCGTTAACTCGAATCCCAACTGCTGTAAAAGCTTTTGCTGAAGCCTCGATTCGGGCGGGATCGTCGGGCAGGGGTAGCCCTGTAGCTGCTGTTTGCGTAACAGCAGGCTAATCCGATGCGCGGCCAGCTCTTCGATGATAAAGCGCTGCTGCGCGGGATGGGTCATGGCCTGAATCTGACGCACATCCTGACTTGTTCTCGGATTATGCAGGATGCTGAGGGCTTCATCGACCGCGGGTAACTGCTGCTGTTTCAACCATTCAGGCGGCAGGGTTTCCGCCAGCTTATGCTGCTCCAGCTGTGTCATCAGCTGTTGCATCAGTTTACGTAGACCAAGCTGATGCAGGCCTTCCGTCACCGGATAGACAGGGGTCAGACTGGGGTTTAAGGGCGGAGGAGAATCCGGGTTTATGATTTCGTACTCCGGGTGCACCATTTCCAGGCGACCCTGCACCAGCCGCACTTCACCGTAACCACGAATCCAGTTTCCACTTTGCAGACGCTGCTGCTGACTGGCAGAAAAATTAAAGAAGCGCAGGGTTAAGAATCCACTGTCATCGCTTACACTGAGTTGCATGATGCGGCGGTTTTGACCCTGTCGACGGTAACTTACCGATGCACTCAGAATCTGTGCCTGAATCAGAACTCGGTGTCCGGACTGTAATGCACTCAGGGGAGTGATGAAGGTGCGGTCTTCGTAGCGCAATGGCAGGTGGAACAGCATCTGCTGCTTGTTCTGAATCCCCAGCCGGAGCAGCTTTTCCCTGAGTCGTGGCCCCACACCATTCAGGGTGGCGACATCTTCCCTGCTCCAGTCACTCATGCCGTTAGTGGGTTTACTGTATTACCATGATCGCATCCATTTCTACCCCAACCGCTTTCGGCAGGGATGCCACGCCGATGGCAGCTCGTGCCGGATAAGGGGTTTTGAAATAGCTCGCCATAATTTCATTCACGACTGGAAAATGACTCAGATCAGTCAGAAAAATATTGAGCTTTACGATGTCCTGTAGATTTCCGCCCGCCGCGCTGCAAACCGCCGAAAGATTGTCGAACACCTGTTTAATTTCGGCTTCGATGCCCCCTTCAACCACCTGCATGGTGGCAGGATTAAGCGGAATCTGGCCCGACAGATAAACGGTTTTATCCACTTTCACGGCCTGCGAATAGGTGCCGATCGCGGCTGGGGCCTGATCTGTCGAAATAATTTGTTTGCTCATGAGATTTTCTCGCTAGATTAAATTCGAATAATTTTATTCACGATTGGCAGTGCATGCAGTTTTTTCATGATCCTTGCCAGATGGATACGATCACGCACCGTGATCACAAATTCGGTGGTGGAGATCAGGCCATCTTTTTCAGACTGATTCACCTGCTCAATATTGGACGACATATTGGAAATGGTTTCTGCCAGTCGAGCCAGTACGCCACGCTGATTCTGCACATCAACCCGTATCGCCGCCAGGTATTCACCCTGCATATGTTCCGACCACTGTACTTCCTGTTTACGGTGGCTATGCTGTGGATCCTGCAGGTTTTTACAGCTCAGTCGATGTACCACCAGACCTCTGCCCTGAGAGAAGTGCGCAACAATATGATCACCCGGTACCGGCCGACAGCATTTGGCAAAAGAAACCACCAGGCCTTCCGTGCCCTTGATCGGAAAAGGCTTTCCGGACGAATCAAACTCATGGCTATCGATACTGCTATCACCATCGACCAGTGCTTTCACCACCAGGCTGGCATTGCGGTTACCCAGCCCTATTTCCGATAACAGTGCCTGATAGTTTTTCAGACGATATTTGTCCAGTACGCGTTTAATTTGTGACTCATCTGGCTGGTATTCCTTGCTCATCAACTGATTCATCGCCTGCAGCAACAAGCGTTGGCCAAGCTTTTCAGCCTCGGCCTGTTGCAGTGATTTCAGGAAATGACGGATATTGGTGCGCGCCTTGGCGGTAATCACATAGTTAAGCCAGCTCGGATGCGGGCGCGATTGCTCTGAAGTAATAATCTCCACCAGTTGACCGTTATACAGCTTTGAACTTAACGGTGACATGCGCCGGTCGATGCGAGCAGCCACGCAGGTGTTACCGATATCGGTATGCACCGCATAGGCATAATCGACTACGGTCGCGTTGCGTGGCAATTTTTTGATGTCACCCTGCGGGGTGAAAACATAGATTTCGTCCGGAAACAGATCAACCTTGACGCTTTCCAGAAATTCCAGCGAGCTGCCAGCGCGTTGCTGCATTTCGAGCAGCCCTTTGAGCCATTCGAGTGCACGGGTCTGTGCGGTTTCAGAACCACTTTCTTCACCTTTCTTGTAGAGCCAGTGCGCTGCAATACCCGAATTGGCAAAACGTTCCATCGCCAGGGTACGGATCTGCACCTCGATCGGCACGCCATGCGGTCCAAACAGGCTCGAATGCAGGGATTGATAGCCATTCGCTTTGGGGATCGCCAGATAATCCTTAAACTTGCCCGGTATCGGCTTATACAGGTTGTGCATAACGCCCAGAATTCGGTAGCAATCATCCACCGAATCACACACGATGCGCACTCCAAACACATCTGTCAGCTCCCTGAAGCTGATTTTCTTTTCCTTCATCTTGCTGTAAATACTATGGATGTTTTTGCGCCGGTGCGTCACCGTGGCCTTGATATCGACCGATTTGAGTCGCTCGTTGATGGCCGACTCTATGGTTTGAAAGATTTCCTTGCGATGCCCAACTACCTTTTTACAGGCATTATTCAATGCCCGATAACGCATCGGGTAGGCATTTTTAATCGATAGATCGAGCAGTTCATGGCGCATGTTGTAGATGCCCAGACGGTTCGCAATCGGCGCATAGATATCCATCGTTTCTTTGGCGATACGGCGCCGCTTGTCGGCACGCATGGCCTCCAGCGTACGCATGTTATGCAACCGATCCGCCAGCTTGATGATGATGACACGGATATCTTTCACCATCGCCAGCATCATTTTGCGGAAATTTTCCGCCTGCTGTTCGGCCTTGGAGACAAAATCAAGATGGGTTAGCTTGCTCACGCCATCCACCAGCTCGGCAACTTCATCACCGAAGTTTTCGGCCAGCTGTTCTTTCAGGGTGGGGGTGTCTTCGATGACATCATGCAATAACGCGGCAATGATGCTTTTATAATCCATCTGCATCTCACACATGATCCGTGCAACTGCAATGGGGTGATAAATGTAGGGTTCGCCAGAGACACGCTTCTGGCCTTCATGGGCCTGCGCACCAAAAAGATAGGCGCGATAAACTTCGGCAATCTGGGGGCTTTCCAGGTAACGCTCTAGTTCAGCGCACAGATCGCTGATCAAATAGCGCTTTTCATTGTTAGCGGGACTATCCGGCAGTTGTAAATAGGGGTTGACGGGAACCGGACTCGTCATTTTCGGGGTTATCCTGAGCGCCTGGCACGATACATCTTATTGCCAGCTGCGAAGCATAAACCATTCAACCCGGTTTTAATGAGCGGTGATCCGGACAGTAACGTTGGTAATGATTTAGCTAGCACAGCCATGGCGGATAAACGATTCGTACCGTCGCCTCAATCCATATGCATGCTATTTTGTGCAATTTCCTTCAACAATTGATCATCGGTAGAAATCGCGGCCATCGCATGTCTGGTTTCCATGTCATCCATACCGGCATTACTGATCAGGCCTTCTGCGATTTCGCGTAACGCAATCACGGTCGGCTTGTCGTTATCTTCCGGTACCAGTGGATCGGCTCCGTTTAAGATTTGTCGCGCGCGGCGGGACGCCAGTAATACCAGATCAAACCGGTTATCAACATTTTTCAGACAATCTTCAACTGTAATTCGTGCCATTATTGCTTGACTCCATGGAGTGGTAGTTTATTAAACAGCCGTACATAGTAACAAATCAGCCGCCGCTTCTATACTGTTTCCTGCGTAATAGCAGCAATTAAACCAATATTTTTTAGCTTTTGAGTCTCCAGCTTCAACGACTGGCTGTGAATGATGCACTCCAGGTCGATCAGGGCCTGATCAAAATCATCGTTAATGACCAGATACTCAGCGTCACTGTAATGTGACATTTCACGATCGGCCTCGCGCATGCGGCGCTGTATAATGCTGTCATTATCGGTGCCTCGGTCCGTTAGCCGCTGGCGTAAGGCCTCTCGCGACGGAGGCAAAATAAAGATCGCGACCGTATCGGGTAGTTTCTGTTTAACCTGCTGTGCGCCCTGCCAGTCGATTTCCAGAATCACATGCTGGTCCTGCAACAGCAGCTCACTCACTCCCTGCTGCGAAGTTCCGTAATAATTATCGAATACTCTGGCATGCTCCAGAAAAGCATCCTGCGATACCATCTGTTCGAAGTGCTCGATACTGACAAAATGATAATCCCGCCCATCCTGTTCACCGGGTCTTTTATCCCGGGTGGCGTGAGAAACGCTAACCGTGATATCCGCCCTTTTTTTTAACAGCGCCTTCACCAGGCTGGTTTTTCCTGCTCCCGATGGTGCCGAGATGGTAAATAAACAACGACTTTTCATGCTGACTCCTGATCTATGATTCGGGTTATTGTAATCGTGTCAGTTTTGAACTCAAATAGCAGACCGATATCCGTTACTAATAACTTTATATGCCCAGTGAAAATTACCTGTTGCGCTTTTCCGGCCTGGCCCGTATCTATGGCATCCCTGCGCTCGATCATCTACAGCAGGCCAGCTTCTGCATCGTCGGCGTCGGCGGTGTAGGCTCGTGGGCCGCCGAAGCGGCAGCCCGCTCCGGAATCGGTCATATCACCCTGATCGATCACGATGATATCGAGTTGAGCAACACCAACCGCCAGATTCATACCTTGCTGAGCACCATCGGGCAAAGTAAGGTGGTGGCGCTGGCGGAAAGAATCCGCCAGATCAATCCAGAATGTGAATGTAGCGCCATCGACGACCTGGTAACCCGCGCCAATCTTGAAAAATTCAACTTCCAGCAGTTTGACTATGTGATCGATGCCATCGACCAGGTCCAGCACAAAATGTCGCTGGTGCATTATCTGCGGCGCCATAAAATCCCCCTGGTTTCTACCGGCGGCGCGGGTGGACAGACCGACCCCAGCAAAATCGAGGTGTGCGACCTGACCCGCACCTATAACGATCCTCTACTGGCCAAGATGCGCTCTAATCTGCGCTGCCAGCTGGATTACACACGTAACCCTAAACGCCGTTTTGGTATCGACTGCGTGTTCTCCACCCAGCAACCGCTATATCCAACGGCCGACGGTTGTATCAGCTATGAAAAACCTGGCTCTGAAAATCAGACCACGCTCGACTGTGCCAGCGGACTGGGTTCCTTTGTCGGGGTTACCGCCAGTTTTGGCTTTACCGCCGTGGCACATGCCATCAGCAAATATCTGAAACGCAAGCAGCAGCTATAAGCGGGGCGTTTGTGGAACTCAGCACAGGAAAGCGTAGAATACCCCGAAGATCCGTTGCTAAATCACTGCATCATTCAGCCGGAAAGTCAGGAGTAATAATTAAAATTTAGAAAGGAGAGACATCATGCAATATCTAAGCGAACTGGAAAGCACCATCAACGACATGGTATCAAAAGGCCGTGGAATTCTCGCTGCTGATGAAAGCACGGGCACCATTGCAAAACGTTTCAAATCTATCGACGTCGAAGCAAGCGAAGAAAACCGGCGTATCTGGCGCAGCCTGCTGGTCAGCACCGAGGGACTGGGTGAGTATATTAGTGCCATCATTCTGTTTGAAGAATCCTTGAACCAGAAAATCGATAGCGGAGAGCTCATTCAGCAGGCCGCCTGGGCACAGAAGATAGTGCCCGGCATCAAGGTTGACAAAGGTACAACAGCACTCGCCCTGTCGCCCGGTGACCTGATCACTCAGGGACTGGATGGACTGTCGGAACGCCTGCAGGGCTATAAATCTCAGGGCGCGCGGTTTGCCAAATGGCGTGAAGTGTATGCCGTGGATCAACATCTGCCCAGCCAGCACGGGATCCAGGCAAACGCAGAGATGCTGGCTCGTTACGCCGCCGCCTGTCAGGCCGAGGGTATCGTACCCATCGTTGAGCCGGAAGTCTTGATGGATGGAACACATGACATCGAGCGCCATGCGGAAGTGACTCAGGCCGTACAGCTTGCCGTGTTTGAGGCACTGCATCGACATAAAGTGGTGCTGGAACTGATGATACTGAAACCCAATATGGTACTGCCGGGCAAGGAATTACGCCGCGCCGAACCGGATGAAGTCGCTGCGGCAACACTCAGGGTATTCCGCCGCACGGTGCCCGCTGCAGTTCCCAGTATCAACTTTTTATCCGGCGGACTGGGGCCTGAAGAAGCGACTGCGAATCTGAATGCACTCAACCAGCAGGCGGCTGACGCGCCCTGGAAACTCAGCATCTCGTATGGGCGCGCCCTGCAACAGACGGCGTTACAGGCCTGGCATGGAAAAGCGGAAAATGTTGCGGCCGCTCAGCAGGCGTTACTAAAACGGGCGCGCCTGAACCATCTGGCGATGCTCGGAAATTATCAGGCACAACTCGAAAACGATTAGCGACTGGAGTTTGGCAGACTTGCCGCCAGATCCAGAAACTCTGGCGTGCAGTCTGTTATGAGAGGTTCGGAGTTGAACCCAGGCTAATATTCGGCGTCATGATAAACGTTTTGCACATCGTCCAGATCGTTCAGCATGTCTAAAAACTTTTCAAACATTTCTGCATCTTCCGCACCCAGTGGTGTGGTGCTTTTTGGCAGAAACTGGATTTCATCAACCTCAAACTCGATTTCTCCCAGTGTATCGAGCAATGCCTGTTTAGCCTTGAAATACTCGGTGTTGGGTGCAAACACGGTGATTTTATCGGCATCTTTTTCGATATCACTAACATCCACATCCGCTTCCAGCAGGGCTTCCAGCACAGCTTCCTCGTCATCCCCCTGAAATGCCAGAATACAGGCATGATCAAACATATGACTGGCAGTTCCCTGAGAACCGATCTTGCACTTGGTTTTGGTGAAACACTGACGCACATCACCAAAGGTACGATTCGGGTTATCGGTCAGGCAATCAATAATCACCATGCTGCCACCCGGCCCGAAGCCTTCATAACGGGCGACGGAGAAATCTTCACCGCCAGCGCCCTGCGCCTTGGCAATGGCCTTTTCAATCACATGGGTTGGCACCTGATCTTTTTTGGCCCGGTCAATCAGTCCACGCAGCGCCAGGTTTCCACTCGGGTCAGTTCCGCTTGACTTCGCACAGACATAAATTTCACGCCCATACTTGCTGTAAACCTTGGCCTTGGCGTCAGACGTTTTAGCCATGGATTCCTTGCGGTTTTGATAGGCTCTGCCCATTTCGCTATTACTCCGAAACTGATGATAAAAACGCGGATTCTACCGTGAAGTCAGGGCGTAGCAAACCATTTAGTCGAATCGACCTCAGTATCTATTTAAATAATAGCCAACCGATCCGGCTAAACCGGCAGCAAAGTAGTTTAAGTTGATAAGAAATACAGAAGAGTGGCTTTTGGCGCTTGAAAAAAGAGTTCAGTCAATGCAGCCACATATTAACAGCTTAGAGTCTATTCGAGATCATCAAACTCATTGTCATCCAATAGCAGGCGCAGGCGTCTTAACTCGAGCCGTCGATCCAGCTCTTTTCTCACTTCTCTGGCATGACGTTTTTCATCGTGCTTTATGGAAGACTCCGATTCTTCATAGCTGTCAGGTAAATCGAATTCATCGATGTCCTCAATACCCTGTTTCGCCATCAACCTTACCTCTTTACATTGGGGAACTGCTTTCCATCACGGAAAAATATGCTTTTTCCGACCAGATCGGCCTTACCTTTCAGGCTTTCGAGTTGCGCTGCCGACAGGCTGAAAACTTAAGATACAGACCAATTAGCGTGGAAAACCCATTTATATCCGCTAAAAAATAAGATTGAAAACGAATAATAGTAACTGTCACGAACAAAATTTCTGTTCGACAGGGGCCTTCATGCGTATAAAAAGTCACCCACGTGGTTTCTAGTCAATGGAATTAATCAAACCAGCGTAAAACTTTTTCGATGGTTAAGAGCTTGCTACTGGACCGAGAGTAAACCGCATAGGCATCCTTATGGATCACCGGCGCATCCTTCACCTGGAACAGGGAAACGTCGAGTTGCGAGCTCACCAACGTTTCCGGCAGATAAGCGGCACCTCCGCAACCCTGCAACAATGCCAGTGCAATCCGTCCTTCGCTGGCTCGCAATCTAGCGGCTGGCATATCCGGAAACTGGCGGGCATGGAACATACCAAACGAAGTGCCCCAGTCAACCAGAATATAATTCTCCGCCACCGCCTGCTGTGCACTCATCGCGGGAACGGAAGACACCATAATCAGCGCTACCGGCATCAGCTCCTTGACCAGCAACTGCGGTGTTTTTGGTGGATCCAGTACAAAACCCAGGTCGAGCACGCCATCCAGCAGATGCCGTGTCATGAGCTCCGACTGCATCACATCCGTCTGCAACGCAATAGCAGGATTATTGGTATGCGCCCAGATCAGCCAGTTTTGCAAAAACATATCCCATACGCTGGGCAGTGTTGCCACGCTTAAAAAAGTATCAACGCCTTCTGGAATCGCTATGTCCTGTTGCGCCCGGTTCCAGGTATTCAGTATATTGTTCGCATACAACAGGAACTTCTGCCCTGCATTGGTTAACTCAATATTATTGCGGTCGCGCGTAAACAGACGTGTACCCAGCTCATCTTCAAGCTGTTTAATGCGAGCACTGACGGCCGATGGGCTTATATACAGGCTCCTTGCCGCATGCCCGAAATGGCGCGAACGGTAGACTTCGATAAAAGCTTTGAGCAGGCCGATGTCCATCACTTAACTCGCTCGCACTGTCTTTTTAGTCCACATAGCTGGAATCCACCGTCATCAAAAAAATATGGTTGTAATATGCAATAATTTTGTCTTTACTATCGCTTTATAATCTCATAAAAACGCAGTATCAAGCCTGCTTTTAAAAAACCTGAATTTAGCGAGTGAATACCCTGATGAAGCTTCCACATTTTTTTACTTTTTTATGCCTTGCAGCGGTATTGAATAGTGCTTACGCAACGGACGCATCGCCCAACGATGATGAATATCGCAGCTTCTGTGCAGAGCAGGCACAAATGGCTGGCATTGAAGACCCTGATGAAAAGAAGCAATACATCGCCTCCTGTCTGATCAACTACGGCGTGCACTCGGCTGATTAGTTTTTTACAGTTTGGGTATTGTTAGCACCTTATATCCCAACGCCAGACTTTAGCCTGAAACAGGCCAAAAAATGAAACCTTTTTTACACTTGATCGCTGCAGCACTGGCTGCAGCCTACATCTATTCACAGAATCTGCCGCTGGACTGGTTTTCTGTGCGAGCACAAAGCACACCAGCCACCCTGCATCAGGCCTTTGACCAGAGCCTGAGCAATATACAGATCGCAGATGAAGGGATTGTGATTAAGATTCTCGACGATGACCTGAAAGGTTCAAGACATCAACGCTTCATCCTTAAACTTGCGCATGGACAAACGGTACTGATTGCTCATAATATTGATCTTTCCGAGCGCATACAGGGGCTTAAAAAAGGTGACCATGTCGCGTTCTATGGGGAATATGAATGGAACCCAAAAGGCGGTGTTATCCACTGGACTCATCGTGACCCGGCGCGCCGTCACATCGGCGGCTGGCTGAAGCATCAGGGCAACACTTACCAGTAACTTTACTAATCCGATACCACCATCGTCATAACCACTATAATGATTACCGATTTCAGCAGACAGGCGGATGATGTCGCCAATTCTCTGATCACTCCTTAACCTCCAAACCACAGGAACCCCTCAGCGCCTCAGAGTTCGCTGTCATTTTCGAGTAGACTCCCGATCATAACCAGACCAGCACATTTTAACGTACAGGCTCAGCTTCGTGGATAAAACAGTGCAACAAACATCATCAGGTATCGCGCTGCCTATCATGCGGCAAATTCCCCATATGAATGTTAATTCAGGTGTAGACTGAATAAATCATTGGCCGGTTATTACATCATTTATATACAATGGTTTTTTTTGTGTTATATACTTAAGTCGCGACATTTAACCATACAAAAACTAAAGGATTTCTTATTTGTTGAGATTAAATAAATCTAACTGCAACTAATTTCAGCATCAAAACCGCTCTATAACTCCTAAAGCTTTATCGTTTCCAGTGGTTTTTTAGTGCAGCATGGTTCCGGCTCCATTTACCGATCACAACACGTAAACAACCATACAATAAACTAAACCAGAGAAGGAATTACTCAAGGGTGGCACTACACATCAATATTTTTATGTGCGAACAGGAAGACCACGACAACGGATCGTGCACTCGCGTAAAAAGAGCGCTCACAACGACACACTCAACAGTTACGTTCAACAACCCGCTAATACGACAGGGAGGCAAAATCTAACGCATAAATTCATCATCCCGATTTATCCGCTGCAACTCGGCCTTAAAAATGATTTTTACCATAAACATTCATAAATTTTTCAAGCAATGGAGAACACATTTTTAAAAAAATAAATTATCTACCGCAATAACTTTGATTCTGGCAACCACCATGGTGGTTACTTTATCGGGTTGTATGGACGGTGACACCAGCACCTCAACAACGTCTGCAGAAGTGGACAAAAACTTCACCCGAGTCGCCAACCCGATTGGTACAGTGATCGGTGTGGTACAGGACATTCAGGGTAATCCAGTAGCCGGCGCTACGGTCAGTATTGGCGGACGCTCGGTGGTCACCGGCCTTGGTGGCACCTATCAATTTACTGATATACCGGTTACCGACGTTGTGGTGAACACTTCCAGTGCTGCGCTGCTGCAATCTGAAACCAATACCGTATTAGCCGGTACCGCTACCACTCAGCAGGCACTGCTGCTGACGATCGTACCCCCGGCAGGTTATCTGGGCGCCAGCGTCACCGTAACCGCACCGGCTTCTGTGCTCGATTACGGCGGTGATGGTATCTGTTCCGACTCAAATTCCGCAGCAGCAACGGCGACCACCTGTGCCGTTAATGCCGATACCGAAACCTTTATCGATGGCTTCGTCGCCCAGGCAGGAACCGCTGTACTGCCCGCTCTCAACGCATCTATAACCGGTATCTTACGCGACAGCACCACCGGTGTTCATCTTGCGAATACCACCGTGAGTCTGAAAATGACTCAGACCTACGATGGCGCTGGTACTGATACCGCGGTACTTGCAAACGGGGCATTCAATGGGGTCAATGTATCCTATGCGGTGAAAAATCTGACCACCACCACGGATGCAAATGGCTTTTTCAGTTTCCAGAATGTACCGAGCAAATCCAGCCTTGAACCCAAGGTTGCCGGTTATACAGTAGCCAATGTTCAGTTCAATAACGGCTTAACGGCGAATTCCATTTCAACCGATGACTGGACTTCAGGGGTAGAAGTCGGCGCGGTCATGGTCACTCCTATCGTTGCTGCACTGGATACGATTGCACCGTTTGTGACGCGCGTCGATACGGTTACCAATGGCAATCCGGGTCTTTTTAACGATGACGTCGATCTGACGACTACCGGCACCGGCATAGTGATCAACTTCAATGAACCACTGGCCAATTCGATCGATATTGCCACCCTGCAGAACTCAGTTGAGATTATGGTGTGGAACGATACTGGCGCTAATGCCGGTGATGGCATTCTGGATCGCGATGAAAGCGCTTCCGCGACCTATGTAACTCCGGCCTCGATAACGCGCGCGGCCGATAGTAAAAGTATCAAGATTACGATGCCGAGCAACCTGAGTGAGGGTCAGAGTATCCATGTCAATCTACTCAACATCGACTTTACCGACCTTGCAGGTAACCCGCTCGGACTGAATGCTGCGGCCACTATGACCTATGACTCTGCGATTGCAGCAGCGCCAATCGGTAACGGCAATTTCATTCGACTGGCGATGTCAACCTTCGTAGAAGTCAATAAAACAGCTCCAGCCGTCACGCTTACCCAGCTCAAGACGGATGACTCAGGGGTCGACATCGATGCCTATCAACTCTCTCAGAACGCTGTTTTTGCGGATGTTCAGGATGGTGACGCCGGACTGGTGATTCAACAGCTCAACGCGACCAATGATAATGGCATAGGGGCTGGCGAAGCCTCCGCGCGTCTCAACGCACTTCACCTGGCGATGGGCGCTACCGCTACCGCCGTTGATGGTGATCAGGCGCTGGTGTCCTTCACACCGAGCACAGCGAGTGCCTACCTGCTGACCATTGCTAATGAGCTGGGTGTGGTGCAGACCGCGCCGCCGATCACCATTACCGATCTGGCCGGCAATCTGGTAATAACTCCAGTCACTCCATTTATTCCGGTGAATGCAAACCCGGTCAATCTGGTGTTAAACAATGTTGAAGCCGGCTGGACAGTGACAGTCACACCACTGGATGACCTCGGTTACCCTGGTGCGGATAACACACTGACACTGGTTGATACGGTTGAACCAACCACGGTTCTGCAGACTTCTTATGGTGTCACTCCAGCAAACAACTTCCTGGTCACCGGAGAAACCTTTGGTAATGGTGGAGAGTTATCCAACGTCGGCGGGGTTGTCGGTGGTACGCCTTACCTGAACGTCACCGCGCAACTACTGGATAATCTATCTGCAGATGGTAGCGCGACTCTGTTTACCGCCAACGATGATAATTCGCTGGCAATGGAACTGCTCGCTAATAACACCGTCAATGCAACCACCGGCGTTCCATTCATCACCAGCGGCTATGACTCAGCAGCCTACACCGCGATGGACGCGGCCGCCAGTCGTACCCTTGGTGTCGCCTTCTCGGAAGATGTCACGGCAGTTACTGACCCGACTTATGGTGGTATCGCTGCGCTGTCGAACTGGTCGGCGTTAAACGATGTCACCCAGAACGACCGTGGTATTGCAGTCAATGTCGATCTGATGACGACCATCGTTGACAACGTCTTCACCCTTGCTGCCGATGATGGCTCTATCATCGACTTTACCGATGACGTGACCGACTCAGCTGGCAATGTATCTATCGCGGCGGTTAATCCGAAAGTGGTGATACGCGATGCAATGCCTCCTTTCATTACCAGTGCTACCTATAATGGCGATTCACTCACGCTGACATTCAACGAAACCGTGGTACCCGTCAATGGCGATACCTTTGTATTCGATGATGGCACCAACGCGACACTGAGTGTATTCCCTGCGAATGGTAACCTTGCGGCGGTCAATTACACGGTCCTCGGCAATACCCTGACCATCGACTCGAATGCCTGGGGCGATGATTTGCTGCTGGACCCTGCAGCCGGTGGCAATGCCTTCCCATTACCGGCCTATACTGCCGCACCGACGATCGCTCATGGCCTGTTAACGTTTGAAGATATCAACGATGTTAACGGCAACGACTGGTCGGATATCGATGGTGCAGGTCCGATTGTTGGACTGCCCGGCAGCTTTGGCATACCGGCGATACCATTTGTCTTACAAAGTGGCGTCAATACCACGATGACAGCGACCATCACCAATGGCCTTGATGCGGCAACAACCTCTACCATCATTGTCACCACAACCCATCGCATCGATACAACAACGGTAACCGGTATTAAAGAAAGCACACTAATAACCGGCGCTCAGCTGGTCGCTGGTGGAACCGGTATTCTTGTCTTTAACAACGGTGGTGCAGGTCCAAACGCAAATGCCATCAGCACGGTTGGCTCTGGAGCAATACTCAGTGCGGATGGAAGAACCCTGACCATTACTCTGGTGGATGCAGGTGCACTGGCATTTGATAACGGTGATCAGGTCGTTATAACTCTGGATAGCGACTGGGACGCTACTCAAACGGCAACGGCTACCAGTACTCTTCCTTAATAACTAAACGCTTCTATAACACCTTGAAGGGCCACATTGTGGCCCTTTTTTATGGCTGTCTGATGACTCTTTAGACGGTGTTAACTGTGCGCCGGTCTAGTAGACTAGGCCGCTCATAAACTTTCAATTTCAGCGTCCGAGCATTTATCACAGGTAATCCTATGCGCAAAATCATCCACATCGATATGGATGCCTTCTTCGCCTCGGTTGAGCAACGCGACCATCCTGAGCTGATCGGTAAACCCGTTGCGGTGGGTGGTTCACGAAAAAGAGGTGTAGTTGCCGCGGCCAGTTATGAAGCCCGCAAATTCGGTGTTTATTCGGCCATGCCTTCAGTAACTGCGCGTAAAAAATGCCCTGAACTTATTTTTGTCAAGCCCAGATTTGACGTTTACAAATCGGTTTCGCGCCAGATCCACGGCATATTCCAGCAATACACCGACTTAATCGAACCACTGTCGCTGGACGAGGCTTATCTGGATGTGAGTGAGAATAAGAAAGGCCTGCCGACGGCTACCGATGTGGCCAGCGAGATCAAACAGGCGATTCATCGCAGCACCGGACTGACCGCCTCGGCCGGCGTTTCGATCAATAAATTTCTGGCTAAAATAGCCTCCGATTACGACAAGCCGGACGGTCTGTTCGTGATTACCCCGAATCGTGCTCAACAATTCATCGACCGCCTGCCGATCGAGAAATTCTTCGGTGTTGGTAAAGTCACCGCGAGTAAAATGAAGTCACTTGGCATTCGCAACGGCGCCGAATTAAAACAATGGAGCCTGGAGGAACTGGTATCGCTTTTCGGCAAGTCGGGACATTATTTTTTTGACGTCGCCAATGGTCAGGACAATCGACCAGTGGTCGCGCATAGAGAGCGCAAATCGATTGGCGCTGAAACCACCTTCATCGAGGATCAGACTTCACTCGACCGATTAATCGAGAGCCTGCAGGGGATCGCCCAGGAAGTCACGCGCCGTGTCTCCAGTCAACAATCTGCGGGGCGCACGGTAACCCTCAAGATCAAGTTTGCCAACTTTACCCAGATCACCCGCAGCCACTCAATGCTAACCCCGGTGAACGATTATCAGTCTATTTTCAGCACCGCGCACTATCTGTTAAACGAAGCCTTTGGCGAGGGCATGAGTGTGCGCCTGCTCGGCATCACCTTATCTAATCTGGATAAAAAAAATTGCGCTGACACACAACTGACCCTGAGATTTTAAATCTGCCGGGACCAGGAGCCTGTTGCATGGTTCGTGCAATCATTTGCGTAACTTTGCCTGCAGACTTAAGGCATCATCTAGCAGCCGCAGCGCTTGCTCACAACCATTTCTTGCGTCTGAAGTAGGTCAGCAATACCAGTGGAATCGTGATAAATAAAATCCACAGTAGCGGGTAGGCCCATTTCCATTTTAACTCCGGCATAAACTCAAAGTTCATTCCATAGATACCGGTCAGAAAGGTTAACGGAATAAAGATCGAAGCGAATACCGTCAGCACCTTCATCACTTCATTCATTTTATTGCTCACACTGGAGATATAGATATCTAGCAGTCCGGTTAGCAGGTCGCGATATAATTCAATCGACTCGATGACGCGGATGGTATGGTCAGACACATCCTTCAGATAGATATACGTAGACTGCTGTATCAATACCGACTCACTGCGCAGCATTTCCGCCATCAGCTCTCTGACCGGCGACACATGCCTGCGGATGCTGATGATTTCACGCCTCAGCTTTTGAATACTATTCAGCGTATTCCTGTTCGGCTCTGACACCAGCAAGCGTTCTTCCAGTGCCGTGATCGCTTCATCGAGGTCATCCAGTAACACAAAATTCTGATCCACGATGGTATCCAGGATTGAATAGGCCAGATAGTCTGAGCCAAGGCTTCTAAATCGACCCTTGCTGGTTCTGAGTCGCTGCAGCAGGGGTGAAAAAAGATCATCCTGTTTTTCCTTGAAGGCAAACACAAAGTTTTTCAGCACCAGCAGGCTGATCTGCTCATAGCCCACCGTGAACTTGTTCTGGGCGGAGATTAAACCCTTGAGGACAATAAAAAGATGGTCATCATACTCTTCAAATTTTGGACGCTGATGAGTATTCAGGATATCTTCCAGTACCAGATGATGAATGCCGAACATAGCGCCGATACGCTCTACGATACTGACATCGGTTAAACCCTCGATAATGACCCAGGTAACCGTATCACTGTCCTTATATTGGAGTATTTGCTCCAGGCTCTGAATCTCCATTTCGACCATCGACTCTTTGCTGTAATCAATCAGCGTCATGCGGGTAACCGGCTGCAGTACTTCTCCAACATGGATAAGTGAGCCGGGTGCCAGGCCTGCTTTGCCGGAGGCTGTCGCTAAAGAGTCAGTCATTTCTGTGGTTAACCCTAAGCGTCAATATTGCTACCGTGACTTTAGCGCGCGGGTAATTCGTCATGCTTTACCAGATCAGCCGCTTCCTGATACCACTCGGCCCTGGAGCCCCAGAATATATTCTGCGACGGCCGGATGCCGGGGTCGACATCCAGTGTTCCGGCAGGAACTACGACCGCTTTGCGGCTCTTGCCCAGCCAGGGCAAAGAAGAACCACAGTTTTTACAGAAGGACGTCGCAAAATGTTTTGCATCCGGGTGTTCAAATCGTCCTACATGGTCTTCACCGGATAGCCATTTAAACTGCTCAGGAGACACAATGAGATTGGCGGCGTGAGCGCTGCCGCTAAATTTTCGACACCTTGAACAGTGGCAATACTGAAATACGCCGGAGTTTCCGGATAATTGATAACTGACCTTTCCACACAGGCAACTACCTGTGATATCCGTCTGTGACATTTTACTCTCCTGCGGTTTACCCGCTTCCAGTAACGCGGAGCTGGTCAATATATTACCGGTAACACGGAAGATTTATCTACATCCGGTTTATCTTGATGCGGATTTCTGCACAAATTTATGATAAATATTATTCGAACATTCCGGACAGATGCTATGGCTGATAACCGCCTCTGAGTGTTCTTTGATATAAGACTCTATCTGATGCCAGTCACCCTCATCATCCTTAATTTTTTTGCAGGACGAACACACGGGAAGGAAGCCACTCAATATTTTTACCCGATTCTGAGCCTCCTGGATAGAGGCCAGATTTTCTTCACGTTTTTTTTCATAGCGAAAAAAGATATACAGCACTAGAACGGTAATAACGATCAGCGAGACCAGCAAAAAAAACTGTAGAAAACGGTATTGCTTAAGGTCAGCGGCAATGGCTTCCTGCAGTTTCGCCTCCACCACATTGGCCTGCTCCTGAAAATTATTAAACACGCCATCCACTCGCTGGTCAATCGGCGTACCCACCCCGGAAGTCTGCATCGCTTCATAGCGTTCGATAATAATCGTCTTGAAAACCCTGATTTTTGCCAGAACCTCTCTGATATCCTGGCGCATCAACGGGTTAACCATCGGTACATAAACACCCTCAGGATTCTTACCACCTTCCAGCATGGCCTGTGCATACCAGATTGCGTTATCAATATGTTTGATTACATTCTCAATTTTTTCGACTCTATCCCCACTGATGATTTCTTCAAACCAGAGATGAGCCGTGGTGGTCTCCAGCTTGATTTTCATGGTGGCATCAACCTGCGGAGCGATTCCGGCATTCATCTTGTAACCCAGTTGAAAACTGTAGGCTACGACGCCGATTACGATAACAGCAATAAAAATTACGATCAGAAATATATTGACGGAGAAGGCTGCTGCTTTTGGTACGAGGGAGAGATCTGATGGCTTATCCATTATTCTTATCCAGGCTGTTTCTACTGTTATGAGTATCCTGCTGATAGCTTAGCTTCCATACCGGGACACTGAAATATACTGACCAGACCATGCACGATAATGTTTGTTGTGCCTGATCTAACGACGATAACTATATCCTTGGAATTGTAGTAGTTTACCAACCTCTATCATAGCTGTACTTAAGTATAGAATGACCTGGCTCTCGAAATCTGATTTTATCCCGAAATTTAACCCGCAGCTCGGCATAATATCATTGACTGCGTTAGAGTTTTTGGATTGTCGACGTTTACCGGCCAGCAAGGCGTCTGGCAGCAGAAAGCTGCCGATGCTTCAGTAGCAACCGAAGTAATAGCAAAAGGAAGAACCCTGTCAACGATACCAGTCCTGCGGCGTTTTTCTGCTCTACCGGCGGCTCATCTAAAACCAGAACTCCCGGGCTAGCAGTAGCAATGAAGACTGCCCCCCCATCTACGCTGGTGATGAGAGACTGACCAGGATCAAATACACTGATATTAGCGCCAGTGATAATTGGAGTGTTCAGTACCATTGCGCAGCCCACCGTCAGATCGAGGGTTGAGCTAGCCCCTGAAGACAGCACCAGTCCGCCGTCTGTGGATGTAGAGGTACAGCCCGAGGCGACCGGGCTCAAATTTTGTGAGCCGAAAATGAATTGTAAGCCGGCTGAGCCAGCATTGAAGGTAACATTGCTGGTCAGGGTAAACTCACCGACGATCCGAATCACTGCAGCTTCCAGTATGACGACCAGATCGGTGCCCAGCTGCAGATTTTGAATAACCAGAGTTTCGCTTCCTCCAACCGCCTTCACATTCAGCTGGCCTCTGGAGTTCACCCGCATTGCGCTATAGTCGATATTGCCACCCTCGCCCAGTAGCATTGAGCCATTTACATCGAAGCTGATGCTATCGCCTTTATTCAACAGTAGAGTGCCACCATTCGAGTAATCAAGGTCAGCGGGCTGAGGATTAGTATTCACCGTACCAGTAGATCCCAGCTCAAGCGCACCAGCGCTTCCAAAGTTCAGGGTAAGGGATTCAGTAGCCTGTATTTCGCCACCGTCAGGAAAGCTGATGCTTAGATCACAGCTGTTATCACACAGCATGGTGGCCGATAGATTGGCCGAGAAAAGTAGTGCGCAGAAAACGCTAGCCAGAAACCTCATTGAAACTCCCTGTCATTGAGTAATTAACGGTGTCGGCTCAGACACTGTCTACATGGTAAATATAAATTGCCGGCGTAGCTACAGCAATGTTTCAAAACACCCCTGTTCACGGTTTTTAACCACATTATCTGC
>JACNJF010000142.1 GCA_014382695.1 Gammaproteobacteria bacterium | reverse complement strand
TAATTATTTGTACCGAGCGGCAGGAACGGCGCAACACCATATGGAGCCAGATTATTCTGATTATTAAAATAAATTTTCAGCGGATTACCCTGGTTTCCAGCAATTACATCCAGGTAACCATCTCGATTAAAATCAGTAAGCACAAGGTCACGGGTCACATCTGTTTCCGCCACATTACTGATATTGATTCCCGCACCGGTAAATGGAGTTGCCGTGCCATTATTCAGATGCAGTAGATTATTGGCCCCATTGTTGCCGCTCACAACATCGAGCAGACCATCCCTGTTGACATCCCCCACCGCCAGCGCCTGGGTTAACAGCGCATCTGAGCCGAGAGCCTGCGAAGCCTGATTAAAAGGGTCTCTGGTACCATTATTAATATTCAGTCGATTGACCTGCCCCCAGACACCGGAGATCACGTCCAGCAATCCATCTCCATTAAAATCGCCTATATTGACCGGCACAGTTGAATAACTGCTGGTGTCAATACTGGTATCCGTCACCGTATTAAACGCTTCAGCAGCAGCGCTGTTGTGATAAAGCCGGTTGACCCCCGCCGCAGCAACGAAGATATCCTGATCACCATCGTTATTAAAATCGGCGATGGCAACGGCGGAGGATGAAATTGAATCTTCCGAGACTTCACTGCCAATAATGTTAGCAAACGCCGTATTACCGGTGATCGGATACAGCATTACTCTGCGCGACTGATACGCAACAGAGACCACATCCAGGTTTGAATCATGATCGATATCACCGACTGCCAGACCGGTTGCCTTCAGGCCATCACTGCCAATGATCTGTCCGCTCGCGGTATCAAAAGGGTCACCCGATTTATCGTTAAGATAAACCTTCATATTGGAAGCACTACCGCCCAGATTAAAGCCATTGCCCACGATGATATCGAGCGCGCCATCCTTGTTGACATCCGCAATCTTGATCTGTGAGGTAAAATCCTGATCGGTGGTGATATTGGTCGCGCCGGCGCTGAACGGGGTATCACTGCCATTGCCCAGGTACAGATGATTGATCCTGGAGGTCGCCGAGATGTAGTTTCCATGCCCCACCACCAGATCCAGATTGCCATCCGCATTCATATCGGCCAGCTCCATCGCAAAGGCCTGCGCCGCGACGCCGATACTGATGGGGGCGATGGAGTTGTAGGGATTGGTATCCGCATCGATATTTTTATCGTGCAGGTACAGGGTTTTAATGCCATCGCCAGTCGACAACAGAATCTTGCCTAATACCACATCCGGATAGCCATCGTTATTCACATCACCGACGGCGAAAGAGTAGACATAGGATTCGGTTGCTGCAAAGGTTAACTGATTGGCGACGGTTCCACTAAAAGGTAAGGCATCGCCATCGTTCAAGGTAAGCCTGACTGAAGCGCCGGCACCGCCTACCATCACATCCAGCAGGCCATCACGGTTTACATCGGCCAGCTTGATACTTCTCGGACTGGAGGGTTTATTGCTGATCAGTACCGGACTGACGCCCAGAAAAGGTTCCAGTGTACCGTTATTCAGCAGAAGCTCCGCCGTACCCTCATTGGCTATTACGACATCCATATCACCGTCGTTATCCACGTCACCAATATCCATCTGCTGGGCATTATTGGTTTCGATTCCGATGTCTACCGCCTCGGTAGCGGCAAAGGAAGTGACCGGTGTATTATTCACATACAGCTTATCCAGACCATCGTTAGCGATCAGGATATCCAGGTCGCCATCCTGATCGACATCGCCGACATCCATGCCCCAGGAATCCAGCGTATCGACCGATATCTCAATGCCGGTGACCCCGCTAAACGGAGTAGAGCTTCCGTTATTCAGATAGATTCAGTCGCGTGCTCGTTGATAGGCAACTATCGCATCCAGATCTCCATCGTCATCCAGATCGCGTAGCTTGATTTCGCGTCCAAATTCATTTTCATTGCTGATGGTGTTGCTGACGGTTGCGGCGTCAAACGGGGTAAGCGGGTTCTGACTGTTCAGATAGACCTTATTGGTACTACCTCCTGTAGTAACCACATCTACCCACCCATCGTTATTCACATCTCCCAAATCAAGTGCATCTACAAATGCACCAATATCTGATGATATTGAAAGTCCTAAAACTGAAGTAAATGGATTGTTATCTGTGTCAATATTCTTATCATTGAGATAGTATTTTTCAGTCGCTGTTCCTGAATTACTAACCGCAACATCAGGAAAGCCGTCGTTGTTCAGATCCGCGACTTTTATATCGTAGGTCCGGTCCGCATCACTCGAAATATTGGTTCCAACTATACCGGTTAGAAAGGGAGCCACACCGGTATTCAGATACAGGCGGTTTGCACTGCTTTCATTGCCTGCCACCACATCCAGCCAGCCATCCCCGTTCATATCCACAAGCACGATACCGCGGGTTGAAGCACTATCGGTGGAGATGATTAAGGCGGTTGCATTCTGAAATGGCTGACTTGAGCCATCATTCAGATACAGTCTATTAGTGCCTCCAAAGGTAGCAACTACAATGTCGATATCACCGTCATGATCGATATCACCGGTAGCAATATCGTAGATATTGGAAGTAAAACCGGTCTGGGAGATAATCTGTGATAAAAACGGATCGGCTGTTCGATTATTAAAGTGAATATTTAGCCTACTGAAATCGTTCGCGATCGCATCCGGATAGCCATCGCCGTTTACATCGGCGGAATGAATCCTTCTTGAGGTCGAGGAAATCGGAGTACTGGAGATATTCAGGGTGGTTGTGGTTCCGCTCCTTAATCCAAGCGATTTTGCATTACGCTGACCCAGAAATGCTTTTTGTAGCTTGTTCGACCAGAGTGCTGTCGACAGGCTTTCGTTTTTCAGATTCGAATTAGCAAAATCCTCTGTAAACGGTAGCCCGGGAGTCGCAGCCTGTAACGAAGAAAAAGTGCATAACGCCACAATCAACTGCAAAACAACTGATTTTAAAGCGCTGGAATTCAATATTTTTTGGTTAAAACTCATGTTAATAGCTCCGTTTAACTCCGCATTTTCGGGTCATGCAGTAAATTACTGACTTACTTGATAGCATGCCAGGCGCATGAACTACAGCCAAATTGTTCACAGTCGCTTTTTTAAAGCGAACTGGTTTAAAAACTCACGCGGTATCGAGCCGTAAACAGACGCTCGGGCGCTACCCCGCTGGTACTGAATTTATCGGTGACCCAGTTGAATTTCTGATCAAAAAGATTGCTCACTTCGAATTCAAACTGCTGCTTTTTGTTATCGAACTCATAACCCACCAGCAGGCTGGTGACATTAATGTTGCCTTCTTCGCGGGTACCATCAAAGTTCATCTCACGCACGACATGCTTCGCTCCTACGCTGAGACTGTTCGGATAGACATGGGTGAGCCCGATGGAAATATTATTTTCCTTACGATCAAGCGCAGGCAGAGACCCATCCTCTACATCAAAACTGGTGAACCCGACATTCAATCCGGTGGAAAGTCCGAGCAGTGTATTGAGTGTGATCGACATACCCTGCTTTTCACTTTTGGAAGTGGTTTCCAGCTGATTGCCGGCCACCAGCGCAGCGCTGGTAAAAGATTCCTGAACCTTGAAGATAGCCGTTGAGAGCAATCCGCTATTCCATTCAAAATCCCATACCAGATCGCTTTCAGTCACCAGACTGCCTTCGTTGGTATTTTTAAAGATCGGGATTCCGGCGATATCGGTAGGATCGAGTCTGGCTGAAATGAAAGGCAGTAAATACTCAAACGATGCGAAACGAAGTGTGTGGGCAGAATTGACATTCCAAACTAGTCCAAAGCGTGCGGAGTTTTCATTCAGGCTCCATTCACCACCGGTCTGGGCATTGGCATTATCCATTCTCTCAAGATAAGCAGCCAGGTCCAGCAGCAGATTCGGGGCTATTTGCCAGCTATCCTGGATGTATAAACTGCTAAATGAAATATCCAGATCAAAGGATGACGTTTTATCTAAAGTTGGAACTGTGTTGTTTAACGTATGGTCCGGGTTATAAATAGTTGCATCTTCGTTGATATGTGCGTTATTCATTCCGTTGTAAAACAACAAGCCATAAATTAATTGATGTTGCTTTAGTTTTTTTATTCCCTGAAACTGAAATCTGGTTGAAGGTCTTTCATAACTATCTTTATAAACAGTCTCCAGGGTCAAGATACTAGCGCCAATATTAAATGGATCAATCTCTAGCCCATTTTGACCTCCATTAAAGTCGTTACCTGATATATAAAACATCAAATCATGATCATTTGATAATCTATAATGCAACCCCAACTCAAGTTCCTTTGTACCTATATTAAATGGTGGTTTATTGTCATCCGTTGAGTCAATTTCATATCGAGGCAGGTTAAAATCATACATGAACTCACTATCTGTTACTGATGCTGAAATTAATAAGTTGGCTTTTTCATTTAACTGCCATTTACCGATAAATGACAGGTTGTCGAAGCTTTCGCCGTTGGTATTGCGCCAGCCATCGCTGCCATCGTGTACTGCAGCCACACTCCAGGCCAATGATTTTTCAGGCACGGCTCCCGCAGCGATAAGACTGGCGCTGCGCTGCTGATGGTTGCCGGCACTCAGCTCGAGATTAAACTCATTATCGGGGGTTTCATACAGGCTGGTATAGCTGTTGAAGCTGCTGAAGGCATTGATGTTCGCCGGTTGCATCAGACGTGCCAGCAGGGCTTCATTGGCCAGTGCATAGGCGCGGTCACCTACCCCGGCATACGCACCGGCATTCAGGATATGCGCGGAGACATTGGTGAAGTCAGATTTGATCGAGTTGATCGCTTTCTTATGTGCCCATTCTGCCAGCCCGAGCTGGGTAAACAGACGCGACAGATCCACATTCTGTACCGCCAGATCTTTATCCAGTAACGAGCGCGAACGATACACGCCCCGGTTATTGTTCAGTTCCTGAGCAACCTGTAAATGGCGGATGGCTTCTCCCGGGCGGTTCAGGTCACGCAGAATGATGGCTTTATAAAGACGCGGGGTCGGGTCCTGTTGATCCAGTCTTATGGCGCTATCGAGTACCGTAAGCGCTTTATCGTTACGCCCGATCTGGTGCAACATTTTACCCCAGTAACTTAGGTACATTGAACGTTGCGGATCCAGCAATACCGCACTGGCAATACTCTGCATAGCCTGCTCAATCAGCCCTTTACGCATATACGCCAGACTTAAACCAAAGTAGGTTTCCGCATCGGCCACGCCGGCTTTTTCACTTTGTTCCCACTCAGCCAGCGCATTAGCGGTTTCATTGTTAGCCAGCAGGATGAAGCCTTTCAGATTCGATGCGGAGCCAAATTCGGGTTAGATGCCGCCAGCTGGCTTACCATCGCAAGCGCCCTCTGGTTCTGCTCGCTGGCGAAATAGAGTGTTGCCAGTTGTAACTGCGCTGGCTGACTGGTCGGATTAATCTCCAGCGCCTTCAGATACGCCTGTTCTGCAGCGACTAAATCATAGGCCGCCTGATGCAGATAAGCGCTCACCACCCAGCCAGTATCGGTCAGCTGGTTGCGCTGCTGTAGTTGCTGGATGATATTTCTGGCATCTGCATACTGCGTGTTCAGGAAAGCACTGAAAGCCATCATTTCCTGCAATGACGCATCACCCGGGTATTGCGTGGACAAGGTCTTCAGGCGTGGAAATACGCCAACAGAGTTGCCCGCTTTTATATGGATCCAGGCTCTGACCAGCTGGATTGCACTACTATCAGGCTGCCTGCGCTGTTCCTGTGCCAGCAGATCGAGTGCTGTTGCGTAATTCGACTGGCGGTAAGCCTGCTCAATCTTTTTCACAATCGAGCGGTCTTTGATGCCCTTTTTCAGCAATACCTGCAGATCAATCAGCTCTGGTACCTGTATGGTCCACTGAACAGCTGCAGCCGATTGCACCAGGGTAGATCGTTGAGGCGCCTGTCCTGCACGTGTAACCACCTGCTCACCACTTCTAACAATGGTCTGACCGCGCTCATTTTCGGCCACCACCTCACCTTCCTGAATACTCACCGTACTGGCGTTTTCACTCGCTTCAATCATGTATTCCGTCCCGCGGATACCGATCGTGGCTGTGGTCGTAATGATCTGGGTATTTAGATTGCGGTTATTATTACGCCCCCATAATTTTCCACTAATCAATCGATAGGAGGATTTAATGCTGCGACTGGCCTCGGAAACAAACGATGTCGCCCTGCGCCAGAAAGAGGTTAGCTGCACACCTTCGACCTTAAACTCTGCATCTTGTGATAGACGGATCAGTGACTCATCTTCCATGCGCAAACTGGCAGCGCTTAAGCGGCCTGTTTTCACGCTATAACCTGGGTAGAGATCTTCCCATCCGGAAACTTTTCGCCAGGGATTTTGAGGCCCGCTGGATACCCACACATCTCCCGAAAACGCAACCAGCTGCCCTGCCACATCACTCGCTAGCGTGGGTAATGGAAACACGACAATTAGCAGACTTATCAGTACAACAACCTGCTTAAGCAGAGATTTTTGTTGGTTCATAAAAAGCTTTTTCCTGAACTATGGGTTTGAAGATACTTCGTCACGTTACTATTTAACGGTGATCGGACTGATTTTAAGCTCTGAACTGACGTAGTCAAAGTCACTACTCCCTCCCACCGTCAACAGAGCAGTGAGTATAATCGCTTGATCCCTGCTGTAATTGATCTGAGTAATAGCGCTGTTAGTTTCGCCGAGCTCTTGATTAAATCAACTCAATTTAATAACTTTTGCTGCGATACCTGACTATATCAGCGTTAGCCGACAGTGCAAAAAGCAAAGCTTTCCAATCTTCGGGCTAGCGCCGGACCATAAAATGTTATCCAATAGCCCCTGTCGTGCGTGTTTTTGATAAGAAACGCAGTTTTAAACGACTTTAAAATATCATTTAACTCAAAATATAAAGGTACACAATGACAGATCAAGAATTTAGCACGACCGAAGACCAGGCATCCTACGGCATCGGACTACAAATGGGAGAACAGTTCAGCGCTGTCTTTCCAGGGGTTTCATTAGCGGCCGGACTAGCCGGTTTTCAGGATGCCTTTGCTGGCAAACCCCCACAGGTTTCACACGATGAGATCAATGCCGCATTTCAGCTCATGCAGCAGCGCCTGAAGGATGAGTCCTCGAAAAAAGCCGAAAAATTTGGCGCCGACAGCATTGCGTTCCTGGAAACCAATGCGATCCGTGACGATGTCATCGTGACCGAATCCGGTTTACAGTACGAAGTGATCACCAGCGGTGATGGTGCAATCCCTGATGCAGACAGCACCGTGCGTACGCATTATCGCGGCACCCTGATCGACGGCACCGAATTTGATAGCTCCTACAGCCGTAATCAACCCACCGAGTTTCCAGTGAAAGGTGTTATTGCCGGGTGGACTGAAGCTCTGCAGCTGATGACCGTCGGTTCCAAATGGAAGTTATTCATCCCTCATCAGCTAGCCTACGGCGAACGCGGTGCAGGTGGATCGATTGGCCCCTATCAGGCACTGATTTTCGAAATCGAACTATTAGCGATCGTCTAAAACGCGTTTTTATTGTTTTTTGCTGGAAGCCCCTGACACCGGGGGTATTTCAGCGCTACACTACACCGCTTACATCATCTTAAAATCTGCCCGTTCATCGTCTGCTGGGCCGACCGCAGGTAGCGCCAGGATTGAATTACCGTGACAGGCTAAATACGGCCTATAGCCGTCTGTTATAATTGAAAATGCAGGGTTTTCAGTAAAAGGATGTGGAGGTAAACAGCCCGCCGGATGAAATGGAAGCAAAATGGAGTGGTGGTTTATGTACGGGTGATCGCTGGATCAGTATCATCGCCCCGTCATCCATTAATATTAACCAAACACATTCCCACGCAGTCTTCAACGGCGCGGGATTACATTTACTAAGAGTCAAAGCATGATTGAAATTGGTCACAGTTACGAGCTTAAGGTCATTAAAAAGGTGGATTTTGGTGTTTATCTGGATGCCGCAGAACTGGGGGAAATACTGCTACCGAACAGGCACCTACCCGAACATGTCGCGCTGGGTGATTCGATCCAGGTTTTTCTCTATCTTGACTCTGAAGATCGACCGGTAGCAACCACTCAGAGCCCAAAAGCCAAAGTGGGTGAGTTTGCCTATCTCAAAGTAGTGGATAGCACGGAAATTGGCGCTTTTCTGGACTGGGGTCTGGATAAAGACTTGCTGGTTCCGTTTGCCGAACAGCATCGACCGATGGAAGTTGAGCATTCTTATATTGTGTATCTCTACATCGACAAAAGAGATGGTCGGATTACCGCATCCTCAAAAATCGACAAGTTTCTGGATGACCTGAGGCCGCATCAATTCAGGCCTCAGCAAAAGGTTGACCTGCTGATTGCGAATACCACGGACCTCGGCTTTAAGGCGATTATAAATAACAGTCACTGGGGTGTTCTGTATCAGGACGAGGTGTTCCAGCGTCTCAGTTTTGGACAGAGCAAAAAAGGCTTCATCAAGAGTATCCGTGCCGATGGAAAGATCGACCTGTCGCTGCAGGGTGGCCAGGAAACCCGTGATAAATATGCCAAAATCATCCTTATCTACCTGCAAAAACAGAACGGTTTTGCACCGGTACATGACAAATCAGACCCCCAGTTAATATCCAGACTGTTCGGGATGAGCAAGGGTGCGTTTAAAAAAGCGATTGGCGGCCTCTACAAACAACGCATTATCAGCATTGAAAAGGATGGTATTCGTTTAATCCAGTCATAAACCACTTTTTAAACAAGCCCAACAGGCTCCCATGGGCTTTGTGATATTGTCACCGACAGACCGGTAGCAATTAGTTAGCCGCCACCCGGCACCTCTGTTTGCATTCTCCAGCCCGTTTCTTGGACGGGTTATACCCTGTTGCTAAACACGATAGTCCGCCAGCAACATGAACAGGCTGGCTTCGTGGCGGTATTTGCCATCACCTCCTTTGTGCTGCTCGGGTTCTTGCTGGAATACCTGCCAACGCTGGGCCAATCAGTCAGACATACTCTACGGTCGTTTTTTTCTGATCTTCATTTTACAGTTCAGCGGTCTGTTGAGTATTGAACTCAATAAACTGATCAATCCCCTGCTACCGGCGATGCTTTTATCCTTATTGCGCCATCGTGCGGGAAAATATGTGGGTCATTAGTCTGATTTTGATACGAACCACCACGCTCATCGTTTTTTCGACTATATTTTTCCTGCACACCCGCAAACAGGCGCTTTCCAGCGGCGTCAATTTCTTCTAGCGGTTTAACGGTTAAGGCACAGTCCAGCAATAAAAGACTCGATGGATGTTGTTTTGGCAACAATGTGTTCATCAATTTGCACTTGTACTCGTCAGTGAGTTGCGTTACTGTGGGAACAATATCCCAAATCGATGCATTCTAAGGACATTTTCGACCCGAATACCAGGGAGCACCACCCGATAAACATCTATAAAAAGAAACAACGACAACTTTTTTGAACTGTTTATACCTGTAGTTACTATTAGAGGTCACATTAATAACAGATGATGAACAGAACCATTTTCATGCATGAAATAACCATGCCAAAATCTATTTATTTCATCCTGTTGGCCCTACTGACCTCATTCCAGTGTAACCTTGCATGGGCGTCCTCCTCTGAACAGGTTAGTTTAAACCCTGCACTACAGGCCCAGTTAAAATCGCTCCCGCTGCCAGAAGACATCTCCGGAAAACCTCCCAGATTTGCCTATCTTAGAAAACTGCTAGAAATATCTTCCGGTGCCAGACAGGTCCTCAGCAGTGATAGCCAGGAAGCACACAGTGCCTATGTCAAAGCCAGGGAAACTTATATTTTAGCAGCCCTCGAACCTGAAACCAGTAAGGTCAATGCACTACTCGATCAAACCGTTAAGCTGATGTATGAAGCTATTCGAGCCGCTTCACCCAAAAAGTTGCTGAACCATAAAAAGGAACGGGATTACAAGCGAAAGCTGTTGAGTGTGAACGCTCTACTGGAAGCCCTCGATCGTATCGCTATCGAAAAAAAGAACGTAGACGATACCAATAAACTGAAGTTCAATATCTCAGAAATCCTTGCCTCCGCCGAGCAACTGGTGAAAAAAAGTGATTTCGATAAAGCCCGTGAGCAGCTTGATGAAGCCTACCTGCTGACTAAGACTGGTATCGATAATATGCGCAGTGGTGATGTGCTGGTGCGGGAGTTAAAGTTTGCCAGCAAGGAAGAAGAGTTTTCCTACGAACAGGATCGCAATGATACCCATCAGATGTTGATTGAAATACTGGTCGAAAAGAAACTTGGCGACAAACCAGAGTCCTATCGAAAAACAATCTATGACAAAATCGTAGCCGCCAGAAACATTCGCAAGCAGGCTGAAAAAATGAGTACTGCGGGCAATTTTGACGATGCCATCACTGAGATAGAAAAGTCCACCAAGGAGCTAGTTCGAGCCATAAGAATGGGCGGTATTTTTATACCCGGTTAAACAAAAGACATAGAATAAACAGTGCATGCAGTCTCAGGCATTTTATTCCCTTAAGAAAGCTCTGGATAATTCAGCAGCTGCTTAACTTTAACAAAGATTACAACAGGTGAACTTTTGAACGCCCAGTATAGAAACAGCATCGAACAAATCATTTCCATCAAGGAAATGAAAGCCTTGCAGGTCCGCATGCTCAGGCATCTGATCACCACCATTGTGGTGTTACTTTGCATACTGTTTCTGGGCAGCTGGTATAGTTTCAATTTCCTTGCCCAGAATGAACTGGGCAACACCTCCCTCAAGGCTGAGGCTCAGTTAAACACGATTCAGTCGCTACAGGGCAACAACCTTAACTTTCTAAAAAGCACTGTTTTCCAGTTAGCCAAAGACTCTGAACTGAGGCGCTTTGTGGTAGATCGCAATCAACTGTCCAGAGAATTGATACTGGATCACTGGATCACGATTGCGGAACGTCTGTCCTGGATATCTCAAATCCGTTTTATTGCTAACTCAGGCTATGAGTTATTAAGAATCGATTATGATCCGAAAATCGGACTGGCTGAAAATTTTAATGTCCTGCAAAACAAAAAGAACAGTGACTACTATATCCAGGCGAAACTGTTGAATCGCAATGAAATGTATATTTCTCCGATCAGTTTGAACCGTGAATACAACGAAATTAGCTACCCGATAACACCCGTGATTCGACTGGCTATGCCTGTATTCCAGAGCAGCGGACAGGCTTCCGGTATTTTAGTGGTCAATTTTCTTGCCGATAAACTGATTGCGTCAATCAACGACATCACCGCCAACACACCCGGTAAAACGGCCCTCCTGGATGAGCACGGGAACTATCTGCAGGGCTTTGGTACGCCGCAGAACTGGATACATGAACTGGAACCTGACTCGATTACCAATTTCGCGCAGCAACATCCCGCTGTATGGGACAGCATGACCGGAATGGATTCAGGCAACCTGCTGGTCAATGGAGAGCGATTTATATTCCAGACCACGGAGTATACCGACAATAGTGAAAAACCCAGACGCTATACGGTCGTTCAGCACATCACCGATGCCGATGTACGAGCAGACTATGCCAATCAATCAATCAAACTGTATTTATTATTTTTCTGCCTGTTCATACTGTGCATCATCACACCATGGGCATACTATAAAAACCGCCTGGTTAAAGAACTGGAACATAATGCACTGGAGTTGATATCAGCGTTGTTTTATTCCAAGGAGCCAATCTTTATAACCAACCCTGCATTAGAAATAGAGATTGTGAATAGCGCTTTCAGTGAAGCGACCGGTTATGGTCCCACCACCGTTGAGGGCATGGCCTGTGAAGGCCTGTATATCTTTGATAATGAAGACACACAGAGCTCGATGAAAAAATCACTGGAGGAAACCGGACAATGGAATGGAGAAGTACTCAACCTGCACAAAGATGGTCATAAACGTACTAATCTTATGTTTGCCAGTGCGGTAAAAGATAAGACCGACGCTGTCACCCACTATGTCTTTCAGATGCTCGATATTTCCGACCGCAAGGCCATGGAAAATGACCTGAAGATAGCCGCTGCGGCGTTTGAAACCCGTAGTGCGATCACCATCACCGATAGCAAGGGTAATATCATTCAGGTTAACAAAGCGTTTACTGAAATCACTGGCTATCCGGCAGCTGCCGTCATCGGTAAAAATCCGAGTGTACTTTCATCCGGTAAACATGATGCAAATTTTTACCAGCGACTGTGGGCCTCACTGCTTGAACAGGGCTACTGGCAGGGTGAGATCTGGAACAGGCATAAAAATGGAACCGTTTATCCGGAATGGATAAACATCTCGTCCATCAAAAATGAAAAGGGCGAAGTGATCCATTATGTCGCCACCTTTGAAGATATTACCACACGTAAACAGCTGGAAGCACAGATTGCGACGTTGACCGGGCGCTCCTGATCCAGCGCGATTAAGCTGTAATTCCAGGAACCTGTCTCGGACTTAGGATGACGCTGCAAAACAGCTAAACTTAATTTACTCGAGATCGTAATAGCGCGAGACATTGAGTATCTCAATCCTTCTCTTTTTCAATGACTCATCATCAGGCGACAGTCTGATCGCCTGATTGATCGCAATCAGCGCCGGTTTGACCTTGTTCTGTTTCAGCAAAGAGGCTGCCAGCATATTCCAGGCCTCGCTACTTTCCTGCTGTATTTCTATTGCCTTCGAATAGGCGCTTTCGGCAAGCACATAATTGTGAAAATTATAACTCGACCTGCCCAGCCCCATCTGTAACTGATAATTGTAAGGCCAGCGACGGAGGCCATACTGATAAGCCTGAATACTCACCCGAGCCGATGCACGGAAGGCCAGTGCGACAACCGCACGGGTATAGCTCTGTTCGGTCACACTCACCGGTATCTGGGTTGGAGGTACTATAACCACGGAGATATAACCCGCCCTGCCCCAGGACTTTTCAAAATCGACAAAGCTACGCTTCCAACGCCTGACGTCACCGGAATGCAGGATCAATGTCTGTGCCGCTAAATCATAGCCGGTCACCACGGCATAATGCAGTATCGGGTATTTTTCAAAACCCAGATCCTGCTTCACCAGAACCGGATTCCCCTGCGCAATTTCACGCAGTATAGAGACCAGCTGCTTATCCTGTTCAATCGCCAGCAAATCAAAGAAATTAGCCGCGGCCAGCATTTCTTCGTAGGAAGAACTTTCCAGTTCCGGGACATAGATCTGCGGGATTAACTGATCCAGAGTAGCCCCTTTGTCATGAAAGTTAATCATCATGGCGAGTGCTGCCGGTGCGCCCTGAAACCCTGGCTGTTCATAAAATGGAACATTTAACAGCTCTATCCGGGGTTCGATATCCGGCGGAAAACTCAATAGTTCAAGCGACTGTCGAGCAACAATGGTGGTACAGGCTGACATCAAAAAACACCATAACAGCGCACAAAACCTTAATCCGCTGTTGAAAGATATCGACATGATTATGTTATCCAGATTTATAAGCGGTTGTCGCCGCAAGATTTGACCAGTTGTGTTTCTAAAGTAATGAAGGGCTGGAATCACCCCTGTTGCTGAAACAGACAAGTGCACCAGACCCGATAAATCGTTATCTGGCCTGGTGCATGCAGGGTGTACTAAATACTACAGCTCATATCCTGTCCACAGCACATCGGAGACTTAACCATTCCATGCCCATCCGGACATTTGGATACATGCACCTTTTCGCCGGAATCGGTAGTTATGGTTTCATGCACCAGTTCTTTGCCACAGGTTCCACAGGTCATGCTACCCACGCTCATTCCACAGATCTTACATACATACGCTGACATAAAGCTTTCTCTCCGTTTAGTTTTAATTTCGATGATTGGTAGCTGAATAAACTACAGGAATACTATTAATAATTTACCATAAAGTTACTGCAGGTTTGATAACTTAGTTGAAGAAAACATTGATAAAAACAAATTAGACGTCTATATAAGTATGTTTAACTATACTTTCTGGTTCAGGATAAATATTATTATCCTATAAAAGCTGAAAAACCTGCTTAAACTGGAATTTAAGCCACTTTTTTTATCATTAAACCCTGACATACAGGATTCAAAGCCATGTTAAAGGCCGCAAGCATTTCTAATAACGTCACCTATTTAAGGCCCGATGACGATGACGATAATACGGTTTTTCAGACCGATGAAGACCGTAAAAATCTTGAGCAGGAAATTCTGGATGTTCAGGACGAATCGCTGCAAGACCCGGATCCAACTCAGCCACTAAAATCACCCTTTCGGCCTTACTGGAAAAACTAAAGCTGAACTCTTAAGTTACTCCACTAAGATATAAGCCGGTGGCAGATTTTTTTCATTTCAGAATACGGCTTTAGTACCTGATATGCCGCATCAGTTTAACGCCCCAGTTCCTGCATCTGAAATCCTCTACCTGTGATCAAAACGGCCCTCATTATTCTATTCAGCCTGCTCAGCCTGTGGGCAGTCTGGTCCCAGTTTAATGATCGCGAGCGCACGTTCCAGCTAGCGCCGGTATCCGTTCCACAGACCCTGCGCTCTACTCCGGACACGGCCATACTGAACCGCCTGGATTCAATGGAATCAGAGTTATTTAGTACCCAGAACAGCTTGCATGCACTGGAACAACGTCTGCAGCAACTGGAGCAAAAACGGGACAGTGTCCGTCCAGAAAGTGCGCTACCAACGCAGTCCCACATACCCGATAATCCAGCACATGAACCCGCAGCAGATTCGGACCCTGACACCTTACAGGATAGACTGCTGTCCAGCGGCATACCCTTCGATACCGTACAACGGATTCAGCAACAGATTGGCCAAAACAGACTCGCACAACTCCAGCTACGCGATCAGGCAAGCCGTGAAAACTGGATCAATACCCCTGAATATTATGAAAAGGTACAGGAACTGAGTAATCCGGCACAAAGCCTGCGTGAAGAGCTTGGCGATAATGTGTATGACCGATACCTGTTTGCCTCTGGTAGACCTAACCGGGTGATCGTGAGTGAAGTTTACGCAGGCTCGGCTGCGGCAGTGGCGGGCATTAAATCCCGCGATGTAATACTCAGTTATGCCTCGGAACACATCTACTCCATGTCAGATCTACAACAGGCCACGGTAAAAGGTCATGCAGGAGAACTGGTACTGATCGAGATTGTGCGCAATGATGCGCCGTTTACCACCAGTGTTCCTCGCGGGCCACTGGGTATATCCATGACGATCAGCCGCATGCCGCCGCAATAAGGCTATTCACGCATGCTTCCCAGGCTATACCAGAGCCTGCTGGGGGCATCCACCGTTTCACGCTCAATCCACAACAGATGCAAACCACCCTCTTCATCGAGCGCTACCGCAGCATGCGTCTGCTCTCCCGAGCCTGAGGCAGGGGCTGGTGAAATATCCTCACTCCAGACACTGTCCTCGGTATAGCGACTGATCCAGATATCTGAATTGCCAGCACGAAAATCATCCCAGACCACGACAAAATCACCTCTGGCATTTCCAGATGTAGCCGGATTATTGTGCGCCAGCTCATCACCCTGCGCGCTATGCACTTTTTCATCCGGACCGAAAGAACCGTCATAAGCCTGTGCAGCAAAGATGCCATAACCATTATTCCCGCGACGCTTATCCATCCAGGCGGCAAGAAATTCATTTTGCGCATAAGAACTTAGTGCAACCCGGGTCACTCCGCTGCCTTTATCGTATTGATTACGATTTGAGTAAAACTCATTCAGATACTTCGGCGGGCTAAAAGCGGCGCCATGGTTATGCGAAAAACTGTAATTCAGACGGGTATGGCCGGCACGTCGATCCTCCCACGCCACCACCAGACCCGTCGAGTTTGCAGCGATAGCAGGAAATAACAGCGTGGACGCTATATCCTCTGCCTCGATTCGGTTTTTGCCGGTTAGCGTCAACTGACCATCCGCTGCGACAGCGATAACAGCGACCCACAGACTCCATCCAGTTGCGCGCTGTTCACGCCAGACCACATAGGCACTATTAGCGAATGACGCAATACTGGCATGGCTGCCAGCAGCTTCAGATAACTTCAGTGCAGGCGACAACTGCTGATCATAAGCCGAACGCAGAAACACTGCGCCATCCTGTTCCCACGTCATCGCGAAGCGATTGCCAGACAATCCTGTAACAGCCGGTTCGTAGGCTTCTGTTCCAGAACTCACCGACTGTGCAGCAGAAAACCGTTCACCAGCCAGTGCTTTGTAGGTGATATAAATTTGTGGGCTGCCACTATGATCATCTTCCCACACTACCGCAAGTGTTTGCTGGGAGAGCGCAATATGCTTCCGACCGGCGCCTTCTAGATGATGAAATACAGCAACGGATGCCTGCGCCGTGACAGGCGTGCGCGAAGCAAAGACCCAGTCACCCGAAGCAAACACATTCTGAGTTAACAACCAGAGGCCGAAAATTATGCTTAATCCCTTCATTTTTCGGCCAGATAACGCTTAAGGTCGGTGGTTTTAAAATGCCCCAGAGATACAAAGTCACTGTAATCACTCATTTGCTGAATACTCTGGAATCCTGCGCGCCGCATGACAGGCTGTTGCTCATCCGAAAAATAGATAAAGGTAGGCGTCCCCAGAATCTTGTTACGTGCCGCAAACTGCATTTCTGTGGTGCGCTCGCCATTATCCAGCCGTATGCGATTTCCACTTTCGGTATCGACATAGGCCAGCACAAAATTTTGCGCTAATTTTTTATGCAGGGCTGCATCGCTGAACACTTCGTTATGCATCTTCAGGCAGGTGCTACAACCATACCTCCCGAAATAGAGCAGAACCGGCTTTTTCGCGCTGGCAGCCTGCTGCATTGCATCGGACAACGGTAAAAAATTGTAGCCATCGGGTGGCGCTGCCAGGGTCGACTTAAATGTTACAATCATTAGCAGCAATAAAAACTTTCGGGATGAAAACCAGTGCATAATAGCCTCAACAAAATTACAAACTGTTAAAAAAACGCTCTACAGGAGCCTGAAATATACGCTGCTGATTCGAGCGGGTAAAGGTCGCTATACAGGCATCGTCAGGTAAGTGCTTGAGAGCTTGCTGATTTTTGTTAGTCTATGGTTGATCCGTTAAGCTTAAGAGCGACAGTGTGCCTATCATCTCCGCCTATTTAACCGTCATCATGATCTGGAGCACTTCGCCTCTGGCGATACAGTGGAGTGGACGCCACGTCGGCTATGAATTCGGCGTAGCCACCCGCATGCTTATCGGACTACTCGCTCTGCTGCTAATTGTGCGATTATGGCGCCTGCCCTTACCCTGGGATAAACCTCATCTGCGAGTCTATCTTGCCGGAGGCCTGCCAATCTTTCTGGCGATGTCGAGCGTCTACTGGGCGGCACAATTTATTCCATCCGGCTGGATTTCAGTCATCTTTGGCCTGACCCCTTTCTTTACCAGTTTGTTTGCCCGGCTGATACTGGGAACAAGATCATTCACCGCAGCTAAGACTCTCGGAATGCTACTCGCTCTCAGCGGTCTGGCGCTGGTGTTTGCGGAAAGTCTGAGTATCGAGATCAATGCATGGTGGGGGGTTGCCGGCGTCACCTTTTCTTCCATCATCCATTCCCTGAGTGGTGTGTTATTGAAAAAGCTGAATCCTGAGCTGCCTTCCATTTCAGTGACAACCGGTAGTCTGATCATCGCCACCCCGCTCTTCGTGATCAATAGCCTGTTCCACGGCCTGCCACAGGATGTCCCCGTGCAAACGCTGACAGCGATCCTGTATCTGGCAATCATGGGAACCGCACTGGGTTTTCCACTGTATTTCTTTTGTCTGAGAAAACTGCATGCAGAACAGGTCGCACTGATAACCTTCATCACCCCGGTCAGCGCCCTGTTTCTGGGTAACTGGTTAAACCAGGAAACACTGAACCTGAGCATCTGGCTGGGAACCGGGCTGATTCTGACAGGGCTGGCGATTTACCAGTACGCAAAATATCTGCCCTGGGCTAAACGCTACCGACTCGCATCAGAAGCGATCCGTAGCGACCCTCGATGAGAGAAATTATTTGACCCAGGACAAATACGGATTTATTGCGATGGAGTAGACTGGTTTTATTCACAAAAGGAGAATAACCATGATGCCGATCACGATAGAGTTTAATGTCCATAAGGGCGGACAGACCTTCAAGGAAGATAGCGTCACCTTCCGCAACGCTGAAGAACTGTTCGAATATGTTGCTCCCGGTGGTGGCTGTGAAAAAATGCCTTCGGGTCTGGGCGAAATTCAGATGATATTTGTGTCACCTGAGCACCCCAACAGCATGAACCCGATCGCAGATAAACGCGTAACCCTGCAACTCGGTATGGTTTTACTGACCGGTCCTTTTGCCACCATCGTTCAGATCTCTCAGGAAATTATCGATAAGGTCGGGCGTGCCGAACTGTCTGTCGCGTTCCAGTCGGTTATAGGCGTAAACAGCTGAAATGTGACTACATAGATCAGTTCTACAGCTACGTTTCTAATCGATTATGCATTGATTTATCTCACTTAATTACGCATACACGGTAACTCTGTCTCGGCCACCCTGTTTTGACTGGTACAGCGCTTTATCCACATTAGAAATTGATTTCTGTACGCTGAGATGTTTCGAAAATTCACTCACTCCTGCACTAACCGTCACCTTGCCGATACCGGAGAAGTCATGCTTTCTGATTTTATTGCTGATTTTTTCAGCCAGAACTCTGGCCGCATCCTGATTAATATTTGGGCACACAATCAGAAACTCTTCCCCACCCCAGCGACCGGCATAATCTGACTTCCTGATATTTTTTTTAATCAGGTTTGATAGCTCAATTAATACGGCATCCCCCGCCGGATGCCCATAGGTATCATTCACATTCTTGAATAGATCAACATCCAGTAAAATCAACGCCGTATTGGCTCCATAACGATCCATCGCAGACTTGTACTGGATTAACACCTGATCCATTTTTACCCGATTGAAAAGACCGGTTAGTTTATCGGTAATGGATAGCTTTAACAGTGCCACATTCAGACTTTTAAGCTTGATGTAATAATAAAAATACGCCACTGAGAGAAACACAATAATGGCCAGCAATTTCCAGAACAGTCCGTAATCAAACGCTACATCCTGTTTTACCGATACCCAGCGATTGTAGATGGACTGCATACTTTTCTCGTCCAGATGCCGCACCAGTATCTCGAAGATCTGATTTAGTTCGGGCTGATCATTTCGTGTACCGACCGCCAGCCGCACTTCGTCATTGAGGCGGGATGACACCTTCAAAACACCGGTAAAATCTTTCTGTATCGCATCAGCAATCACCATCAGGTTATCGATGTATCCATACAGCTCACCATTCTCTACCCGCTTCAGCCCGTCAGAAATGGAATTCACATCGACAATATTAATATCGCTGAAAGATTTCCGAAGAATGTCTGCAATCGCATAGCCTTTGACAACGCCGAATTTTTTATGCTTCACCGTTTCGATATCGGCTATAAAAATTTCTTCCATGTTGGTTGCCATGACGATCGGAAGGTTAATATAGGGAGAGGTAAAGTCCATGTAGGTGTTGCGCTCAACGGTGGAAGAAGCCAGTGAAAAAATATCGCAGTCCCGACTTTTTGCCCTGAACAGTGATTCCTGCCAGCTGTGAGTTTCAACCAGCTGGATCGGTATCGGTAGAAACGCGCTAAATTTTTCGAAAATATCCGCCGCTATACCGATATGCTGTCCATTCCGAATACTTTCAAACGGCATCCATTCGGGGTCAACACACATGTTGATCTGCTTTTTCCCCTGCAGATAAAGTTTTTGCTGGTCGGTAAAATTTACATTCTTGCTAAACTCCTGTGACACTTCTTCAAATATGAAGTTTCCCAGTTGTTGATCAGGCTCAAGCAGGCCACTGAAATGGAACTGACTGACTGAACGCAGGCTTAGATCTTTATTGGTTGCACCTATATCGAAAAAATCCAGCAGCATCATCTTGCGTGTAACACTAGCCTCGAAAAGCAGGGCTTCCGGGCTCTTGAGCTGGGAATATTTCTGATAGATGATGGAAACCGTTTCCTCAGGGTGCTCCAGCGCATAGGTCCAGCCTTTATTAGATGCTTCAATAAAGCGTCTGGTTCTATCCGTCTGGTTGATGGCTTCTGAGTGTGAAGTAAACAGATTAACGGCACTCATAAAAAAGCCATAATCTGCCGGATCGATAATATTATATTCGATATTTTTACTATCCAGCAGATACAGTTGATTGGTCCGGAAAGCGGACATCGCCGCAACCTTACCGCTGATAAAGTCTTCAATATGAAAGTTGTGATCCGTGAAAATGGTGTTTTTCCGATTCACATAAAAGTGACTAAGCAGCAATGCCAGTGAGCTGTACTTCAGCTCATCCGTCGTTCCCATGATACTTTTACCGATCAGATCCTTGGGCGTTTTAATATCTTTCGACACCACGAATACCAGCGGTGATTGCTGGTAATAGGTAGCCATCAGAATAACCGGTTTAATCTTACCATTCTCTATCACCACACTGGAGTTATGCAGCCCGTAATTACTTTTCTGGCTAAGCACATCCTCGACTATGTCTACCCCCGTGGCGTATTCCTTTAGTTCGACGTCCAGGCCTGCTTCCTGATAGTAGCCGTTCTCCTTTGCCATAATAAAACCGGCTGTTTCAAACTGATACTTCCAGGCCAGTTGCAGCGAAACTTTATCGAGAGACTGGGCCTGAACGCTTAAGGCCGCCTGCATCAGAATAAAAATGGCGTAACAACATTTGATGGCTATTGGTAGAACTTGATTCAACTACATTCTCGATTTATTTAACTGCTTCACGACAAACACTGTCAGGCTAACTGATTAATTGTCCACATTCCTGTTAATGACTTTATGTCATAGTTCACAGTATGCAAGGAAAGAGTCGATAAATTTTCAATCAACGATGATCTGGATTATCGGAATCTGTATAAAACAGGCATATAATCCTGCGGGTATAGTTCAACTACTGAGGAAAACATTGTATGCAAAAAAGAATCATTTCTACCCTGTGCAGCGTTGGTCTGCTGTTTGTTTCTCAATCCATGATGGCCACTGAAAATAACGAGCAACAGTTAAAACAGGAAGCGATCAGCATCGTACAAAAATTTGGTGGCACATTGAAACCTCAGTTACAGGATGCAATGAAAGGTGCTGGCCCGGTACATGCTATTTCAGTCTGTTCTGAGGCGGCTCCTGCGATTGCTCAAAAACTGAGTAAGGATACCGGCTGGTCAGTCAACCGCGTTAGCCTGAAGGCACGCAATAACAGAACGGCCATGCCCGATGCCTGGGAAAAGAGAGTACTAGAGCAATTTGACCAGCGCCAGGCGGCCGGCGAATCGGCTGAAAAAATGGCATTCGCTGAAATAGTCGATGGGAAATATCGCTTTATGAAAGCTCAGGGCGTAGAAAAGGTCTGCCTTAATTGCCATGCCGCTGAAATCAAACCCGAGGTTGAAGCCGCACTCAAGCAGCATTATCCGCAGGATATGGCCCGTGGCTATAGTGAAGGTCAGATTCGTGGAGCCTTTAGTGTTTCCAAAGAGGTCTTCTAAATCCTCTGCTGGTTCAGTCGGAGCCTAACTCTCTAGCTGAGCCAGTAGCTTTGTTCGTCTTATCACACCTTTTCTGTGCATCAAAAAGCCCGCCGAAGCGGGCTTCATCTGGTATTTTTCAGAGAGAACCTGCCTTTAATAAGACACCATAGGTGGTAGATTTTTGGCCTGGTCTATCCACTTGATCACTACCGTCAGGCCGGGCGAAACTTTACACAGCTTTTTCTCATTATTCACTTCTGCCATTTTAGTAACCAGGTTTTCTGCATTGCGATTGCGTAATTCCTTAACCGTGTCAACGCCGGCACCTTCCAGCAATTCGGCGAACTGACCGGCAATACCATTGATGCGGAACAGATCACTCATATTGACCCAGGTTAAAATCATTTTTTCACTAATCGCAGTTTTTTCTGCCAGTGCCTTGCGTCCTGCACGGGTGGAGCCTGCTTCCAGTAGTTTCTCTGTAGTCGAGATGCCTGCCTGCTTAAGCAACTCCGCATATTTCGGACCGATTCCTTCTATATCTTTTATACTTTTGGACATGTTAATTTCTCTCAGATTATTGATTTCAAGGTGATTAACTAAATAGTTTTTTCGCTGCATTGAACAGACTTCCGTTCGATGCCAGGCCAGCAATAGTACCTGCGACACCGGCATTTTTATGCATCAGATGCGGTAAAAACACCGGCGCGATCGCGCTTATGCCTGCGCTGATCATATCGGAGTTCATCCCCAGCTTCTGCGCAATGACTTCAATATTAAAATGCTCGCCAGTGCCGGCAGACAGACTGCTAATCACCGCCCCTAAATCCGCACTCTGGGCTGACTCTGCAAAACTCGATGCAGCCTGTGGTAAAAATTTTCCTGCCTGCTCCGTAGAAAAACCTGTAGCCTCCAGCTTCTGTGTTAACTCACTGCCATGTTCTTCAAACAGTTGTTTAATTATTTCCATTTGATATGTGCCCCCGACGGGTAAATTGAATTTCATCGTTAAAAATATTTTCGTTACGCAATCACTATAGGAAAGACACTCTGGATAGGCAACGCCATCAGGGCATAATTAACAATTGCTAACAATTGATGAAGGAAGATAAAACTGGAGTGTTGAGGCTGGCCCGTTTTTTATTCGAATTCGCCTGCCGGATCTATTCGAGGGATCTTCAGACAGAATTTTGAGCCTGCACCTGGCTGACTCTCGACTTCCACTGTCCCTGAGTGGCGCCGCGCCACCGCATCGACAAAGGCCAGACCTAGCCCGACACCCTGAATCCGTTCAACCCCGGCACCCTGCGAGCGTCTGAACATTTCAAACAGATGCGGCATTTCGGCCGCAGAAATCCCACAACCCTGATCGATCACACAACAGTGGATTTCCTGCTCAGACTGGGACACGCTGACATGCACCGTGGAACCGGCTTCACTATATTTAATTGCATTCGACAGCAGATTAACAATCGCGCGCTCCAGCAAATCAGCCTCTGCGTGGGTCCAGCACTCTTCCTGCTCAAACTGATGCTTAATCGTCACGTTCATTTTATGAGAAAGAGCCCATAACTGATCCAGCGCATTGAGTACCACCGTATTAAAATCTATATCGTAGAACTTGACCGGCGCGCTGGTGTTGGCGCGCGATAGATTCAAAAACTGTTCTGCCAGATGCAGCACTTTATAGGTGTTTTTTTCCATAACACCCAGCATCTCCAGCATTTCATCGAGACTCGATTTGGTTCTGGAAATCTCTATCATCGCCAGCATCGATGACAGTGGAGAGCGTAGATCATGCGACAGAAAGTCGAGCACTTCGTTACGTTTCTTTTCACTCGCTTTGAGCAGGCTGACATCGGACAGGTTCACCACAATGCCATCGAAACGGTCGCCGATGATACGCAGCGGACTAAACTCGACCATCAACTCGCGGCCGGACTCATGACGCACATGGGTGAGAACACGCTTACGTTCGAACAGTACCGCCTGTAACAGTTCGTTCCAGCCGGTTCTATCCTGTAAATGCAAATGCTGTAACACATGATTCAACATTTGCCCGTTGATTTTTGCATCATCGTCAGCATACAGATACCAGCCTGCGCGGCGATTGGATAACATCACCTGCCCCCGGCTGCTGCAGATCAGTACACCATCCGCCATTGCCGCAAGGCTGTCATCGATGATGGCACGTAATTCTTCATACTCACGGCCGGCAGCCTGTAGTATTTTAATTTTCGTCTGCAACAGATCTTCTACATAGGCACTTTGACCTTGATCCAGTACTAAAGGTGCATCGATCAGGCCGTCCAGTAACCGCATTTCAGCGGCTGTCATGTCCCGCTCCAGATCAGCACTGAGACCCAGCCGACAGGGTTTATTCTGATAACGGGTCAGTGCCCAGTGGGTGCCGCCATCAGCATTCCAAACACCCGGCTCTAAATGATTCTGTCTGTACTCTGGCACTTTTCCATGGGCTAGCAGATTATCTCCGTTCAGGTTCTGTAATACCCAGCCACTGAGCGGAATAAACTGTGAGATAAAGCGGATATCATCCTCAATCTTTCTTTCCCTGCGCAGACTCAACGCCTGATGACGCCGCGCAAGCTGATTCAGCTCGGTATTGATATGCCGCATCGCAATCTCCAGCCGACGCCAGCTCCACAGCGGATAACTGATAAACTGGAACAGTAACAGAGTGGAAATCGGCAGCCATATTCCGAACAGCCATAACAGCAGCGCCACCACAACCAGGCTAGCACCGGCGATGCCAAACAGCGCCAGCAGGGTACTACCGGGATTGAGCACCGGATAGATCAGCAGGGGCAAAGCCACCATCAGCGCAGTGATCATTACCAGCCAGTGATTGTCCAGTGGATGAATAGACAGGTCGTTACGTATCGCATCGATCACGTTGGCAACGATTTCTACCCCGGGCATGATGCCTCCGTCTCCCGACAGAGGTGTTGGCAGCGCGTCGCCTATACCTTCCGCAGTGGTACCAATCAGCACAATTTTATCGCGAAACAGATCTTTCGAATATTGCCCGGCCAGCACCTGCGAGTAGCCGATTTGCTGAAAATGTCCGGCTGGCCCGGCGTAGGGAATCAGATAGGGAAACTGTCTGGACCATTGCATCGGTGAATATTGCTTGTTCTGCCCGCCCGTTTGCAGACGTTTCTCAATAGCAATCGTTTCACCGGAAACACTCATCAATGCCAGACTGTAATGGTTCCAGTGTGGTTTGCCGATGCCTTCCTGTAGATAAATCCTGCGCGCAATACCATCTTCACTGATATCGATATGCACATGCCCGAGCGCCGCCGCTGAATTACTAAACAGCGGCAACGGCAGGGCTTCGAGCGGGTAGGAGTGCAGATTCTGTTGTGACATGAAAACCGGCAATACCACCTTGCCACTGTTCTGCATGGCGCGCGCCAGTAACTGATCGGACTCCGGGTTATCCAGATCTGGCTCACTGAAAACAATATCCAGCCCGATAGCACGCGCTGACTCGCGCGTCAGTTGCTCGATCAGTTGGGCATGGATCGATCGAGGCCAGGGCCAGCGCCCCAGGGTATTCAGGCTTTCATCGTCTATCGCAATGATGATGATGTCATCCGCAACGGTTCGACTCCATAACGATAGCTGGGCGTCATACAGCAGATGATCCCAGCGCCAGAGCACTTTATTCTGCGCGAACAGGGCTGCCGTCAGCGACAGGATAATGATCAGCAGGAAATGTTCGATGGTGCCAACGCTGGTCTTGGTCTTAATCCATTTCACGGGATGAGCAATAAAACTCCAATCGGCATAGTTATTTTTCTGTTCGGCTCGGGTTCCTGCACTGGCTGCTGAACCCTGAAGTCGAGGCTGGCATTGGCACCTTCCAGCTTCAGTCGATCCACCCCGCGCACGCGCAGATAGTAAGAACCGGGTTGCAGGTCACTCAGTATAACAGTGTTCTGCGGAACTGTATTATCCCGCGTTATCTGGTTAAACGCCTGATCCTGAGCTAGCTGGTAACGGTAATATTCGGCGCCGTCCAGTGCACTCCAGCCAAACTGCAGAGAGCCTCTATCAACCTCCCGATGTGCACTAATGACGGGAGCCGCTAACAGCCTGACTGGTTCTGACAGGGGCTTGCCTTCTTCAGCCAGTATTCCATACCCGGCGCTGAGCGCTTTTTCGACCCCACCCGCAGCCACTGCCACGCGTCCCTCGGATACTTCGGTGCGGGTAACCTGACTGCTATCGGATGAGAGCCTGAAACCGGTGCCTCTAACGGCCGTGATCGCCGCCGGAGTTCTGATTTCATAGCGACTGTCATCACTCAGGCGGTTAACCCGCGTATTCAGTCGCCCAGAATTGAGTCTGATGCGGGTATCCACCATGCCACTTTGCTGATGATGACTGAGCCGGTCGAATACCACTTCCGTTTCTGCCAATACCTGCAACTCGGATTTGTCGGCAAACTGGATTCGCAAATTCTGACCAACTGCAGTCATCACGCGATCACCACTATATATTTTAGTATCCAGCGTTAACGCTTCCTGCTCACCATTCGCCCGAACCAGACTGCCACCACCATTCAGCGCAATCACCCGGGCTGGGGTTGGTTGACTTTTCAGCATGGCAAGCGGGATTTCGATCCGTGTACCCGGCAATATTTTTCGATTTGGCCCCAGCCGGTCGCTGTTTAATTGCTGAATTTCAACCCAGTTACTGGCCGAGGTGGTATATTTTTCGGCGATTTTCCACAGACTGTCTCCAGGCCTGAAGGTATATTCCCAGGCTTCCTGCTGGGCCGCCAGCAGTACTGGAAAATGGAGCGCGAGTAGCACGCAACATAATGCGGACAGACGTCCCATGGCTTAGTCTCTGGTGACCCGGAACAGCCGGTAACCACGCTGATAGATACTGCTGAGCTGCCAGCCAAACGCCGGGTTAATATCTAGTTTTGATCGTATCCGACTGACGTGGGTATCGACCGTGCGTGTATTCAGATCGGCGCGCGTGCCCCAGATCCTTTCCATCAGCGTTTCGCGCGAGACCAGACAACCCGCATTCCGAAAAAGATAGGCCGCCAGTTCAAACTCCTTATGCGTCAGGCGTACCGCTTCGCCCTGCACCGAAATACTATGTTCCAGCTCATTCACCAGATAAGGCTCAAAAGATTCTATATCGGCAACCGCAGGTATTGCACGTTCAGTGCTGGCTGAATCGCCAAGCTGGTTGCGCCGCTGTAAAGCCTTAATGCGCGCCACCGTGACCGCTTTATTGACCGGTTTGACCATATAATCATCCGCGCCATGATCGAGCGCTTCCACCACACTTTCTTCACTGTCACGACTGGTGATAAAGATGATCGGAATACGGCAGGCCTTCTCACCGCGTAACCAGTCCAGCTCATCGATACCGGTAGTGTCCGGTAGATGCCAGTCCAGTACCAGCAGATCAAAGTTTTCCGTATCCATCGCCGCGCGAAAACTTTTCCCGGTAGTATACGACTGCAGTTGATCGCCGGCTTCACTAGCCCACAGACTGATCAGTTCAATTTGATTCAGGTCATCTTCGAGTAATCCAATATGCACAATAAAGTCCTCATAGCCGTTCATATTCGAATTAATGATGCCATACATAGCCTTGCAATAAAGACTCAACATGGTTAACAAATGTAAATTTTTAGTTCCTAAAGATTAACATACTGCTGGCGATTGCCACGCGTACAAAAATTGATCAGATCCATTGTTTTTTCATTTTCGATGGTGCCCTGCGCCAGTATGTCATGACCTCGTCCATCGACCTCAATCAGACATGTTTAACAATGGTTAACATTTCAAAGGTTTAATATTGAAACTTAATGCCTATACTTATTCAACAACAGCAGCGACTGGCTTGTCGATCCGTTTGAAACTCGAACCCGGTTGATGCTTACCATTTTTAAACTGTAACTCTTTAATGAAAGGAAAATGCTCATGATAAACAAAAATACATTAGCTTCACTGGTACTGCTGACAACAGCAATCAACCTGCCATTGCAGGCCGCCACAGAACAGACTTACTGGGGTGACTCTGCTAACAACGTAGTCCGTACGGGTTATGGCGAATGCTGGAAAGCCACTAGCGGAATGGCCAGCACAGCGATGCAAGGCTGCGATGCAAGCATGAAGAAAGAGATGGCCGATGCAGACAAAGATGGTGTGGCTGATGCGATGGATAAATGCCCCGGCACTATGGCAGGAACCCCGGTTGACGCCAAAGGTTGTGCCATAGATTCAGATATGGATGGGATTGCTGACAGCAGCGACAAGTGCCCCGGAACCGCAACCGGAATCAAAGTTGATGCCAACGGTTGCCCGCAAGACTCTGACCGCGATGGCGTTGCCGATAGCAACGATAAATGCCCTGGAACCGCAGCCGGTATCAGCGTCGATGCGAGTGGCTGTGCGAAAGATTCAGACCGTGATGGCGTTGCCGACAGCAGTGACAAATGCCCCGCAACACCTGCAGGCACCAAAGTAGATGCTCAGGGTTGTGATGTTAACAAAGACGACGACAAAGACGGTATCGCAAACATCAATGATGCCTGCCCAGGAACCGCTTCCGGTACGGTGGTGGATAAGCGTGGCTGTAAACTGACTGCAGATATCAGACTCGATAACGTACAGTTCAACACCGGTACTGAGGTGATTAACGCCAACAGTCGTAACACACTGGATAATGTAGCTAAAACCTTAAACGATAACCCACACCTGAAATTCGAAGTCGCCGGTCATACCGACAGTAGCGGTAACTACGAGGCTAATGTCAGGCTGTCAAAAAGCCGTGCCGACAGTGTTCGCCAGTATCTGATCAATAGTGGTGTAGCCGCTAATCGTCTGACCGCACGTGGCTATGGCCCGGACAAGCCCGTCGCATCGAATGACACAGGTACAGGCCGCAGCGCTAACCGTCGGGTAGAACTGAACTTAAAATAAAAAAAGTATTGACCAGAACATCACTGCGCCCTGCAGTATGTTTAGGCCGGATAGCGATATCCGGCCTTTTTTTATGCCCACAGAAATTTCCATTGCGCAGGCACTGGTTCCAGCTTTCGGTAGTTCGCATAGGCGTAAATGGGACGGGTTATCAAGTGCTGCGCAGAAACGTGCGGCATGAACTAAAGCTGTACAAACAAAAGCCTGCCATGTTAAATCTGCAGATCAGCGGAGAAATAATCAATGAAAATAGTCAAATGGCTCGTGTGCACCAGCCTGTTAATAAGCACTTCAAACCTACTGGCCGAAGATCTATGGACAGGAGTAAAGCAGATACTCTCCGTCCAGGTGCTGAACAACGGCGGCTTTATGCTCAATCTGGATAGCGAAATCAGTCCGCAATGCAACTATTCAGGCAACAGCACACTACTGATATATCCGAACCAGAATGGAGTAACCGACGCCGGGGCCAGGTCCCTGCTATCGACCGCTCTGGTCGCATTTTCCGCCGGACATGCGGTGAATATCATGTATTCGAGCAGTTCCAGTTACTGCTGGGGCAAGTATCTGCTGATCTCAAAATAACCCTAAGTAGTCGAACTGCGGTTAGATAGTACGGGCCTGAATCAGCACTCAGAAAATTTCAGACCGCGACGCCGGAATTATAAAAAAATGAGACGACAGGTGACAACGCCGGTCGCTTTGTTATTATCGGTGTAGCCCGGTATCATAAACTCGGGTATACCGAGGGATTTTTTATGCTCAGCCTGACAGCCACTTTAATCTTACGCGGATGAAAAGCAGGATCACATCAAACAACCCGCTGGTAGCGGCCAGTACCATACGTGCACGTTTTGCGCAGGCCATGTCCAGTATGTACCGTTTCGAAGTGCCGCTATACGGCACTCTGGTCGACATGGTGCAACAAATCAATCAGCGCGAACTGGATAACCATCCAGAATTACACCATGATCTGGAAAATACCGATTCGATACAACGCATCAGCGATGAACGGCATGGAGCCATTCGCCTTGGCAAAGCAGAAGAACTGTTTAACATGCGCCGCCTTTTTGCGGTTATGGGCATGTTCCCGGTCGGTTACTACGATCTGACCGAAGCTGGTATTCCGGTACACTCCACCGCTTTTCGTCCTGTCCAGCTGGATCAACTGAACGCTAATCCGTTTCGCGTATTTACCTCTTTGCTACGGCTCGACCTGATCCCGGATCAGGCGCTGCGCACGCGTGCCACAGAACTGCTCGGTCAGCGCCAGATATTCACCTCCGGTGTACTCAAACTGATTGAAACATTTGAACAGCAGCAGGGACTGTACAGCGACCAGGTCGATCACTTTATTGCGGAAGCACTGGAAACCTTCCGCTGGCATCATCACGCAACGGTGGATCTGGAGACTTACCAGCTGTTTTTAAACAGCCATCGCCTGATCGCCGATATTGTCTGTTTTCACGGACCGCACATCAACCACCTGACGCCCAGAACACTCAACATCGATAGCGCACAGCAGCAGATGCAGAGCGTTGGCATGCAGCCGAAAGCAATCATCGAAGGACCACCCCGGCGCAGCCATCCCATCCTGCTACGCCAGACCAGTTTCAGGGCACTGGATGAAGAGATCCTGTTTAAATCCGGCGACGGAGAAATGCAACCGGGTTCCCACAGCGCTCGCTTTGGTGAAATCGAACAGCGCGGTATGGCTTTGACCCCTAAAGGCAGGAAACTGTACGACCAGCTGTTAAACGAGGTACGTGCTGCGGTTCCTGACTCTATTAATCATGCCGCAGCCTATCGGACTCAACTGGAAACAAGTTTTCAGCGCTTTCCCGATGAACTGGATCAGATCCGACGTCAGGGGCTGGCCTATTTTAATTATCAGATCGACATTAGTTATCAGACGGATGAATTCAACGACCTCTCCGCGCTAATCGATCAGCGAATTATTCAGGCTTACCCGATTACCTATGAAGATTTTCTGCCGATCAGCGCAGCCGGTATTTTCAATTCCAATCTGGACCAACGTGAGGCACAGAGTTTCAGCGCCTCACCCAATCAACAGGCGTTTGAACGCGATCTGGGCTGTGCCGTGATCAATGAGTTCGATGAATATGCACGAATTCAGCAACAGTCATTACAGGCCTGTCTGCGCCAGCTCGGGCTGGATCAGGCCGCACAGACCCTGCTCATCCATCAGCTGGAGTCAGCCGAACTTTAATGCCTGCCGAATCCCTGCAGCAGTTTATTGCCGAGCTGAAGCAGTCCGGCTTTAGCGGCGATATCGAAAGCACCTATGCACAGCGTACGGTGGCCGCAACCGATAACAGCATCTATCATCAAATGCCTCTGGCAATTCTATATCCGGCGCTTGAATCCGACATCCATCTGGCCGTTGCCTGTGTCTACCGGCATCGGAGCGAGGGCTTCAGTCTGTGCGCGCGTGGAGGTGGCACCGGCACCAACGGACAGTCGCTGACTAATAATCTGATACTCGACTGTGGCAGACACCTGAACCGGATACTGCATTTCGATGCCGAAAAGCGCACCGTAACCCTGCAACCTGGCGTGGTACTGGATCAGTTGAATGCTTTCCTGAAACCGCATGGGCTGTTTTTTCCGATCGATATATCTTCTTCATCACGCGCGACTTTAGGCGGTATGGTAGCCACCGATGCCTCCGGCAAGGGCTCATTGATCTATGGTAAAACCTCCCATCATATACAGTCACTCGAACTGGTACTGGCCGATGCTCGTGACTTTCATGCTCAGGCGTTAAACCTGCAGCAACTGGATGAGGATGCATTGCTCAAGCCGGTCTATCAGCAGATCGAACAACAGCGTGACGAAATTGACCGTGTATTCCCGATCATGGATCGAGGACTGACTGGTTACAATCTGCAGCACAGTATTGCCACCCAAAATCAGTTCGACCCCTGCTTTCTGATCTCCGGCTCAGAAGGCACGCTCGCAATCACCCGCCAGATAACCCTGCGCGTGATCCCAAGACCGACACACAAAATTCTGACGGTGATTTTTTACAGCGATTTTCAGCGCGCACTGGAACATATCCAGCCGCTGCTAAAAAGTCGGCCGGCTGCAATTGAAATGCTGGATGACAAGGTACTCCAGCGCGCGCGCAACGATGCGGTATGGTTCGATGTGCAATCGGTATTAAGCGAACTGTCAGCGCATAGCGACATTCGTGCGGCAAATTTTGTCGAGCATGTGGGTCACAGCGAACAGCAGATGCTGCAGGCTCAGCAGGCGATTCAGAGTATTCTGCAGCAAAGCGCCGCCAGTTACGCGGTGATACTCAGTAACACGGAAACAGACCCTGCAAAAATCAGTGCACTATGGAACCTTAGAAAACGTGCTGTCGGCCTGCTCGGTCAGGCTCAGCAGGGCAAACGCGGAATCGCGTTTGTGGAAGACACGGCGGTACCGCCACAAAACATGGTGGCCTATGTCACCGACTTCCGCCGCCTGCTGGATCAGCATCAGCTGGAATATGGCATGTACGGACATGCCGATGCAGGTCTACTGCATGTACGCCCGGTACTCAATATGCTACAGGCAGAAGACCGCGCGTTGATACGCACGATTTCCGATCAGGTGGCACAACTAGCAAAGCGCCATGGCGGGGTTTTATGGGGGGAGCATGGTCGGGGCTATCGCGGAGAATACACCCCGCTGTTTTTTGGCGAAATTCTGTACCCGCTACTGTGCAAGATCAAAAAACACTTTGACCCGTATAATCTACTCAATCCTGGGAAACTGGTGACGCCGGCACCTGAACAGCCGCTTATAGCACTCGACAGCATCACCCTGCGCGGAGCACTGGATCAGCACATCAGCAGCGCAGATCAGCAGCAGTATGCCAGCAGCCTGGCCTGTAACGGGAATGGGGCCTGCTTTAACTGGCAGCCCGAGGATGCCATGTGCCCGTCCTACCGGGCGACTCGCAACAAGCTTTATTCACCCAAGGGACGCGCCGCCCTGCAGCGCGAATGGTTACGCCTGAAAAACTCCGATACTGCGACTCCGTTGCTGGACGCACTGGAACAAAGCCTGTTTGACAGTCTGCAATACTGCCTGTCGTGTAAGTCCTGCAGTTCCAGCTGTCCGCTCAAGGTGGATATTCCGGAGCTGAAATCACGTTTCCTGCAAAGCTGGTATCAGCGCCACCGGCGTCCTGCTACTGCCTTTTTTATACGTTATTTTGAATCCCTGATTAGTACGGCCAGTCGATTACCGCGACTCAGCAACTGGCTACTGACCCGTTCAGCGGGTTCAAAGCTATTGCAGCACGTGAGTGGTCTGGGACGTTTACCCAAATTTTCCACCGGCCATTACCAGAATGCCAGCATGCTCCGGGCAACACAGCTAAAACCTCTTAAATCGGATCAACCGGCGGTGATTCTGATGCGTGATAATTACCTGCACAGCTTCGAGCGGGCTTCGTTACAGGCCTGCTGTAATATCCTGCACCGACTCGGAGTCAAGGTTTACCTCAGCCCGCTGATTCGTAACGCCAAACTGTTGCACGTCAAAGGCTATCGCAAGCAATTTGGCGAACAGGCTGCAAACGTATGCGAACAGTTGCAGCAACTGGCATCCCTCGGTCTGCCACTGCTGAGTATTGAAACGGTGACGAGGCTAATGGCCGATATGGAATATGCAGAGATTCTACAGCGCAAAAGCAGCTTCCATATTCAGAGCATTGAATCCTACTTATCCCTGTTACTGCGGGATAAAAGCGAACTACCGGCTCTGGCGCAGACGGTTACACTGTTACCGCACTGTATGGAACAGACCCATGCCAGACAGTCAGCGCTCGAGTGGCAAACCGTGTTTCGACAGATGGGCATCAAACTGCAGGTGAAGAATGCCGGTTGTTGCGGCATGTCCGGCCTGTTCGGTCATGAAGTAGAGCATCATCAGCTGTCCGATCGTATCTTCCAGCTGGCCTGGGAACCTGCCCTGCAGGCTGGTAACAGCGTATTTCTGGCGAGCGGCTTTTCCTGCCGCTGCCAGACCCATTATCATCAATTCGATACACAGCATCCGCTGGTTTATCTGGATCAGCTACTCCAGTCAGCACTACCCAGTTCTAGTCATCCCAACGCCCAAACCCCGGGATTTTAATTTCAGATTCACTGTAGGAACCGGTTTCGGCCCGGGTATGGCAGGCCTGACAGCGACTCAGCGACACCACCTGCGGATTTTCTGCCAGCATGCGCGGCGACAGCTCACGATGCTTTCGGATGATATAGGGGACTTCGGTAATCCTTAAAGGTGCATCCGAGGCTTCCAGGGAACTGATAATCTTTCTGGAACGTTTATAATCGGAACGATCTGCCGCATTGGCTTCCAGATAGGCACCTAACTGCGCCACATCCTGCGCCGGCAATTCGGCGTTTTCACCAAAATGCTGATCCAGGCCGGACATCATCTTCGTCCAGGAACGGGCCGGTAACAGACCCGGTTGATAGGCAAAATGACAGCTACCGCATTCCTGCTGATATTTGGCATTATCCACCATCGCAACATCCGCAGATTTTCCGCCGCCCCACATGCGATTGAAAAACCCGTGTTCGCGTTCATCGTCATCGCTGAATGCCGAGCCACTGATTCCAGTCATAAGCAGCGGGATTAATAACACTCTGGTAAGTTTTGTTTTCATCGTTTGCCTCAATTTAATTAGCGTTAAAATTTTATTTAAAGTGATTTCAGATAGGCCAGTACATCGCCTTTTTCCTGTGCACTACATTCACGACCCAGCGTCCATTTGCAGTTACGCAAAAACCATTTCTCGATTTTACGCGTATCGCTGTAGCGCTCAGGGTTGACTGATCGCGCCATAGGCTCGATCGTCTTGCCCGTTGTATTATGCTTACCCGCCCGAGCTAAGTCGGCACCATGACAGCTGCCACAATTACGCGTTTCAGCACTTTTACTATCCACAAAATCGTTTTTCCACAGCGCCTCTCCGCTGGATGCACTAAACTGGCTGACACCCTGCGTGCGATACACCGCTTCCAGCTCGCTAATCGCATCCGCCTGTGCAGACGCCGATATCATCGACAGCGTGAAGATTGCAATTCCTGTTATTCTGCTATTCATGGTAACCTCAGTTTGAAAATAAAATGTGCAGGCTGCACGTACTTGATGTGACTCAGAATACGCAGAGAAACTTAATTGAAACTTAAAAAACGGATTTAGCGCAGAGCATCCTGATCAGTCATTTATAGAACAAAAAAATGATGACCCGAGACCAACTACAGGCGAAGCTGAACACACTGGATGGCAGGGACTACCGCCACTACCAGTCATTGACCGGTGAGTATGATTTCACCGATTTCAGGCTAGTGATCGAACGCATTCCAAAGGATCCTTTTGCACCGCCTTTAAGTGGGCTGTACCGGGTAAGCATCCCACTGCCCGATACCGCCATCGAGCAGCCGATGATCGACAGCCCTTCTGCCGCCATTGCCTGCCGTGATTTTTTTGCGCGTCAGTTCTACCGCCAAAGCCAGCGTATTGCAGGGCAGCGCCGTGGCACCGGGCATAGCGGAATCATTGCTATCGACCAGCCCGGACAGGCCATACTGCAACGCAGCTCGGTGGTGATTCAGCACAACCAGCTTGAAGTTCGTTTCTTTATCGGGTTACCGGCCACGGGTCGTAACATCGATGCAGCGCTAGCAATAAAAATGCTGCTGGATGAATTGCCGCTCATCGTTAGCCAGGCCTTACAGCGGGCACATACCGACGTTGCTCTGTTGCAATTACATATACACACCGCGCTGGATGCGCAATACCTGCGCCATCGATTACCCGCACTCGGGCTGCTCGCGTTCATTGCGGATGGTTCGATTCTGCCCAGAGCCAGTAGCAGTAGTGATCAGCCTTTAGCGAGTGGTACGGTAATTCCGTTTCAATCGCCGGATAGCCTTAGCGTACAGGTCACCCTGCCATTTGCCGGTGAGGTGAGCGGGATGGGCATAGCAGCGGGCATTACCCTGCTCGCGGGTGGTGGTTTTCATGGCAAGTCTACGCTACTGCAGGCCTTACAGATGGGTGTATACGATCATATCCCCGGTGATGGACGTGAACGCTGCGTGGCGCTCAGCGAAACGGTCAAGATCAAGGCATACAGCGGTCGTCAGGTGATCAAGACCGACATATCGCCCTTTATCAATAATCTGCCGTTGCAACGCGATACCCAGGCGTTTTCCAGTAACAATGCCAGTGGCAGCACTTCTCAGGCTGCTTCCATCATCGAAGCTATCGAAATGGGAGCCAGAGTACTGCTGATGGATGAAGATACCTGCGCAACCAATTTTATGATTCGGGACAGAGTCATGCAGCAACTGGTGAAAAAAGAGGACGAGCCGCTGACCGCCTATATCGATAAAGTCCGCCAGCTCTACAGGCAGAAAAACATTTCAACCATCCTCGCCCTGGGTGGAGCGGGTGATTATCTGGAAGTGGCCGACCGGGTGATTCAAATGCGGCGTTATCAGGCGTTTGATGTCACTCTTCGGGCCAGAGAAATCGTGCATAAATACCCATCGATGCGTATTAAGGAGGATCAGGACACAGCGATTCAGCCCGCCCTGCGTTGCCCGGATGCCAGCAGTATCGACCCGATGAATGAATACCAAAAACCGCGTCTGCACAGCCCGGATGTTCAGCTACTGCAGTTTGGGCGGCATAAGGTCGATCTGCAGGATCTGGAACAGTTGATAGAGCTGGCTCAAAACCGGGCTATCGCCTACGCCATGCTTTACGCAAGGCGTTATATGCAGACCGGAACCTCTTTACCTCAGGTAATCGATCAGGTCATGTCCGATATTCAAGACCATGGACTGGACATTCTCAGCGAACAGTTATCAGCCCATCTGGCCGAGTTTCGTTCGTTTGAGCTAGCATTTACGCTGAACCGTCTGCCCTGCCTGCGGATCAACACCGATAATATTTCCAGCCCATATTGATACTTGGCATTGATGTTTTTCAGGAACAATGCTATAAGAAATAAAAAAACTAAAAATACAGTTGAATCATTAGTTTATGCGGTATTTATAATCCAGTTTATAAAATAATAATGCTAACCCCTACGACCCGGCAAATTGATTTCGATTACAGTCGCCTACCGGCGGCTCCACACGTCCTGATTAAACTGATCGATCTATTTCAGTCTCCGGATGTGAGCTTTGACGCGCTTGAAAAAATCATCCTGAAAGACACCGCTCTGTGTGCCAAAGTCATATCACTATCCAATTCGGCAGCCTTCAGCCAGTGGAAGGATGTTAAGGATCTGAAACGTATCCTGGTGGTCGTTGGGCTCAAAAACATCAAAAGTATCACCCTGACTTCTGCGGTACATCAGTTTTTTTCGCAGTTTAGTAAGGAACTGGGGGAAACCCTCGGCAGTCTGTGGCTGGATGCCCTGATATGTGCACATCTATCACGTTTGCTGGCAGAGTTAACCGGTTATGAAAATCCCGATGAAGCCCATCTGGCAGGCCTGATGCATCAACTGGGACAACTGGTATTCCTATCGGATGATGTCGACCGCTATCAGTCGCTGCTCGCATCCGTCAATGACCAGAATACGCTGCTGCTTAAAGAGCAGGAGCACTATGGCATCAACAGTACCGACCTGGCTGCAGATATAATCGATGACTGGGGCATAGACTCGTTTCTCGACGACGCCGTACGTTATCAGTATCAGCCCGCCAGTTTACTGCAGGATGCCCAACCGCTGGTCAAGCTGATCAATCTCGCCTCACAGCTATGCAATCGACTGAATCATCGTCATCAACAGTTTGTGGTGGAAGATCATTTTTTTGCCCTCAATCAATCCATCATAGAGGAACTGGTGAACCGGGCCACCCAGTCTGCGATTGCGGATGCGCAAGGGTTTGGCATGGACATTCAGGATCAGCAGGCAGCCATTCCCCGGCTTAATATTGATGACGAAGCCATCCGCATTGAACTCGCCCAGAAGGTTCGTCAGATCGCACTGCTGGAAGGCATCCAGAAAGACTTTGCAGAGCTGGATGATATCGCCAGCATGATGCAACAGGCCAATATTCAGTTGCAACTGCTGTTCAGCTTATCCCCAGCCATTTTCTTTTTTACCGACAGCGAACAGACGGATCTGACTGGCATATCGATACCGCATAAAAAAAACAGACCCGCCAATGTTTTTAAAGTCACTCTTAAAACGGGTCATAGCCTGATCGCGGAATCGGCACTGCAACAGATCATTCTGGATACCCGACATCAGATCATATTCAGCGAATTACCTATAATTGATCGCCAGATTCTCACTACCCTGGGATCTTCCCATTTAATATGCTTGCCACTGATATATCAGCACATCCTTATAGGGGTCATAGTTAGTGCCTGTAACTCGACTCAGGCTAAAAAATTTCAACAGGACAACCAGTTACTGCGGTTATTCGCAACCCAGTTAGCGGAATCTTTTGCCCGGCAGCAACAGCTCAGCCATCAACATTTGCAGCAACTGGAGCAGAAACAGCAGGAAAACGAACTGCATATTCGTCAGATCATCCATGAGGCCAATAATCCGCTGACGACCATCAATAATTACCTCGAAATTCTATCCATGTCGATGCAGCAGGAAACGGCCAGTCTGCAACATATTGAAACCATACAGTCGGAAGTAGATCGAGTTAGTAATATCCTGTTACAGCTAAAAGATGACTATAGCCAGTCTCTGGAAGATCAGTCAGAGGTCGATGTAAACCAGCTCATCAACAAGCTTATCGCACTCTACCGACCTACCCTGTATAAATTAAACAATATACAGTGTCAGCTGGAGCTGGATCAAAATCTGGCACTCATTTCATCCGATCCTGACCGTATCAAACAGATTATCGCCAACCTGGTTAAAAATGCCTCTGAAGCCCTGCCAGCGAACGGTATCATTAGCATAAAAACCAAATCTCTGGTCATACTCAATCAGAAAAAATACATCGAAATCAGCATAGCAGATAATGGCGATGGAATTCCTGATGCTATGCTGGAAAAACTTTTCACACCAGTACAATCCAGCAAGGGAGGTAATCACTCGGGCCTGGGACTGACCATTGTCAGCAAACTGGTTAAAGAATTGAATGGAAGCATCAGTTACCGCTCCTCCGATCAGGGTGGGGCCGAGTTTATTATTTTATTAAACAGAGATTGAAGCGCCACATGACCAGCAAACCGACCGCTCAAACTTCTGCCACGGACAGTCTTGCATCCCTGATGCAGGTGACTTCCCGAGCCTATGAAGTTATCGATAAATCAGCCTTCCAGCTACTGATCATCGATGACAATACCAGTATTTTGTACAGTACCAGAGCCCTGCTCGAAGCCAATGGCTACTGTTGCACCATTGCCGATGGAGGCGAAGCTGGATTAACGGTATTAAAACATACGCCGATTGATATCCTGTTACTCGATCTATCGATGCCAGGAATAGATGGTTATAAAGTGCTCGAAACCATACAGGGTATGGAGCTAGATGTTGATGTGATTGTGGTCAGTGGTGAAGCCACCTTTAACAATGCGGCACGTGTATTTCGCGACGGCGCTATAGATTTCCTGAACAAACCCTATAAACCCGCTCAACTGATCACTACCATTCAGAAAGTCACCTATAAACGCGCCCTGAAAAAGCATCTGGACGTTATCCAGCAGCAGCTCACCGACTCTGAAAAGCGTTATCGTTTTATTGTCAGTAACTCTCCTGACATTATTTATATGATTGATCACCGGGGACACTTTACCTTTATCAACGACCGTGTCACCGATTTACTGGGATTCCTCCCGGAACAGCTGGTCGGTGCCCACTTTTCCACATTGATATATCAGGATGATATCGCCCTTGCCGAGCATATTTTTAATGAGCGGCGTACTGGCGAACGTGCCAGCCAGAATGTAGAGCTCCGATTGAAGTGCGCCAACCCTGAGATTGACCCCAAACCTTTTGAGTCCAGCTCTATCATCATTGAGCTGTGTTCGATGGGCGTTTACGATCGTAGGGAGGATGGCACGCCTTATCTCGGAACCTATGGCGTAGCACGCGACATCAGTGAACGTAAAAAGGCCCAGGAAATGATTCACTTTCAGGCCTATCATGATTTACTCACCCGCTTACCCAATCGCGAATTATTTTTAGACCGCCTGAATCAGGCAATTTCCCAGTCGATTAGAAACAGTAACAAACTGGCCGTTCTTTTTCTCGACATGGACGGATTCAAGTTTATCAATGACTCGCTTGGACACATGATCGGTGACGCCCTGCTACAACAGGTTGCCCATCGCCTGCAGGAAACCCTGCGTGATACCGACACCGTTTCGCGCATGGGCGGCGATGAATTTAATATTCTGATCCCGGAACTGCTCCAACGTGACGAAGCCGGACTTATCGCGAGAAAGATTCTGGATGCCTTCAGCCAGCCCATCCTGCTGGAACAGCATGAAGTCACCATTGGTTTTAGTATCGGCATTTCACTCTACCCGGATGATGCTGAAACTACCTATGGACTGATTAAAAATGCGGACATGGCGATGTATCACGTCAAGGAACGTGGCAAGAATGGGTTTGAATTTTTCTCTGATCACATGCAGGGTATCTATCAACACCGCCACAACATAGAACAGGATATTCGCCGCGCACTGGAGAACAACCAGTTTGAAGCCTATTATCAGCCTCAATTTGATATCACCAATCGTAAGATCATCGGACTGGAAGCTCTGATACGCTGGAACCACCCGGAAAAAGGGCTCATCACTCCAGACCATTTCATTCCAATTGCCGAAGAGATGGGACTGATTGCCGATATCGGACTGTATATGCTACATACCGGCTGCAAGCAAATCAAAGCATGGGTAGATCAGGGTATACAACCGGTTAAACTGAGCATTAATGTATCCGCCTATCAACTGGCCGATAGTCACTTTGATACCATGATCTGTGATCTGGTTAAACTGTATGACCTGCCCGACAATCTGTTAACCCTGGAGATAACCGAAACCTCCCTGATGCAGGAAATGGAAAAGGTATTGCCGCGCCTGAAAAACCTGGTTCAATGTGGCATCGGGATTTGCATCGATGACTTCGGAGTGGGTTATTCTTCGCTTTCGTACTTGCAGACATTACCGGTCGATATCCTGAAGATCGACCGCTCCTTCCTGGCCTGTATTTCCAGCAATACTCAAAAATCCTGTATTATTAAGGCGATAGTAGCGATGGCTCGGGAGCTGGGCGTAGACGTTATCGTTGAAGGCGTAGAAACCAGCCTGCAACTTGAATATATAAGAAAAATAGGCTGCACGATTGTGCAGGGTTTTCTACTCAGTCGACCGCTTCCAGAAAAAGAAATCACTCTACTGCTAAAAAAATAACCCTAAGCGGCTGCACTCCCTGATGTTCTGAGCTGAATCGATTTAAGACTCAGATACTTTGTACATTTAGTGCACACTAGCGCCCTCTGGTGCCTTAAAATAGATTCATCGGTGGATGAACATGGTGTCACTATCCGTTAAATAATCAGGTGGGTCGCTGAATCTGGTCTATAAATAATAATTAATCCCACTAATTCTTACCTTAAGCGCAATAACTAATTTTGAATATTCATCACTGTCAGGACAGACTTTAATCGATTGAACAAGCAAACATCACTCACCCGTGAAAAAATTTTATCTGCACACCATCCTCGGGTTAGCGCACCATGATACTTGAACTGATTAAGGCAAGCGCCCTGCTACTTACCCTTAGCCTGTTGTATGGATTTATCATTCGATTTAGCAACAGTAATAAAATTACCGGGCAACTATTTTCCGGCATTCTTTTTGGTGTCATCTGTATTATCGGAATGCTGCTGCCGATAGAACTTATTCCCGGCGTCATATTTGATCCACGCTCCGTCATTATTGCCCTGGCAGGTGTTTTTGGTGGCCCGCTGGTTACCCTGATTGCATCGGTAATTGCCGGCGGGTATAGAATCTGGATCGGCGGTGGCGGAGTTTATGTCGGAGTCAGCGTGGTAATCACGAGTGCTTTACTGGGTCTGCTATATCGATATGGATGGCAAAAAGGCTGGTTAAAAATAACGGTGCTGCAACTTCTGCTGTTCGGGTTTATTGTCCACGCTATCGAGATATTGCTGTTCACTCAATTACCGGCAGGCGTTGTTCAACAGGTCATGGGAAGTGTAGCACTGCCACTTATCTTAACCTTCACCCCTGCGACCGTCATTCTGGGATTGCTGTTACAGGACATTGAAAATAGATTTAAAACAGAGGCTGCATTAGCGGAAAGCGAATCCAGGTTATCTCTCCATCTTCAAAACACACCTTTAGCCGCTATCTCATGGGATGAAAGTTTCTGTTGTACGCAATGGAATAAAGCAGCAGAACAAATTTTTGGCTACAGCGCTGACGAAGCACTGGGCAGGCATGCGATGGAATTAGTCATTCCCTCCCAGCTTAAGCAAGAACTTCATAAACTTTTCCAACAGATTCTGACTCAAAATGGCGGCAGACGAAATATCAACCAAAACATCACCAAAGACGGGCGTTTAATTACCTGTGAATGGTATAACACACCGATACTAAACAAAGAGGGTAAACCCGTCGGCTTATCTTCTTTGTGCGAAGACATTACTCAGCAGAAACAGGCTCAGGACGAAATAAAACTGAAGAACACCTTGCTCGTTACTCAGCAGGAAGCATCCATGGACGGTATTTTCTCACTCGATGCCGAGGGTAAAATTATCTCGATTAACCAGCGCTTCATTCTTCAGTGGGGAGTATTGCCATCGGTTATAAGCTCAAATTGTTCTGAACAGGTGCTCGCCACCATCACCAAACAGCTTGCCGAACCAGATCAATTTAGCCGCAAGCTGAGTTATCTTTATAAAAATCAAACAGAGTCCAGCGCCGACGAAATAGTAACCCGGAATCAGCGGATATTTGAAAGCTACTCTGCTCCGATGTTTGCCCAGGAAGGTCAATACTATGGTCGCGTCTGGTGGTTCAGAGATATTACCGAACGTAAGCAATCAGAAGAACTAATATGGAACCAGGCTAATTTTGACCCGTTGACTGGTTTAGCCAATCGGCAGATGTTACAAAACCAGCTGGAGCATGAAATTAAGCAGGCAAAACGTGACAATCTCAGCGTTGCCTTACTGTACCTTGATCTGGACCAGTTCAAGGAAGTCAACGACACACTCGGCCATGATGCCGGTGACCTGCTGCTGAAACAGTTTGCCGATCGTTTAAGTGCTTATATCCGCGAAGCTGATACGCTTGCCCGACTGGGGGGTGATGAATTCACCGTCATTATGAGCGGCCTGAGCCGGTCGAGCGATGTTGACCGTGTCGCCAATGACATCCTGCAGCAGATGGCTGTACCGTTCGAACTCGGACTTGAAAAAGCCTATATCTCTACCAGTATCGGCATCACTTTTTATCCACAGGATGCGACATCGGCAGAACAGATGCTGAAGAATGCGGATCAGGCCATGTATTCCGCTAAAAAAATAGGACGCAACTGTTTTCAGTACTTTACCCCGCTGATGCAGGAAGCCGCTTTTACACGCATGCTAATGATCAAAGATTTACGTAACGCACTACCTGACGGACAGTTCCAACTGTTTTATCAGCCGATCATTGAACTCTCAACCGGCGATATTCATAAAGCGGAAGCGCTACTGCGCTGGCATCATCCGGTGAGAGGTGCGGTCAGCCCGGATAAGTTTATCCCGATTGCCGAAGAAACCAGAATGATCATGGAGATTGGCGACTGGGTATTCCATCAAGCGGCTCAGCAGACTGCCCTCTGGCGTAACGCCTACTGTGCTGATTTCCAGATTTCAATCAATACCTCTCCTGTTCAATACCTGAACGAAGACTTTAATATCAAGCTCTGGCTCGACCATTTGAAGTCTCTCGGATTACCAGGACGTGCCATCGCCGTTGAAATTACCGAGGGCCTGTTAATGGAGACCATGTCGAAAGTCACCGATAAATTGTTTATGTTTCGTGATGAGGGCATGCAGGTTTCACTGGATGATTTTGGGACCGGTTATTCCTCTTTATCTTATCTAAGAAAACTCCATATCGACTATATCAAGATCGACCGCTCGTTTGTACAGAACCTGCAACCGGACAGTGACGACATGTCACTTTGCGAAGCCATCATTGTAATGGCTCATAAACTCGGACTGAAGGTAATCGCAGAGGGCATAGAAACCACGCAGCAGCGTCAATTATTATCCAGCGCCGGCTGTGATTATGGTCAGGGCTATTTATTTTCCAGACCGGTTCCTGCCGATGAGTTTGAGCAATTACTGCAGACCAGCCAGAAAGTAAAGACAGGGGCTCAGCCTGATTAAGCAATAATGTCAGGGATTAGCGCTAGAACTGTTTGCTAAACCCGGGGGAAGGAGTCAATCCAGAATATCCTGCTGGATATTAAATGGCAGGGGTAGATTCGAAACAGTAACTAAGCTATCAACTAGCCATGATACTGGCGATACTGGGTAGTCATCCAGCCAATAAAAGCGGCCAGAGCCTGCTTTTGCTTTCGATCACAGTCTTTTTGCATCAATTCCAGGCGCTGCTTGGATTCCATCAACAGGCCTTCGTATTCAGACACCTTTTGCTCCGCCTCAAGCAGTTTCACCTGCATGCGATTGAGCTGCTCAGCTAAAACACGTTGGGATGGCATCGAATCCATCTGTACCTTAAAAACGGCGTTATTCTGAATCCGCTCGACCCGATCCAGCTCTTTTTCATTATCCAGAACCAGTTCAGGATAAAATTCCAGCAGCGAAGAGACCGACACATCCCCTTCAAATACATCAAGATTTCCCGCTTTAATTTCCTGCTGTATCTGACGGCGACCTATTCCAACCAGCTTTGCCGCTTTCGATATATTTAAATGATGCTCCATGATGGTCTCTTTAGTTATTCACAAGAGATTTATAACCAATATGGAATAGATTTTCAATGATTATCTATCACTTAAGTAATAGAAGCTTAAAATAATTGATCAGAATGAGAGGGCTATTGGTGTAGTTTATGCCGATCCAGAGACATTCCAGGCAAATGAACAATCCAGCTGGGAACGTACCTGAATAAGACCTTGCAGGCCTTTATTCAACATTACCGCCAGTGGTTCCTGGTTTTCAAAGCGTTTATGCGGCTTATGTAACCAAAGTGCACACATTTCGGTATTACGTGGGTAACTGGTACGCAAGGCATCTGCAATGCCAACCAGATGTTCAAGGTGCTGATTGACGATTTCGGTGTCAGGAAATGACTCGTCCTGACGGTAGCGTTCCAGCTTCCTGACACGCATATCGTCAGGCAACCCCAGTAGAATAATTTTCTGCGGGCCATCGGTCCCCCAGCTATCCAGTAAATCCATAATATGATTAGTGAGTAACACACGACGATCAGTACTGGAACTTGTCATAGGCTTTTCCAATTCAGTAAATTATCGACTGAGTATACAAAGGCCTGTTATTTAATAGTCAGCCTATAAGTAAGGTTAATAGCCCCTCCCTGCTCCAGCACCAGAAACCCACACACCTTGACCAATTATTTATTTCTGCAGGCGAACCTCAACCCGCCGGTTTTTTGCTCTGGATTTATCGTCCTTACCTTGAACCAGAGGGCTAGATTCGCCCTTGAACTCAATACGCAACTTCCTGGAGTCGACGCCACTTTGCATCAGATAATCATACACATACCAGGCGCGACGGGCGGAAAGCGTATCGTTGTAACAGCGGGTTCCCTTATAATCGGCATGCCCACTAACCAGAATGCTCTGAATGCTGTTATCAACCTTAAGATAGCTCAGCATTCGACCGAGGGCTCTTTCCTCTTCCGCTGGAAGTGGAAACTCATCATCAAAATCAAACTGTACCCGGGCCAGCTTTACATCATCAAAATGGTCGGGATAAAGCCTGGCCACACAATCACTAAACGGAGTATCGACGGCACTGAAATTGACCGTCGACAGAATCACTGAAACCGCCTGGGTGCCAAACTCGTCATTGATAAAATACAGGCTGGGCTGATATCCCTGACGCAACTCAAAGTAGGCATAACTAGCCGCATTGCTGTTGATACTCACCATCGAGTGACTACCCGTGGATTTTAATTTTGCCAGATCGGCAACGGTCTGCACACCCTTCCAGCTCGCTGAGATAGAGCGAAAGGCAACTTCCATATCTTTTTTATAACGGTAATCGGAAATGAATTTGAGACCCAGAACGCGTCCACTTTCCCGATAAAACACGGCCTTGCCGAAACCTGGAATGCTATGCTCCAGCTCACAACGCAGAATAGAGTCGGAAGTTAAGGTCCAGCTGGAGGCTTCCATTGGCGACATATACACCCGTTCCGTCGATGCCATCGACGTTACAGACCAGAGCAATGTCAGCAATGTCAGTAGAAATTTATTCATGGTCGCGATTATGTTAAGGAAGCATATAGCTCTGTATCGTTCAAAAGCCTGAAAACTTGAGCATTAAATAGCAACCTCGTAAAACCTTAGCGCTGCAAAAATCGCACAACCTGTTCAGCAAAGGCAGCCGGCTGTTCCGCATGCAACCAGTGCCCGGCTTTATCCAGCGTGATTAATTCAGCCTGCAAAAAATGCTGCTGAATCAGGGCCCAGCCTTGTGCAGTGACATAGCCTGAAGCACCGCCACGAATAAACAGCGTGGGATTATGGATGCTCCAGTGAGCAATATTTACATAGCCGATAACAGTATCGATATTATTCTGAATCGCTTCCCAGTTAAGTTTCCAGCTCGCCTTCCCATCCTGTATCGACAGATTCTGCATAATAAACTGGCGGATGCGCTGATCAGGAATGCCCTGTTCGAGCTCGCTATCCGCCTGTTTCCGGCTACTGATTAAGGATAAATCCATAGCCCTTACCGGTGCGATGATGTCATGGTAACTGTGGCCGTAGGTAACCGGCGCAATATCCGCCACCACCAGTTTATTGACCCGCTCGGGCGCCATCTGGGCAAGTTGCATGGCCAGCTTACCGCCCATACTATGCCCCAGTATATGGGCCGAATCGATCGCCAAATAATCCATCAAATCGAGTACATCACCAGCCATTAGCGCATACCCCATCTCTGGCGCATGGAATGAATCCCCATGATTTCTCAGATCCACCGTGATGACACGAAAACTACGTGCAAATAACTTTGATAGTGCCTGCCAGTTACGTGACGAACCAAATAAACCGTGAATAACGATTAAAGGATAGCCTTCACCTACAGAACTGTGATTCAGATATAGCCTGCTCATAATTTAGTCAGTTATAATATTTTGAATTATTAATTTTTTAAATGCCATGCAACCTGTAAAACATCTGTTACAAGCCTACTGGAAGAATAACAGCCTGAGAAGAATGAGCATAAGTGCCTCTATATTTGCACTGATAGTACTCATCCTTCCAGTCATCATCCAATATAGCATCATCCACCTGCTTAAAAAACACGGCGCCACTCTGGTAACGATCGATGATATCGAGCTGAATCTGTTCGCCGGTAGCGTCGAGCTTAAACAGTTAAGTTTCAGTGCTGGAAACGTTGAGCCACTAAGGTTAAAGCATCTAGCGGTTGATCTGCAGATGCTGGATCTTTTCTCCCGAAAACTGATCGTCAACAGCCTGCTGCTGGATGGCCTGAATGCCGTTATACAGCGCAATAAAAATGGCGACTTTGTTATCAACGGGGTCAAGCTTCCTGCTGCAGATGCTTCCGCCAGTAAAGAAGCCGATGCTCCCTCCAGCAGCGAAAATTCCTTCGGATATGGTATCAAGCAGCTCTCCATCGATTCCAGCAGCATCCATTATCAGGAATCAGAATTTTCGCAAAAAGTTAGCATTAAGCGCCTGAGTCTGAACGGACTAGAATCCTGGAACTCATCCAGCCCGACAAGGCTGAGCGCTGATTTGAAGATTGATGACGCCTCGCTCAGCCTCTCCGCCGAACTGTTACTGTTTGCTTCAGATCCCCACATTAAGGGACAGGGTACATTGACAAATCTGACGTTAACGCCCTATGCGAAATTTTATCGGGATTACGTAACGATAAAACAGGGTACTTTCAGCCTGAAAACAGATTTTGATGTAACCCTTGCCAGCTCCATTATTGCTAGCACTACGAATGAGCTTCAACTCAATGAGTTGGAGCTCGATTATCTACAACTAAACCAGTCGGTAAGTAAAGTACACTGGAAAGGCAGCACTGATCTACAGGCAAACAATCAACTTTCGGTCAAAGGCCGACTCGAAATCAACGGCAGCAAAACGGTCGACACCAGCCAGGACTATACGATCGCGTCGTTCGATCGACTGAGCATTGATGCGCTGGAAAAATCCCTGCAGTCGATCAGTTTTGAACAACTGGATCTGGATAAACTGAAGCTGATAAATACCAGCAGTAATGAAAGTTTTGTTAGCCTGAATGCTTTAAGTATGTCTAAGCTGAAACTTGACTCTGATTCAGCTGCGCTCAGTATTGGACAGATAAGCATCCACAAGCCCGCACTCCAGCTGAATATTACGGCACAAAAACAACTGGCTCAAATTGCCCCACTGCAAAACACACTGGATGCCATGATTCCGACTGGACCAGACCAGACAGAAGCCGATAGTAAAACAGATAAGCCGCTTCAAATTTCGATCGCCGCAATAACACTTGCTGAACCCGGCAGCATAGACTTTACCGATCAGAGCGTGACACCAAACTACCACACCCAGCTATTTCTAAACCAGATCGAAATTACCCAGCTCTCCCCGGCTAACAATGCACATTTTGTAGTTGCCATACGGCAGGGTGAGTACACCGGCATAGATCTGACTGGAGATGGCCTGCTGTTTGATCCTTCCACCGCATTAACATTAAAGGCGCAAATTAAACAGCTCGATCTACCTCCAGTCACACCTTACACCACGCAGGCCATGGGTTATGGCATGAAAAGCGGCGTTGTCGATACCGATATCGATCTTAGCCTGATCAAGCGTGAGATTGACGCCCTGATACGGTTGAAAGTGGATAGCATTGAAATTGTCGAAACCAACTCGCAAACTGCCGAACAGGTCTCCAGTGCGTCTGGGATGTCGATCGACCTGGCCATTTCAACCTTAAAGGACAGTGAAAATATCATTCAACTGGAGTTACCGGTACGTGGCAACATCGACCAACCGGATTTTGACTTAAGCCTGGTCATCAATCAGGCGATGGGTAAGGCCATGCAATCCGCCTCTCTCAGTTACCTGAAGCATAGCCTGCAGCCACTGGGTTCCCTGATCACACTCTACTCACTGGCTAAATCCGCCGCCAACCATATCTCTCTGCCGCCGGTATTATTTGCCACTAACAGTCTGGATCTTAAGGATGATCAGCAACAACTACTGGATAAGGTCATCAAGGTCTTAAAAGAACGTCCAGGATTAAAAATCAAAGCCTGTGGCATCAGTTCACTGGAAGATCAAAAGTCGATTCATGAAGAGCTTCTGGCTGTTGAACTGGAACGCCTGCAAAAACTCGCTAAAAAGGATGAAAAGGTAGACCCGGCAACGATTACCGTGGACGCTCAGCTAATTCAGCAAAAAATGCGCAATCTCGCTGACCAGCGTTCAGCAAAGGTCAAAGCCGTTTTCCTGCAGCAGGGAGAGATTGAATCCAGACGGATTCTTAATTGTCTGAGTGCAAGTAAAACAGAAGAGAAATCAGAGGCTTCGGTGGAATTGACGTTGTAATAAAAAACCCTGAACAAGGTCCAAGGCTTTTTTATCTTAATATAGCAACTAACAAAGGTTGGATTTAAATATATTATGGACTTAGATTAATTGAAACAAGCATCAACTCCCCTTAAAACCTGAACAGTTTAAGGTAGTTTGCGCAGAAATTAACAGGTAGTGCGTTGTCCAAATCAATGTTGATGTGTTAGTTGAACAGTCAGGGTTCCCACTCGCGCACAATGTTCCGTTATACTTCCCGTCAGGTTCATCATGCAAACGATTTCCATTAGTATCAATCATTTCGCAAACTCTGTCTGAATTACAGTATCCGGGAGCATCCCAACCACTCACATACCCATTAAAGTTCGAATAAAGACCTGTCTCATTGATATCTAAATAAGGTTCTGGCAAATCAGTAAACACTTCGCCAACATCCAGTACACCATTACCATTTGCGTCAGAAAATTTTTCTTCACCTCTTGTCCATGCTGTAAATGCAACTCGACATTCAGCTGATTCTGCAGGGCTCGGAATTAGAGCGGAGGGTGCTGTTTGACTAGAACCGGGTAACCAGGTGACAAAGCATGTTCCATTTTGAAGCACACAGGAATCTTTATCATCAGTAAAAGTTCCCCATTCCGTTCTAATATTTACTGTCTGACCATCTACTACCAGATCTTTTATATCATCGGCTCTAATGACAATTGACACGGGGTCACCACCGGAAAAATTACCCTGAGAATCAAATACAAGAGCAATACCGGGATCAAATCCTATTCTAAAGTCACGATGAGAGACTATTCCTGTCGGTACAGAAGGGCCTAAGCCAACAGAGTTAGAAGTTCCACTAACATTACCATTTGTAGATGAAGCGGAAGTTTCGTCATCGCTACAACCAGTCAGCAATGCAGTAGCGGCGATTAGAGTCAGAAAACAATAATTTACTTTTTTCATGCGTTCTTCCTGTGCAAACTAGTATCTGATAGAACGGATTTTATTCCGGTTCTTGTTAAAGTAAGATTTATCTTCGGTGAAGTAATAAGTAAAGCCTGCACCGAAGGCATCAAAAGTAGAATCTCCACCATCAACCGATTTATCGATCATGCGTAAATACTCAAACGTAATGGCCAGATCCTTGCTACCAAAAATTTCCAGACCCGCTCCGTAGGAACCTGAAGTTTCGGAAACATTGTCCACATTATCCTCGTAGGCATAGATACCACTAAAGCCAATAAGACCGTAAGGCTTATACTGCCCGTAATCCTTTCCAAGCCGCAGATAGGCACCGTAAGTAGCAATTCCCTGCGTCGCTCCAGAATTTGTGGTCATGCCAAACTGCCCCTCGATCGAAACCAGATCATTGATGGCCTTTCCCAGTTTCGCTTTAATATGACCCCTGTTATTGGTAACCGTGGAGCCTGAATCGCGCACGAACTTATCTTCCGTCGTGGAAAACTGCACCCCGGCGTACAATCCGGTCATATCGAATTCCGCAGATACCGGCAGACTAAAACCCGCCAGCGACATAAGCAGCACAAAAATAAGAGGTTGTTTGTAGGTTGAATTTGATGTGTTTTTCATGAGTATCCCTGAGCAACTCATATTTATAACTCGACTGATATTGACAGCCATCTAACATTTCACCTTAAGAATATATAATAAATACTTGGCTTACAAGGATTTATTTGTATTGAGATCAATCTAAACAGGGTTGTTAAACCCGCTTACAGAGAGTCTAATCAGCCCAAATTAAGCTTTAAAGATAGTACGAAAAGAGTAAAAAGCAATGGCCCGGACTCAATTGCAGAGATTTATCAAATGATTGGTGAAAAATTGCTCAATTTTTTCTGGCCGCTACAGCGTCTTGATAATCCCGCTGATCCCATTGTTTACAATGAAGGGTATCCACATCCCTGTACAGGATACCCAAAGCATTCAAAGTAATTATTTTTTCTTTGGAATATACAGATCGGTAATCGTCCCTTCCGCCATTTCAGCAGCAAAGTTGAAGGTTTCTGACAGTGTGGGATGCGCATGGATGGTTAATCCAATATCTTCTGCATCGGCGCCCATCTCCAGTGCCAGTACCGCTTCTGCAATCAACTCGCCGGCATTGGGACCCACAATACCAGCACCCAGTATGCGCATAGTTTCCTTGTCAAACAGCACCTTGGTTAATCCCTCATCGCGATCCAGTCCGAGAGAGCGACCACTTGCCGCCCACGGGAATGCCCCTTTCACATACTCGACCCCTTTGGCTTTAGCCTCAGTTTCGGTAAGACCCATCCAGGCCACTTCAGGGTCTGTGTAAGCCACCGACGGTATCGTCAACGGCTCAAAGAATGACTTCATGCCGCTGATAACTTCAGCAGCAACCTTGGCTTCATGCGTAGCTTTGTGCGCCAGCATGGGTTGACCGACGATGTCACCGATGGCAAAAATATGCGCCACATTGGTACGCATCTGCGTATCCACCGGGATGAAGCCAGTTTCTGTAACGCTTATACCCGCTTTTTCGGCACCGATCTTAAGACCATTGGGTTTGCGTCCAACCGCAACCAGCACCCGATCGAACAGCTCTGCCGGCGGCGCATTTTTACCCTCAAAACTCACCTTCAGGCCGGTTTTCTGGGCCTTGATTTCGGTCACTCGAGTACCCAGCAGGATGTCCTTGTATTTTGCTTTGATGCGTTTCATCAACGGACGCACCAGATCCGCATCACAGCCAGGCATTAGTGAATCCATGAATTCAACCACGGTAACTTCAGAGCCTAATGCATCGTAAACCGTGGCCATTTCCAGACCGATGATTCCACCACCGATAATCAGCAGTTTTTTGGGAACGTCTTTCAGTTCGAGTGCACCGGTAGAATCCATCAACCGCTCATCATCGTTCGGAAATACCGGAATCTGAGTTGCCTGAGAACCTGCCGCGATGATGCAGTGATCAAAAGATATCGTCGTATCCGTGCCGTCTTTAGTCACCTTCAGCACGTGATCGCTAACAAACTCACCTACACCGTTGACTATCTCGACCTTTCTTTGCTTTGCCAGCTGCTTAAGCCCGCCGGTAAGCTTGGTCACAACGCGTGATTTAAAACCGTTGATACCGGCCAGATCGATTTCCGGCTTACCGAACTTTACCCCGTTGGATGACATGTGCTCCGCTTCATTGATGATCTGAGCCGTATGCAATAACGCCTTTGACGGTATGCAGCCGACATTCAGACAAACGCCACCCAGAGAATCATAACGTTCGACCAGAATAACCTGCCGGCCTAAATCAGACGCCCTGAATGCCGCTGTATAGCCACCGGGGCCAGCACCTAAAACCAGTACTTCACAGTGTTTATCTGCGGTGCTGGTGTTAACAGGGGTTGCTGCGGCAGCAGTAGCTGGAGCCGCCTGCTGAACCGGTGCAGAGGCAGAGGGAGTTTTCGCTGTCGCCTCAATCACACCGAGTTTGGAGCCTTCGGATACCTTGTCACCGACCTTAATCGTTAAATCTGTGATCGTGCCTGACACTGGACAGGGAATATCCATCGTCGCCTTATCAGTCTCCAGCGTAATGATGGAGTCTTCTTTTTCCAGCTTATCACCTACTGCTGCATGCACTTCAATGACTTCTACATTTGCGAACCCACCAATATCAGGAACGATTAGATCGGATTTACTCATTATAATAATACCCTTCGGATGTCAGATATAAGCTGACTTAAATAGTTAGTAAAACGCGCGCCCTGTGCACCATCAATTACACGGTGATCATAAGACAATGCCAACGGTAACATCAATGCTGGCTTAAACGTGCCATCAGACTGATATACCGGTTGCATTTTAGCCCTGGCCACACCGAGGATTGCCACCTCTGGTGCATTCACAATAGGAGTAAACTGGGTACCTCCTATGCCGCCCAGGCTGGAAATGGAAAAGCATCCTCCCTGCATATCTGCAGGTGATAATTTCCCGTCTCGGGCACGTGCCGCCACTGCTGATAGTTCGGCTGATAACTGGTAAATTCCTTTTTTATCCACATCCCTGATTACCGGCACCATCAATCCGTTAGGTGTATCAACAGCCACCCCGATATGGAAATATTTTTTCAAGATAAGGTTATCACCAGAGGCGTCCAGCGAAGAATTAAACTCCGGTATCTCCTGCAATGCACAGACCACCGCTTTCATGATAAAAACTAACGGAGTGAGCCGTACACCTTTTTTCTCAGCTTCTTTTGCCAGTGATTTTCTGAACTCTTCCAGACCGGTTATATCCGCTTCGTCAAACTGAGTCACATGCGGAACACTAACCCAGCTACGATGCAGATGGGCACCGGATATTTTCTTGATCCGGCTTAATACCTGAGTTTCTGTTTCACCAAATTTACTGAAATCGATGACCGGTGCCTGACTGATCTGCAGTCCCATTCCACCTGACCCTCTACCGGGCGCGGCGGCAGTACCCGCACTCGCCAGAGTCGATTTCACATAACCCTGCACATCTTCTTTGAGTACCCTGCCTTTATTTCCTGATCCGTTCACGCGACTGATATCAACGCCCAGCTCACGTGCAAAACGTCGAATCGATGGACTCGCATGAGCAATCGGCGTTAGCGCTGAATCGGCTAAGTCGGACACTGGAGATGACGCACGCTCCAGATTCTGACTGGCTGCTGACGCGACCTGTGCAGCTACCGGTGCAACCTCGACTGCTGCTACCGCAGAAGCAACCTGTTTAGCCGCGGCTGCCGGCGCTGGCACAGGCGGCTGACTTTCCGAGGTTTCAATCTCAGCGATGAGAGTTCCTTCGGAAATTCGATCACCCACTTTAACCGCAACCGATTGAATCTTACCGCTAACAGGACTTGGAATCTCCATCGTCGCCTTGTCGGACTCAAGCATAATGATTGAGTCATCCTTATTGACGTCATCGCCAGCACTAATTATGACTTCAATGATTTCAATATCATCAAAGTCACCTACGTCAGGTAACAAAATTTTTTCAATATTTGCCACGTTTATCTCCGTCGAATTTGAGTGAGACCTTTAAAATGAATAACCACTTTTTACACTGTCAGAGGGTTAGGCTTTTCCGGATCAATTTTATATTTTTTAATCGCCTGCTGAACCACTTTGCTCTCAATCTCACCATCATCAGATAAAGCCTTTAGCGCAGCGATAACCACATAATAGCGATTCACCTCAAAGAAAATCCTTAGATTAGCGCGGGTGTCACTACGTCCAAACCCATCGGTTCCAAGCGTTACATAACGCATCGGTACATGTGAGCGGATCTGGTTTGCATAGGTATGGGTATAATCGGTTGCAATCACCGCAGGGCCTTTGCGTCCAGTCAGCATTTCCTGAACATAACTCTGCCTGCCTTTTTTGGTCGGGTGCAGCAGATTCCAGCGCGACGTATCAACAATATTTCTGGCCAGTTCATTGATACTGGTCATACTCCAGATGTCAGATTCAATATTAAAATCTGATTTCAAAAGCTCAGCCGCCCCAATCACTTCACGTAAAATAGTGCCAGAGCCCATCAACTGAACTTTTATGCCCTTTTCTGAACCTTGTTTCAGGCAGTACATGCCTTTCACTATCCCCTCTTCGGCATCTTTAGGCATGGCTGGATGATGATAGTTTTCATTCATTGCAGTAATGTAGAAATACACATTATCCTGCTTCTGATACATGCGCTTCATGCCATTATGAACGATGACCGCCATCTCATAGGCATAGGTTGGATCATAAGAAATACAGTTGGGAATGGTTCCGGCGACAATTAAACTATGTCCATCCTGATGCTGTAGACCTTCTCCCGCCAGCGTGGTTCTTCCCGCTGTACCACCAATCAGAAACCCTCTGGCCTGCATATCTCCGGCAGCCCAGGCCAGATCACCAATACGCTGAAAACCAAACATCGAATAATAGATGTAAAAAGGTATCATATTCACGCCATGGGTATAATAGGAAGACCCCGCAGCAATCCAGGATGATATGGCACCTGCCTCGTTAATCCCTTCCTGCAGAATCTGGCCCTTTTTATCTTCCCGGTAATACATGACCTGATCGGCATCCATCGGCTTATATAACTGTCCGCTGTAAGAATAAATCCCCAGCTGCCGGAACATGCCTTCCATGCCAAATGTACGTGCTTCATCAGCCACAATAGGCACGATATTTTTTCCGATATCTTTATTACGGGTCAGAGTAGAGAGCATCCTGACAAAAGCCATGGTGGTGGAAAACTCACGCTCGCCACTATCCACCAGCAACGCTTCAAAAATATCCAGTTCCGGAATTTTAAGCGGCTCAGCCCAGTCCTTACGCACCGGCATATAGCCGCCCAAGGCTTCGCGTTGTTTACGCATGTACTGCATTTCTTCGCTGCCTTCCGGGAAACGATAGAAAGGAGCATTGGCAATATCTTTGTCGGAAACCGGAATATTAAATCGATCGCGGAAAGCCTTTAGCGCCTCTTCACCCATTTTCTTCTGTGAATGGGTAATATTCTGCCCTTCTCCCGCTTCTCCCATACCATATCCTTTCACCGTCTTCGCCAGGATGACGGTAGGCTGCCCGGTATGTTCTACCGCTGCAGCATAGGCGGCATACACTTTATGCGGGTCATGTCCGCCACGATTCAGACGCCAGATATCTTCGTCCGACATGTTGGCGACCATCGCCTTCAACTCAGGGTATTTACCGAAAAAATACTCGCGCGTAAAGGCACCGCCATGTGCTTTATAAGACTGATACTCGCCATCCACGGACTCTTCCATGCGCTTCTGTAACAGGCCATCCTTATCTCTATCCAGCAACGCATCCCAGTAACCGCCCCAGATCACCTTGATTACATTCCAGCCTGCCCCACGAAAGACGGCTTCCAGCTCCTGAATGATTTTACCATTGCCTCGTACCGGGCCATCCAGTCGCTGTAGATTACAGTTGACTACAAAAATCAGATTATCCAGCTTTTCGCGCGATGCCAGTGAAATAGCACCGAGCGACTCAGGCTCATCCATTTCTCCATCGCCCATGAAAGCCCAGACCTTTCGGCCCTGCGACTCCAGAAACCCCCTGTTTTCCATATATTTCTTGAAGCGCGCCTGATAGATCGCCATCAAAGGCCCGAGGCCCATAGAAACGGTGGGGAACTGCCAGAAGTCTGGCATTAACCAGGGATGCGGGTAAGACGACAGACCATTCTTATTCAGCGCTTCCTGGCGGAAATTTAAAAGCTGCTCTTCAGTCAGGCGACCTTCAATGAACGCTCTGGCATAGATACCCGGCGCTGAGTGACCCTGAAAAAAAACCAGATCGCCCTTATTTTCTGCAGTGGGAGCCTTGAAGAAATGATTGAACCCGACATCGTATAATGTCGCGGCCGAAGAAAAGCTGGCGATATGTCCACCCAGTTCACTGGTTTTGCGATTCGCCTGCACCACCATCGCGGCCGCATTCCAGCGAATAACAGAACGAATCCGGTGCTCTATGGCCGGATCACCTGGAGAAGGTTTTTGCTGCGCGACGGGTATGGTATTCAGATAAGCGGTATTAGCGGTATAAGGCATGTAAGCACCGGAACGACGCGCCTTATCAATCAGTTTTTCGAGTAGAAAATGAGCCCTGTCTGCACCCTCATGTTTTAACACGGCTTCAAGAGCCTCAACCCACTCCTGCGTTTCCTGCGGATCCAGGTCTAGATCAATAGTATCTGTCATTTTAATCTCTCTATTTTATTTCAATATGACCCGCCAACAATATCGAAAGCCTCAGTAAATCCTTTTAAAAAGTCGCTTAGAGCTAAAAAAATTTATACTGGTTTAATATTGCTGACAGGTTCAGAACTTGGGTTAAGAATATTATAATTGGTCACCTATTCTGGCGACTTTAACGACTATTCTGAACCACTTTAGGGATGGCGGATAGTATACGTTAAATTTAGAGTTTATCAGCTAATCATGAGATAATTAACCCTTACAAGCAAGGTCTATAAACTCTACTTATGCGAAAAATCGTAATAACGACACCAGATGACTGGCATCTGCATGTGCGTGATCACGCCCAGATGCAGGCGGTGATAAACGACACTGCCCGCCAGTTTGCGAGGGCGATCATCATGCCAAATCTGGTACCGCCGGTGACCAGTTGTGCACAGGCCCTGTCCTACCGGGATAGAATCCTAAGCGCGTTGCAGCCGGGCTCAAGCTTTAATCCGCTGATGACACTGTATCTCACCGACAACCTTTCGATTCAGGAAATTGAAACCGCCGCGCAATCTCCTTTTATCCACGCGGCCAAACTTTATCCGGCGGGTGCCACCACAAACTCGGATGCGGGGGTGTCGCATATCGACAAAATTATCCCGCTACTGGAAGCCATGCAAACGCATGACCTGCCTTTGCTGGTGCATGGCGAAGCCACCGCTGCTGATATCGATATCTTTGACCGCGAAAAGGCATTTATCGATAGCACACTGAGTACCATCAGACAGCAGTTCCCCGAACTGCGGATCGTGTTTGAACACATCACCACCGAAGATGCGGTAGAGTATGTGCTTTCACAAAATGCTTATGTTGCGGCCACCATAACCGCGCACCATTTACTGATTAATCGTAACGATCTGTTTAAGGGGGGCATCAACCCCCACCATTACTGTCTGCCCGTGGCGAAAAGAGAGCACCACCGACTGGCACTACTGGCCGCAGCCACACAGCAACCGGGGCGTTTTTTTGCGGGAACAGACAGTGCACCTCATCCTCGCCATGCCAAGGAATCGGCCTGTGGTTGCGCAGGCATATACACCGCTCATGCTGCCGTTGAACTGTATGCAGAAGCCTTTGAACAGGTCGATAATTTTATCCATTTTGAATCGTTTATGAGTCTGGCGGGCGCTGCCTTTTATCGCCTGCCGGTGAATGACGGCACCGTCACCCTGAAAAAACAGGACTGGACGGTTGCAGACAAAATCAATTTCGCAGACGCCACCCTGATACCCTTCAGAGCTGGAAAGACTATTAGCTGGACACTGGAACACAATTAAAAATGAATGAAATTATTACCATGGATAAAAGATTCCGCGGCTTCCTGCCCGTGGTTGTAGACGTAGAAACCGGTGGATTCAATGAGCAAACCGATGCATTACTGCAAATTGCCGCCGTGTTGCTGGACTTTGATGAACAGGGACAACTGATCAGTAGCGATACCCATACCTGCCATGTAACCCCGTTTGAGGGCGCCAACCTGGAGCCCAAGTCACTCGAAATCAATGGCATCGACCCGGATCACCCGTTACGCATGGCGATATCAGAAAAGCAGGCTCTACCAAAAATCTTTAAGCCTATTCGCGAAGCGCTGAAACGGAGTAACTGTAAACGTGCCATACTGGTTGGCCATAATGCCAATTTTGATCTGAAGTTTATCAATGCCGCCGCCCAACGTACTGGCATCAAACGAAATCCTTTCCACCTGTTCAGCACCTTCGATACGGTCTCGCTGGCAGGTCTGGCCTATGGTCAAACCGTGCTATCACGAGCCGCTCAGGCCGCCGGCCTGGAGTGGGATAACAATGAGGCTCATTCCGCGATCTACGATGCCGAAATGACAGCCAGGCTGTTCTGCAAAATAGTCAATAGTATGCCTTTCACCCCGCCGCCGAGTTAATCCGGAGCCTTTAACTGATGCCAAAAAATGACCTGCTTTTAGATATTCGCTATAAACTCAGAAACATCAACTATAATCAGTGAAATTTTAATCTGCCAATTCCCATGTTACCCAGAGAAGACCTATCTATTATCGTCGTTGACGATCTTCAGTTCAGCTGTGAAGTCATTAAATCAGGACTGAAGAAAGCCGGCTATAAAGATATTCGTACCGCTAACTCGGCAAATGCGGCCATTCTGCTGATCAATCAACGCCGATCAGATGTGGTCGTGGCAGATTTCTGGATGCCGGAAATGAATGGCCTGGAATTGACCGATCTGATACGACGCTGGGATGAGAACAATAATCGCTATACCGGCATTGTGTTGCTAACCGCAGAGGATACCACCGCCAGTATCGTGGTTGCGTTTGACCGCGGGGTTGATGACTTTCTGTCAAAGTCGGCGAATCAATTCGAGCTCGCAGCACGCGTGTATGGCACCGGCAGAATCGCTCGACAGCAGAATGCACTGCGTAAAAAGAACAACGACCTGACCAGCTATATCCAGACCTTCAAACAGCTGAACCTGCTCGATCAGGATACCGGACTGGGCAACCGCAAATATCTATTAAACTCACTGTCGGCAATGATCAATCATTGCGAAACTCGGGGTGGAGGCGTCAGTTTATGCCTGATCCGGATAGGTAGTGAAGATGAAAACTCCGATACATTTAAACTGGGGCACTCCACGCTCCGAACCATATCCAGTTCATTGCAACTGGTGTTACGCCCCATGGATCAGATTGTACGTTACGATGAATTCACTTTCGCTATCGCGATCACCTATGCCGATCATACAACGTTCAATCCAGCCATGTTTGAGCGTAGTGCGGCCAGCGTTTTACAGCATACTCACCTGCTCTCGGAACAGGGTAAAAAACTAAAACTGTCGATTGCCAGCTGGTATTCGGAACAGGTCAGTGACATACCTGATGTGGCACAAATTCTTCGCCTGACAGAACACAAACTGCAGCCTTTGAAAGACTTGCTGGAAACCGCCTGAAGCACTGATCGCCTGCCACACAGACGATCAGTTAACCAGGGAAATCTTTATCCGGCCTTCTTCGCGATTGCCGCTTTGGCCATTTTTTCCAGATCACCAGACTGCTTCATTTCCAGCGTGATATCACAGCCTCCAATCAGTTCACCATCAATATAAACCTGTGGGAAGGTCGGCCAGTCCGCATAACGCGGCAGGTTCTGAAAAACCTCCGGGTCGGTTAATACATTCACATAGGCAAACTCAACGCCAAGAGAAATTAAGGCCTCTGCGGTACGGCTGGAAAAACCACATTGCGGTAATTGCGGGGTTCCTTTCATGTAAACAACGATTGGATTTGACTCAACCTGCTCTTTAATACGATCTAACACATCCATCTAACACACCTCTTAAATAAATAACTGAGTAATTTGGTCGGGTATTATAAGCCTTCTTCACCCCAAAAATAAAGCCCACCGCACTCACTGTTTTTAGTTCAGTGGCAGCAGGCGGTGCAGACCTCAGACCAGATGTGTTTGTAACCAGTATTCCAGCAACGCGCAGTGCCATAACTTGCTGCCATTCAAACGCGTAAAATGAGCTTCAGGTTCGGCCAGCAGTTTGTCGATATAGGCACGAGAAAATAAACCTCTCTCCCGGCTTTGCTGAGAATTTAACACATCGGCCATCATCTGATAAAAGTCACCACGCACATATTTTAACGCGGGCATCGGAAAGTAGCCTTTGGGTCGGTCGATCACCGCATCCGGTAATATTCCACGCGCAATCTGTTTCAGAATGCCTTTACCCTGATGCAACATCTTGAGTTCTGGAGGACATTGTGCGGCAAGCTCGACCAGATGGTGATCCAGAAACGGTACTCGGGCCTCAAGTCCCCAGGCCATGGTCATGTTATCGACACGCTTGACCGGATCATCCACCACCAGCGTAGTGGTATCAAAACGTAGCACCGCATCCATGAAAGTGTCGCTGAACTCCGTGCTCAGGGCATCGGACACCAGCGCAGAAGTCACATCGTCTACCGCATAGACCGCATCCATCATTTCCAGATACTCCGCATGATCACGATCAAAGTACCAGGGGGAAAATCGCTGCAGCGGCTTACCGGCACTGGCTAACATCCTTGCATACCAGAAATAACCGGCAAATACTTCATCCGCACCCTGCCCGCTTTGCACCACCTTTACCGAGCGGGAAACCTGCTCGGATAACAGGTAAAAGGCCACCGCATCCTGACCGAACATCGGTTCTGCCATATTCTGCACGGCTTCGGGCAGGCGCTGCATAACCTCTGAATTAGGAATCAGATACTTGTGATGATCCGTGTTATACATCGCCGACACCGGGTCGGAAAACTCAAACTCACTGCCTTTTTCTTCCGGCTGATCTTCAAAACCAATGCTGAAGGTTTTGATATTGTTAACCCCCGCTTCGGCCAGCAGGGCAACCAGTAAACTCGAATCCAGCCCGCCCGATAGCAATACACCCACCGGCACATCGGCTATGGTGAGACGTTTTTTCACCGCCTGTAATAAGGCATCGTGGATAGCTTCTTTCCATTCGGTGTCCGATCTGGCGATCAATGGCCTTTTGGCGGTAAGCTGCCAGTAACGGCTAATCTCCAGCTTTCCGGCCATGTCCAGCGTCATGCTATGCGCGGGTGGACATTTCTTTACCCCCTTAAACAGAGTTCCGGGCGCGGGCACCACTGCATGTAGAGTAAACAGATGATGCAGCGAAACCGGATCCAGAGCGGTGTCGCAGATGCCGGTTTGCAGCAACGCCTGCGGGTTTGATGCAAAGTAGAAAAAACGCTCCGTTTTCAGATAATACAGCGGCTTTATACCCATCCGGTCGCGCGCCAGAAAAAGCTGTTGACTGCGTTTATCCCATATCGCAAAAGCGAACATGCCATGCAGGCGCTCTACACAGGATGCCCCCCAGTGCGCGTAGGCATTTAGAATTACCTCAGTATCACTATGCGACTGAAAAGCCCATCCCGCATCGATTAATTGCTGACGCAGCTCCGGATAATTGTAGATAGTCCCATTAAACACGATCGTCAGGTTGTGCTGCACATCGGTCATCGGCTGATGTCCGTTTGCAGAAAGATCGATGATCGCCAGACGACGATGCCCCAGCATCACCGAGCGATCGTAAAACTCTCCCCGGTCATCGGGCCCACGCCTCGCTACCTGATGCGACATGCGCTCACTAACTGCTTTATCAATTACCCCGCCTGACAGACTCAGACCGCCAAAAATACCACACATATCGCCTCAATTATTAACCATCAAAATAAACCAGATCCGCGCCACTTCGCCCGACGGTGCCCTGCCACGGCAAGTCAAGGTATAAGGTTTTTATCCACAATTCAATGCCTAAAAAGAGTTAATAACAGATTCCTGATAGACCCGTAAAAGTTAAAATTTGAGGCTCCAATTCGACACCAGAATGCACCGGCTTATAGCGGCCTGAAACGCTTTTCCGGAAAATAATTTCAACCCGGCGCCTTGATATGAAGCTCAATAACACTATATATCTTACGTTTACCTGTATCACGCTGTGTGATATAAAAAAGCGCGATTTTAGCGATGGGATCGAGACAATTTACCCTGAAGTATCGACTTCAGCCTGAATTGCCTCCGTCATTTCTCTAAAATATATCGACTATTCAACGTCTTACACATTTGACCCAACGAGAATCTAAAAATGGCTTTTACTTTACCCCCACTGCCTTTCGCGAAGGATGCGCTCGCGCCACACATTTCTGCAGAAACTCTGGAATACCATTACGGCAAGCATCACAACGCCTATGTCGTTAACCTGAACGGCCTGATCACTACCACTGAATTTGCTGACATGTCACTCGAAGACATTATTCGTAAATCCAGCGGCCCAATTTTCAATAACGCGGCTCAGGTCTGGAACCATACTTTTTACTGGAACTGCCTGAGTCCCAATGGCGGTGGTGAACCAACAGGCGCACTGGCCGATGCTATCAACGCTAAATTCGGCTCTTTTGCTGATTTCAAAAAAACCTTTTCCGCCGATTGCGTTGGCAACTTCGGATCAGGCTGGACCTGGCTAGTGAAAAATGCCGCGGGAGAACTTGAAATCGTAAAAACATCGAATGCAGGCTGCCCTTTAACCACTGGCGTCACTCCGCTGATGACCTGCGACGTATGGGAACACGCTTATTACATCGATTACCGCAATGCACGCCCGGATTACGTGGCGGCATTCTGGAATCTGGTTAACTGGGAATTTGTAGCCAGCAACCTGTAACCGCTCAGACTACTCTTTAAAGGGGTTTTTCGACACTAACGGCCGAAAAACCCTTTTTTAATTGACTTCCGGCTCTCTGGCCACCTGAAAACCTGAAGTACACCCTCAAATCCAGCGGCCTCAATCATTGCTCGCCGGACTTTAATGTAGAAAAATCTTGTTTTTTTTCCAATTACCAGTATCTTAATCCGTTTTTTTGCGGGAAGTATCATGACAAATCATCTGATGCCAACATACAGGCAATTACCGGTCAGTTTTGACCGGGGTGATGGAATCTATATCTGGGACAGTGAGGGAAATCGGTATCTGGATGCGCTCTCTGGAATCTCAGTCACCAGTCTGGGACATAATCATCCCGCGGTCACCCAGGCCATCACGCAACAGGCTGCACGCCTGTTACACACATCCAATCTGTATCATATTGAAAACCAGCAGAAACTGGCTGATTTACTGTGTGAAGTATCCGGGATGGAACAGGCTTTTTTCAGTAACTCCGGGGCCGAAGCGAATGAAGCCGCGATCAAGCTGGCACGCCTGTATGGGCATAAGCACGACATCAAAAAACCCGAAATTGTAGTGATGCAGGGTAGCTTCCATGGACGCACCATGGCGACCTTATCCGCCACCGGCAATCGGAAGGTACAGGCGGGTTTTGAACCGCTGGTTTCCGGCTTTTTACGCGCGCCCTTTAATGATATTGAAGCCTTAAAAACGATCGCCAGAAGCAACCGTAACGTAGTCGCAATTCTGCTCGAACCGGTACAGGGTGAAGGCGGCATCAATATCCCTGACCCCGGTTACCTGAAAGCAATCCGTGACATTTGCGATGAATACAACTGGTTAATGATGCTGGATGAAATTCAAACCGGCATGGCCAGAAGCGGAAAAATGTTTGCCTTTCAGCATGAGGCGATAACACCGGATGTAGTCACCCTGGCCAAGGCACTGGGTAACGGCATTCCGATTGGCGCCTGTCTTGCGAACGCCAAAGCCGCGAATATTTTCCAGCCCGGTAATCATGGCTCCACCTTCGGCGGCAACCCATTTGCCTGCCGTGTTGCGCTCACCGTCAGCTCGATCATGCGCGATCAAAAGCTGGCAGAGAATGCACAGGCACGTGGTAAACAACTGACCGACTATCTCAGGCAGCAGTTGAAAGATAACAGGGACATCGTTGAAATCCGTAATCTGGGGCTACTGGTTGGCATAGAACTCAAACAGAACTGTGCAGAAATCGTTGCTCTGGCCTTACAAAACCGCCTGTTAATCAATGTCACCGCCGACAAGGTCATTCGACTGCTACCGCCGCTCATCATCACTGCAGAGCAGACCATAGAGCTGGCCGATATATTAATCCAGACCATCAACCAGTTTAGCAACCGCTGATTATCAGACAAACCGATGCAACCTAGACACTTCCTGAGCTTGCTTGATTTTTCAGGCGACGAATTAAGAGCATTAATGCAGCATGCGATTGATGTAAAAAAACGCTTAAAAGCAGGCGTTGCACATACCCCGCTACAGGGTAAGGTGCTGGCGATGATCTTTGAAAAAGCATCGACCCGTACCCGCGTCTCATTTGAATGCGGTATGAGTCAGTTGGGTGGGCATGCCATGTTCCTGTCGCCCAGAGATATCCAGCTTGGCCGTGGTGAACCACTGGAAGATAGCGCCAGAGTCATTTCCAGCATGGTCGATGGCATCATGCTCAGAACCTTCGGGCATGAGCGGGTAGAAGCCATTGCCGCAGCCTCATCCAGGCCGGTTATCAATGGGCTGACCGATAAATATCACCCCTGTCAGTTACTCGCCGATATCCAGACCTGGTTTGAACTGCGCGGAGATATCAAAGGTGCCACAGTTGCATGGATCGGCGATGGCAATAATATGTGCCATTCCTATATCAATGCAGCAAAACAGTTTGATTTCAAACTAAAAATAGCCTGTCCACCCGACTATCAACCCGATGCAGACATCGTAGCGACGGCCAGCGACAGGGTAGAGATCTTCACCAGCAGCGAGGAAGCCAGCACTCAGGCCGACCTGATTGTGACTGATGTGTGGGCCAGTATGGGCCAGGAAAAGGAACAGAAAGAAAGGAAAAGAGCCTTTATCGACTTTCAGGTCAATCAATCGGTAATGCGCGCAGCCAACCCGGATGCACTGTTTATGCACTGCCTGCCGGCACATCGTGGCGAAGAAGTTTCGGCTGAAGTTCTGGAAGGCCCGCAGAGCGTAGTCTGGCAGGAAGCGGAAAATCGTTTACACGCGCAAAAGGCACTGCTCGAATTCCTGATGGGCAGCCCGGTCTAAAGCTGTCCAGCGCCGGATTTGTTCCATACAGAGCTCAGGTATTGATCACTTCGATCCTGTTGCGTCCATTCTTTTTAGCCTGCAGCAATGCATTATCAGCGCGTGTAATCAAGTCTCTGGCGGTCAGGTTTTCGGTGACCGGCACACAGCAGATACCAACCGACAGGGTTATCTGATTGCTGATCTTTGACTTTTCATTCGGTATTGCCTGCTGCTGAAGCTGTTGCATGATATCGTCCATCTTGACTCTGGCACCTTCACACGAAACATTCGGCAACACAATCGCAAACTCAGCACCATTCATTCTGGCGACCATTTCGTTTTTAACCACAATTTCACTGATCAGTAAATTGGCGATCGCGGCCAGTGTTTTATTACCCTGCTCCTGTCCGTAATACACATTGTATTCGTAATAGTTGTCAATATTCACCATCACGATGGTGAGTGGCATTTTACTGCTGATATGCTTCAGACGATAATCTTCCAGACCAACACGAAAGGCTCGAAAATTCGAAGCGCCGGTTAACTCATCCGTGGTGGATAGCTTATCCAGTTCCTTATTAGAGCTGGCCACCGCATTCAGCAGGCGCTGCAAATCATTCACCAGCATTTCATTATCAAAGCGCAGATGCAATGAATCATTGATCATGCTATTCATCCGTCTGACGCCAAAGAAATAAGCCGCCATCATAAAAATATGCATGCTGCCCAGGATAATGCTATCGGCAGAAGCCTGCCAGAAAAGGTATGCAGTGACCGGCATTATCATAATGATCAGATAAGCCCCAAAAATCATCATCGAAGTCGCCAGATAGGCAATAGCGCCAGCGCCCAGGCCGAGTAAAAAAACATGGATGATATATTGCAGATTCATGCTGATATACGGCATCAGCAAAACCGCGCCCAGGCCCTGCCAGAACGCCACCAGATAAACACCGATGATAAAACGCTGTTTCCACTGATGATGACTCTGGTAATCCTCATCCCTGGAAAGGTCATATTTTTGTTTCAGTCGATACCTGAAATACTGGATTAAGATTAACCCGGATAACCAGACCAGAGCCCAATGCGCCTTGCCCTGAATAGATAATTCATAACTGGCCAGCGCAGAAGCGACCAGCGCCACAATCAGGGTAAAGATCATGCCTACCGTAAAGCGATTGTAAAGAAAGTTGACCAGTTCCTGCTGTTTGAGATGGTAGGTGCTAAGGGTATGTCTAAGTTCCTGATCGTGATTCATGATTCCATTTCCGGCAGGTGATTATCCGTCTGGTGATATTCCAGACTGTATAATGCACTCAATTGTAACCGAGTTAAATCCAGTTTCAAAAGTAAAATGGCGGATGCAATCCGGCAACTATCGATATATGATCAATTTATTTTATCCACTCAAGTGCAATAGCTCATGTCCGGTTCAGATTATATTCAATGGTTTAGAAGCGCCGCCCCCTATATCAACGCCTTCCGTAAAAAAACCTTCGTGCTTGTTTTATCGGGTGAAATGGTACGCTCTGACTTATTTGAAAACCTGATTCATGACATCGCCCTGTGCCATCACCTGGGCATCAAACTGGTGATTATTCATGGTAGCCGCAGCCAGATCGATGAACAACTGGAGCTGCATCAGATTTGTTCCAGATTCCATCACGATATTCGGGTGACGGAAGCAGACACCATGCCGGTCATACTGCAGGCGATCAATCAGGTCAGGCAGACGATTGATGCGAGGCTTTCGATGGGACTGCCCAATACCCCGATGTCCGGCTCCGACATATCCGTGATCAGTGGCAACTTTGTCACCGGCATGCCGCTGGGTATCATCGATGGGGTCGATATGCAGTACAGTGGCAAGGTCAGAGATATCAATGCTACGGCGATCGATCAGCTGCTGGACCAGCATGTCATTCTGCTCTCCAATATCGGTTACTCCAGGAGTGGAGAGATTTTCAATCTACCGGCGGAAGAACTGGCAACCGAAGTGGCCTGTGCACTGAAGGCAGAAAAGCTCATTTTCTTTAATGCCGAATTCATCAAAAACCCGTTAACCGATCAGTTTTCTACCCAGGAATGTGAAGCCTATCTACAACAGGAGAAGGTATCCAGTCATTTTGCGGCGCTGCTCCAGCATGCCATCCAGGCCGTCAAGAAGAATGTAAAGCGCGTGCATATTATCGATGACTCTCTGAATGGCGGCCTGTTACAGGAGCTGTTTACGCGCGAAGGCGCCGGCATGATGGTGACCAATCTTTTTTATGAGGGCCTGCGTAAAGCCAGTATCGATGATATCGGTGGAATACTGGAACTGATTCAGCCACTCGAAGTAGCCGGGGCGCTGATCAAGCGTTCGCGTGAGCAACTCGAACTGGAGATTAATTTTTTCCATGTGATCGAAAAAGACGGCATGATCATCGCCTGTATTGCGAGCATTCCTGATTTCAAATCAAGCATGGCCGAAGTCGCCTGCGTGGCAGTACATCCAGATTATCGTAATTCGGGCTTTGGTGATCAGATGCTCACCGCGGTTGAACTGGAAGCTCGAAAATCAGGACTGAAAAACCTGTTCATCCTGACCACGCGCACCTCTCACTGGTTTCTGGAAAAAGGCTTTAATGTTGGTAGCCTGGACTTTTTACCCGAAAAGAAACGCCAGACTTACAATGAAAACCGTAAATCCCGCATCATGATAAAAGCCCTCAACTGAGCAATCGACAATATGGCCTACGATTTAAGTAACTACCTGGTGATCGGGATTTCGTCGCGCGCCCTGTTTGATCTCAGTATGGAGAATGAGATCTACGAAAAAAAGGGTCTGGAGGCCTATTGCCAGTATCAGCTGGAGCATGAGAGCGACATCCTGCAGCCCGGCACCGGCTTTGCGCTGATTGAAGCGATGCTCAAAATCAATCAGATCGATCGCAATAAGCGCCATATCGAGGTCGTCATCGTATCGCGCAACTCGGCGGATACCAGTTTGCGCATTTCAAACTCAATCGATCACTATAAACTGGATATCACGCGGGCGGCTTTCACCGGCGGTGAACCGGTCGCCAAATACCTGAATGCCTTCGACGTGGATCTGTTTCTTTCCGCTACCGAAGAAGACGTGCAGGCGGCAGTAGAATCACAGGTGGCGTCGGGTTTGATCTACGACGGCCCTTCACAAACTCCGGGGGCTGCACTCAAGCAGATTCGAATCGCTTTCGATGGCGATGCGGTGTTATTTTCAGAAGAATCCGAGGAAATCTATCAGACACAGGGTCTGGAAGCGTTTATCCAGCACGAAAAGCAGAATGCCCAGCTCCCCTTACCCGAGGGCCCGTTTGCCAAACTGCTAAAAACCCTTTCCTACCTGCAATTTCAACTGGATGGCCTGATCGATGGCCCAACCATGATTCGAACCGCGCTGGTAACCGCACGTAACAGTCCAGCACATGAGCGGGTCATACGAACCTTGCGGGCCTGGAAAGTCAGGATAGATGAAACTTTTTTTCTGGGCGGAGTTCCGAAAGACCGGGTGCTGAAATCCTTTTCACCGCATATCTTTTTTGATGATCAGCATCGTCACTGCGACGATGCATCGAGAGTGGTACCGACAGCAAGGGTTCCCTACCCGAAGAAAGCCAGCATACCCTCAGATCAGCATAAAGCCGTATCGGATACGCGCGCTCTAAAGACCTGACTGGAACAATGAGCGACCAGGAAAACAAAGAGGAGGTTTTACCCTCCTCATGCCAGCTCAGTCGTCTCTATGCTGTTTTTCTAATCGTTCGTGCTTTTCCTGCGCTTCGATGGTTAAGGTTGCAATCGGTCTGGCCTGCAGGCGCGAGATGCCAATCTCTTCCCCAGTATCGATACAATAGCCATAACTGCCATCAGCGATGCGTGATAAAGCCGAGTCGATTTTATTCACCAGCTTGCGGTAACGATCACGGGTTCTGAGTTCGAGGGCCGCATCGGTTTCCAGCGATGCACGGTCATTGATATCCGGCTCCTGCCAGTTTTCTTCCTTGAGGTGTGAAATAGTATTGTCTGATTCCTGTAATAACTCCTTTCTCCAGTTGAGTAATTTCTGACGAAAAAACTCTAACTGCTTGGGCGACATATAATCTTCGTCGGTAGAAGGCGTATAGCCTTCCGGTAATTCAATGGCCATTCAGAGATCTCCTGTAAACCCTAAGGATTGAAAAAACGGCAGGAAGTATAGGCAGGTTTACGCTTAACAGCAAGCAACTGATGGAATTCATTGTGGAAAACCATCAGCCGCCTGGATAAAGATAAATTTTTCGTAGTTTTTTTTTGATATTAAGACAATAACTGCTTCATTTTCCTACCTATTTTGGAAGGAGAGTCTACAGTTGCCACTCCGGCGGCCTGTAAAGCTGCGAATTTTTCATCAGCAGTCCCTTTGCCGCCAGCAATGATTGCGCCCGCATGCCCCATACGCTTACCGGCAGGTGCCGTGACCCCCGCGATATAAGAGACCACCGGTTTGGAGAAATGATCCCTGATGTATTCAGCAGCCTGCTCTTCCGCAGTACCACCGATTTCACCCACCATCACCACACCTTCTGTTTCCGGGTCCTGCTCAAACAGTTCCAGACAGTCGATAAAGTTCATGCCATGAATCGGGTCGCCACCGATGCCGATACAGGTGGTCTGACCGAGGCCGTTCTGGGTGGTCTGATGCACCGCTTCATAGGTCAGTGTGCCGGAGCGTGAGATAATACCGATACGCCCTTTCTTATGAATCGCGCCAGGCATGATGCCGATTTTACACTCGCCGGATGTGATGATACCGGGACAGTTGGGCCCAATCAGATAGCTGCCGGAATGCTCCAGTGCCGCCTTAACCCTCAACATATCCTGCACTGGAATGTGCTCGGTGATACAGACGATGACCTTGATACCGGCATCGGCGGCTTCCAGTATCGCATCCGCACAGAAAGGTGCCGGTACATAGATCATGGTGGCATCGGCACCGGTTTGTTTCACCGCATCCGCAACCGTATTGAACACCGGCAGCTCAAGATGAGTCTGTCCGCCTTTGCCGGGCGTCACACCACCCACCATGCGGGTTCCGTAGGCAATCGCCTGTTCGGTATGAAAGCTACCCTGTTTGCCGGTAAAACCCTGACAGATTACGCGCGTCTCTTTATTGATTAAAATACTCATGCCTTACCTCCAATCGATGCAACCGCCTTTTTAGCGCCATCTTCCAGGTCATCGGCAGAAATAATTTTAACGTCACTGGCGGCCAGCAAGGCCTTGCCCTGATCCACATTGGTACCTTCCAGACGTACGATGACCGGAATACTCACCCCCACTTCTTTGACCGCGCGGATGATGCCATCGGCGATCAGATCACAGCGCACAATGCCACCGAATATATTCACCAGGATGGCTTTTACCTTTTCATCCGACAGAATCAGCTTGAAAGCTTCTGCCACTTTTTCTGCGGTGGTACCACCCCCCACATCGAGGAAGTTAGCCGGATCACCGCCCTGGAGTTTGATTTCATCCATGGTCGCCATGGCCAGCCCGGCACCATTCACCATACAGCCAATATTGCCATCCAGAGAGACGTAATTCAGTCCATGCTCATCCGCTTCCAGCTCGCGCTGGTTTTCCTGCGTTTTATCACGCAATTCGAGCAGGGCTTTCTGACGGTAAAGCGCATTATCGTCGATACCGACCTTCGCATCGAGGGCCATCAGCTTGCCCTGTTTGGTCACGATCAGCGGGTTTATCTCAATCAGACTGACATCATGCTGGGTAAAGATCTGATACAGGCTGTTCATAATCGATCCCAGCTGTTTGATCTGATCACCCGTCAAACCCAGTCCAAACCCAATCTGCCGGGTCTGGAAAGGCTGTAACCCGGCAACCGGGTCGATCATCACCTTTAAGATTTTTTCGGGCTGATTAGCAGCCACTTCTTCGATATCCATGCCGCCTTCTGCAGAGGCCATGAACACGATGCGTTTACTCGCCCGGTCGATCAATGCCCCCAGATAAATCTCTCGTTCTATCTCGGAAAGGGATTCAACCAGCACCCGACTGATGGGTAGACCCGCACTATCGGTCTGATGCGTAACCAGAGATTTGCCCAGATAGCCCTTAACGACGGTGCTCAGCTCTGCTTCACTGTTAACAATTTTCACACCACCGGCCTTACCTCGACCGCCCGCGTGTACCTGGGCTTTTACGATCCAGCGACTGCCGCCTAACCCACGTGCAACGGCTAACGCCTGCTCAGCATCAAACGCCGCATCGCCGGCTGGAACCGGGATATTGAACTGACGAAAGAGCTCTTTTGATTGATGTTCATGTAAATTCATAATGATTCCAGCTTGTGATTGATGGTTTATTGTGGTGACAGGAAAATAATCATAGACTATTGACGTTAGACTAGCGAGACTGTCTTTTACAACCAATAATTTTTTCTTATGACCATATGATTTTTCGCTTATTACTCTTATTTCTCATCATCTGGTTTTTATTCTGGATCATCAAAAAACAATTCCTGGGCACATCGTCGAGTACTCAGCAGATTCCGGATGAGTCGGAAGATATCATCCCCTGTAAACTATGTGGCACTCATGTTCCACGTTCACTGGGCGTAAAAAAGGACGATCGCTTTTACTGCAGCCAGGAACATGCCGATCAGTACCAGACCGATCTCGACGAAAAGTGATTTTGATGACAACTAATGAGCACCCCTAGTTTCGGCTACCTGCCACGCTCCAGTAACTGGACCTCACTACGTTTAATCAATATATTTCGCGTTAGCTTTGCGGCCCTGTTTTTCAGCCAGAGCTTTTTACCCGTGTCCCCGTTAGTCACCATCTACAACCTGACACTGTACGCCTGGAGCAGCTTTGGGTATCTAATACTGGCCCTGCTGCTGATGCTCTCATCGTGGATAGACCGGCGCAACTTTCAGCACCAGATCTCGATCCAGATCTATATCGACATCATCGCCATTATTCTGTTGATGCACGCCTGTGGAGGCATCAGCAGTGGCCTCGGTATGCTACTGATCGTCGCAATTGCGGTCACCGGCCTGCTGGGACGGGATTCACTGGCCACGGTTTTTGCCTCGCTCGCTTCGGTCGGATTACTGAGCGAATATATTTACTCCGTGAAACTGACCTATTACAGCGGCAACTCAACTCAGGTTGGTCTACTCGGGGCCGCTCTATTTGCAACCGCTCTGGTCACCCAGTCCCTGACCCGAAATATTCGTCGTAGCGAAGATCTGATCCAGCGCCAGAAACTGGATGTCGCGAATCTTTCCGCGCTCAATTCCGAGATTCTGCAAAACATGCAATCCGGCGTTATTGCACTGGATAGTGCGGATCAGGTCAGACACATCAATGACACGGCCAAAAACATGCTGTTAAAACGTTTTAACAGTTACTACATCGGTCTGAATGTACCCTTCTCGCTGCAGGCAGTATTCCCGGCCATCTATAATGCTCTGCTGGACTGGAAATCCTCACCCGAGTTATCGATCAGTCTACTCACCTATGATAAAGGCTATAACGACATCCAGATCAGCTTTCATGACCTGCACTCCGCAGCGCATCAGGGCACTCTGATTTTCCTCGACGACATTTCTCAGATCAAGCACAAGATGCAACAGGCCAAGCTAGCTTCACTGGGCAAACTGACCGCTAATATTGCGCATGAAATCAGAAACCCACTGGCCGCCATTTCGCATGCCGCCGAGCTACTGGCAGAGAACAAGGAGCTGCCAAAAACCGACCAGCGCCTGAATCAAATCATTCAACAGCACTCCAGCAGAATCAATAACATTATCGAAGACATCCTGCAGATCTCACGCGGAAAGGTAACCGAACGTAATCATATCGAACTGAATAGCTGGATCAGCCAATTCCTGGAGTCGTTCTGCCTGAGCGGTAAAGCCAGCAAAAAGGACTTTCTATTACAGCTGGAACCCGAGAAACTATTTATCGAGTTTGATAAGGGCCATCTGGAGAGGGTACTGACAAACCTTTGTAATAATGCAAAAATTCATGGCAATGCGGATTTACCCGTGTATATTAAAATCTATCCGACTCAGGATCATTCCATCTGTATCGAAGTAGCCGATCAGGGTTCAGGGATAGAGACGCAGGAGCTGGACAAAATATTCGAGCCTTTTTATACCACCAGCCATAAAGGTTCCGGACTTGGCCTGTATATCGTTAGTCAATTATGCGAACTTAATGACAGCAAAATCAGAGTAGAGTCCAATCAATTTGGTGGTGCCAGTTTCATTCTGTGTACACCTAACTACAAACAGTGAAAACATGAACACACAATCGGTTTTAGTAGTGGATGATGAACCCGATATTCGCGAATTACTGGAGATCACCCTGATGCGAATGGGCCTGGAAGTGGAATGCGCCGAAGATTACACCTCGGCCACCCGTCTTTTACAATCACGCACCTTTGATTTCTGTCTCACCGACATGAAATTACCGGATGGCGATGGTATCTCGCTGGTTAAGTACATACAGAAGCAGGCGGCCGACATGCCAGTCGCCGTGATCACCGCTCACGGCAATATGGAGCTTGCGATCAAAGCCATGAAAGCCGGTGCTTATGATTTTGTATCCAAACCGGTATCACTCGATAAACTCCGCAAACTGATCGAAAAAGGCCTGCAGGTACCGGTCGCCAGCCAGAGCGGACAACAGGCACGTTACCAAATCATCGGTCAGTCAAAACAGATCGTCAGCCTGCGCGATACCATCAAGAAATTCGCCCGAAGCCAGGCACCGGTCTTTATCGAGGGCGCTTCAGGCACCGGAAAAGAGCTGGTTGCGCGCCAGATACACGCACAGAGCGCTCGAGCAAACGCTCCCTTTGTCGCCGTTAACTGCGGCGCGATTCCTTCAGAACTGATGGAAAGTGAACTGTTCGGCCATATCAAGGGTAGCTTTACCGGAGCGATTAGCGATAACCCCGGCCTGTTCAGAGCCGCCGAAGGTGGCACTCTGTTTCTGGATGAAATCGCCGACCTTCCACTCGCGATGCAGGTCAAGTTACTGCGCGTGATACAGGAAAAAAGTATCCGCCCTGTCGGCTCTCAACAGGAAGTTAGCATCGATGTCCGTATTACCAGTGCCTCACATAAAAATCTGACCGCACTGGTCGAGTCCGGTCATTTCCGCCAGGATCTGTACTACCGCATCAACGTCATCGGTATTCGCGTACCCTCGCTCAATGAGCGTACGGAAGATATTGAATTACTGGCCAATCATATTCTGCACAAACTGGGGCAGGATAATGCCGGCGTTTTCCAGATTGCGCCTGATGCCATATCGATGCTGAAAACCTACCACTTTCCCGGCAATGTACGTGAACTGGAAAACATCCTGGAAAGAGCCTGTGCTCTTTCTGATAATACGACACTGACTGCTCAGGACCTGAACCTCCCCCAAAACCCCGCTCCATTAAAATACGAACCCAGCCTGACCGACAAAACCACCGAACTGGAAGCCGATGAACTGGAGAAAGCGCTCAACCAGAACCGCTGGAATCAATCCGCTGCCGCAAGACAGCTGGGTATTACCTTACGTCAGCTCCGCTATCGCTGTGAAAAGCTGGGTTTGACAAAGTAGGCACCCGGATATGACACAATTGTCAAGATTTGACAAAATTGTTAAACAGGCATCCTCCGGCAGCACATCATCATCCCTGCCAGGCACCACCATGAAACCTAAGCCTTTGAATTAATTATAGATATTATTTTTTACGATTTATGGCACGGCCCCTGCATAAGTCAACAGCATGAAACGGCTTAACCGCTTCAATCAGGCTTCGGTCTAACACTTAATTTATAACGAGGAACTAAACATGAAAAAACAACAATCTGGTTTTACATTAATCGAATTAATGATCGTAGTTGCAATCATCGGTATTCTGGCTGCTGTGGCGCTGCCTGCTTATCAGGATTACACCAAACGTGCAAAGTTCTCTGAAGTTGTTATCGGTACTTCAGGCCTGAAAACAGCGGTTGAAATTTGTGCGCAGGATCTGGCTGCTGTAACGACCTGTACCGATGGTATCAATGGTCCAGGCTACTCAATCGCAGCCGTTGCTGCTTCAGGCTTCATTAATAGCATTACGACTACAGCCGGCGTTATTACAGCAACCGCTATCAGCACTCAAGGTCTGAATGGTGAAACCTACACCCTGACACCTACATTTGCTGCAGGTAAGGTAACATGGGTTAAAGGCGGTACTTGCTTGACGGGTACATCAGTGATCTGCTAATAGCACTTGATCATGCAACTAAAAGGGTAGCCACTGGCTACCCTTTTTTATGTCCGCTCAATTGATAACTAACTCCAGATAATTGTTAATAGTTAATTAGTCACTTCAAAAGGTTTCACTAAAAATTTAATATTGAGTCCGTCACTTAAACCGGTACTCGACACACCGAATAATAAATTAATGATGACAAGTTCCACAAATTTCGAAAACTGTAATATACTCAGGCATCTATAGAAGATACCTGATAAAAACAATCAACTTTATTGACTATGACAACAACCAATACATCTCCATTGACTGGCCTCGCCCGTCGACTGGTCACTGACCAGGCCATCACCGAAGAAGTCGCTGCAAAAGCTATCAGCAAAGCGAATGAAGATAAGATTTCGCTGCACCGCTATCTGATAAAAAATAAGATCGTAACCCCATCCGTGATAGCGATGGCGTTTTCAGAAGAGTTTGGCCTGCCGGTTTTTGATCTTAAGGCAATGGACATGGAGCATTCTGTACACACCCTGGTCAGCGAAAAGCTGATCACCAAACACTATGCCGTACCGCTGTTTAAACGCGGTAACCGGCTATTTGTCGCGATCTCTAACCCGACCAATATGCAGGCACTGGATGAATTCAAGTTCAATACCGGCCTGCTGACAGAGGCTGTGCTGGTTCAGGAAGATCAGCTGGAAGAGCTTCTGACCAAAGCTGTATCCGCTATGGATACAGATATGGGTGACATGCTGCTGGATGATGATCTCGAAAACCTGGATATCGAGGCGGGTGAAGAGGATGATAAAGATACTCCTACCCAAAGCGATGCCAACGATGCCCCTGTGGTTAAGTTTGTGAATAAAATTCTGGTCGATGCAATCAATAAGGGCGCATCGGACATTCATTTTGAACCCTATGAAAAACGTTACCGTATTCGATATCGAATCGACGGTATTCTGGGAGAGGTAGCGTCCCCTCCGATTAATATCGCGGGTAAACTGACGGCCCGGGTAAAAGTCATGTCGCGCATGGATATAGCGGAACGACGCGTACCGCAGGATGGACGCATCAAATTAAATCTGTCAAAAAAACGTGCCATTGATTTCCGGGTGAACACCTGCCCCACCCTGTTCGGTGAAAAAATTGTATTACGTATACTGGACTCATCCAGCGCTAAACTGGGGATAGATGCCCTGGGCTATGAGCCTGAGCAAAAAGCGCAATATATGAAAGCCCTGGCCAATCCCTACGGTATGATCCTGGTCACAGGTCCAACCGGAAGTGGTAAAACCGTATCTTTATATACCGGCCTGAATATTCTGAATGTACCGGAAACGAATATATCAACGGCGGAAGATCCGGTAGAAATCAACCTCGAAGGCATTAATCAGGTCAATGTAAATGTCAAAGTCGGACTAACCTTTGCGGAAGCGTTAAGAGCTTTCCTGCGTCAGGATCCCGACATTGTTATGGTGGGTGAGATTCGTGACCTTGAAACGGCAGAAATCGCGATAAAAGCGGCTCAGACCGGCCATCTGGTACTCTCCACCCTGCACACCAATGATGCACCTCAAACCCTGACCCGTTTGATGAATATGGGTGTTCCACCCTTTAACATAGCCACCTCTGTATCGCTGATCATTGCCCAGCGTCTCGGACGTAGACTGTGCAAGAACTGTAAAGCCGTCGATGACTTGCCCAGAGAAGTATTAATAGAGGAAGGCTTTACCGAGGAAGACCTGGCCGAGAATCTCACCATCTATAAAGCAGTAGGCTGCGATCAGTGCACCGGTGGCTACAAGGGTCGAGTCGGTATCTATCAGGTGATGACCATTTCGGATGAAATGACACGGATGATCATGACGGGTGCAAACTCGATTGACCTGGCCGATCAGGCCCGCAAAGAAGGCATCGATGATCTGCGCCGCTCAGCTTTGAAAAAGATAAAGCAGGGCGTTATCAGCCTGGAAGAAGCGAACCGAGTGACAAAGGATTAAACTTTCTGGATTAAATTATGGCTAAAAAACCTGCTGAAAAAATTGAATTTACCTATGAAGGTACCGACCGTAAAGGGAAAAAACTCAAGGGTGAGCTTTTCGCAATCAGCGATACCGCCGCCAAGAGTGATTTAAGAAAACAGGGCATTAATCCACTGCGTGTTAAAAAGAAAGCGCAACCCCTGTTTGGCGGAAAAACAAAAATACTTCCTGCAGATATAGCTATTTTCAGCCGCCAGATGTCAACCATGATGAAATCTGGTGTCCCTCTCGTACAGTCCTTTGACATTATCGGACTCGGACATGAAAACCTGGCCATGCAAAAAATGATTATGGACATTAAAGCCACGGTTGAAGGAGGATCCACATTTGCCGATGCGCTGCATAAATATCCATTGCACTTTGATAAGCTATTCGTCAATCTGGTGAATGCCGGTGAGCAGTCTGGTGCACTGGAAACCATGCTGGATAAGCTCGCGACTTACAAGGAAAAGACCGAGGCGATGAAAGCAAAAGTCAAGAAAGCCATGACTTACCCCATTGCAGTGCTAGTGATCGCATTTATTGTCACCGCTATCCTGCTGATCTTTGTGGTGCCTCAATTCAAGGAAGTATTTTCCAGCTTTGGTGCCGAGCTACCCGCCATGACACTTTTCGTCATTGCCCTGTCCGAGTTTATGCAAGCCTACTGGTGGGCATTTGTACTAGCGATAGGTGTCAGCATATGGTTTTTAAAACGTCTGCATTCCACCTCTGCCGAATTTAGAAAACGGGTCGATCAGATCTCTCTTAAACTTCCTATCATTGGTGAAATCACCACCAAATCGTCGATAGCAAGATACTCAAGAACACTCGAAACCATGTCGGTGGCAGGTGTACCCCTGGTAGAGGCGATGGACTCTGTTGCCGGTGCCACCGGCAATATAGTGTATGAGCAGGCCTGTCGTGTGATCAAGGAAGATATATCGTCCGGTACGCAATTAACAACTTCAATGCGCGCGACCGGGTTATTCCCAAACATGGCCATTCAAATGGTTTCTATCGGTGAAGAAGCCGGTTCACTCGACTTTATGCTGAGTAAAGTGGCTGATTTTTATGAGGCCGAAGTGGACAACCTGGTAGACAGCTTAACTTCTTTAATGGAACCAATGATCATGGCCGTTCTCGGTGTACTCGTTGGTGGTCTCATCGTTTCCATGTATCTGCCAATCTTTATGCTTGGTAATGTTGTTGGATAAGACTTGTAGATCCTCACATTTTGTGTCCCTGAACAGAAACAGACTTAACCTTTAACCGGCTGATCGTGCTCGCTCATACTATTACTATCTTTGAACAGTCCCCATGGGCCTATTATCTGTTTATTCTGGTTATCGGCTTACTGGTCGGTAGCTTTCTGAATGTCGTCATTTATCGACTTCCACTGATGATGCAACGCGAGTGGCGTAGTGACTGCCGCGAATTTCTGGAACTGCCTGCGGATGAAGAACCGGAAAAACTAAACCTGATGCTTCCACGTTCCCGCTGTGGTCAGTGTGGACATCAGATAACCGCCCTTGAGAATATCCCGCTGATCAGTTACCTGTTACTCAAAGGCCGCTGTTCATCCTGCAAAACGCATATCTCAATACAGTATCCACTAGTCGAACTCTTCACAGGAATCGTCTCCGTCATTATCGCCTTGAACTTTGGTGTCAGCCTGCAGGCTTTGTTTGCCCTGATCCTGAGCTGGAGCCTGATAGCGGCCAGTGGTATCGACATCACGCATAAATTACTACCCGACAGCATTACCCTGCCACTGCTATGGCTCGGCATTTTACTCGGTTATTTTTCTGTTTTTATTGATCTCGAAACCAGTGTCATTGGGGCCATGGCGGGATACCTGAGTCTTTGGTCGGTTTATATTACGTTCAAACTTATCACGGGCAAGGAAGGCATGGGACATGGCGACTTTAAGCTACTGGCGATGCTGGGTGCCTGGATGGGCTGGGAGATACTGTTTGTCATCATCCTGACGTCTTCCCTGGTCGGCGCCACAATTGGCATTAGCATGATACTGCTTAAAAAAACATCACGTGCCACGCAGATACCCTTTGGTCCTTATCTGGCGGCTGCGGGCTGGTTAAGCCTGCTGTATGGCGAACAACTGAATAAGTTTTATTTTTCGTTTTTATAAATGTTTCGGGTTGGGCTCACCGGTGGAATCGCATCCGGAAAATCAACCATCAGCCAGCTTTTTTCTGCGCTGAATATCCCAGTCATCGACACCGATCTCATCAGTCATCAACTGATGCAAAAGGGACAGGAAGCCTATCTGAAAACAGTAGAGCACTTTGGCGCTGAAATCCTGAACCCGGACGGCGCTATCAATCGCGCAATGCTGAGGCAGATTATATTCACCCAGGCAGCACAAAAAACCTGGTTAGAGTATCTATTACACCCGTTGATCCGCGCCCGGACCGAACTGCAAATCAGCCAGTCTAAACCTGCCGATTATGCCCTCGTCGTCGTTCCATTAATGTTTGAAACCGGCTTTAACAAATTTCTGGATCACATCATTGCTATCGACTGCCCTCCCTCCACGCAACTTGATCGGCTCATGCACAGAGACCATATCCAGCGTGAGCTGGCGCAGAAAATGATTGACGCGCAACTCACGAATGAGCAGCGCATGCAGCAGGCCGATAGCTGTGTTCAAAATCAGGATAACGGCAGCCGTAGTCAGGATGTATTACAACTACATACGAAGCTGCTGAGTTTAGCCCACAAAAACAATCCGGGTGCCACATCCAGTCTAAACTGAAACCAGGCGGGCTAAATTTTTCAGCTCAACAACTCTTCATTTTTTCAGGGTTATGGAGTCGCAGGAGATAACTGGGTGTTTTTTTATATGTTAAGTTATAATCCTTAGAACCTGCCAAACCTGAATGACGAATGACGAGCAAAACTTATATATTTGAACAGCCTCTCAATGAAAGAATTCGGACTTTTCTTCGTATAGAAGCGCTGATTGAGCGTCTCATTTATTTCAATGCTCAAGATAATGACCATTCCAGTTATCATTCCCTACTGACTATTCTGGAGATGACTTCGCTGGTCGAAAGAGGCGATATTAAACAGGAAATAATCAAGGAACTGGAGCGCCAGAACAAGGTACTGAATGCCCTGATAAGCCACCAAAGCGTGGATAAATCGCGCCTGGAAGTCACCCTCAGCAAGATTAAAAGTTCTCTCAGTAGCATGCATGGCATGGATGGAAAGCTGGGCGAACATCTGAAAAGAATTGATTTTTTGCTCACCATCAAACAAAGAGCCTCAATTCCCGGTGGTAGTTGCGACTTCGATTTACCCCAGCTACGTTACTGGTTAAACCGCGCATACGATGAACGACTGAAAGATATCAATCACTGGTCAGAGCCCTATTTAAAAGTCTATGAAGTCGTAGAACTGATGTTAAAACTGATCCGAGATAGCGCTTTAGCCACCCAGGTCAGTGCGCACAAAGGTTTTTTCCAACAAAACCTGGATACATCGCTATCCAATCAGTTACTCAGAATTGAGCTCAACGCCGAAGATAATGTATTCCCTGAAATCAGTGCCGGTAAACACCGTTACAGCATCCGCTTTCTACAGTCACAGGAAAATTTTGACCGGATACCGGTTCAACTGAAACAGGATGTTAGCTTCAAACTGTATTTATGCGCGCTTTAGTCCGCTCTTTCGCTCCCAAAAGTCACTGATGCCAGCGACACCGATTGCCGAATGATAGCGTGCCACAGTAATATCCTTTCGGTTAACCCCACCCAGCGCATAAACAGGAATTTTTGACTGCATGGCGATCTGTTTAAAACCATACCAGCCCTGACCCGCTCGTCCGGGATGACTGGATGATTCCTTAACCGAAGATAGCAGTGCAAAATCACAGTTGTAGGCAGCCGCTTTATTAATCTCCTGTTGATCATGGCAGGAAGCCGAACAACGGATACCCGCTTCAAAAGGGTTACTCTTTTCCGCGTTTAAGATTGAAGCATTCAGATGCCTTCTGGTAAAGGCGTCATAGCCCTTTGAGTGATAACTTTTTAATTCAGGACGATTAATGATTAATTCACTCCGATACTGCGCGCAAATAGCCTTTAACTCTTTGGCGCTACTCAGATAATTGCGATCATTAAGCAGATGGGAGCGAAACTGTACCAGAGGATAGCGATATTGCTGCATCAGCGAGAAAAAATATTCGAGCGACTGATCCAGCTGAGTTAATGGGATTTCAGGCGTGATCAATAATTCAGCAGGCAGTGCTAGCGCTTTTAATATCGGGTGATCGGCTTCTGGAAAGGCGTACTGATCGAGCTCCTGTAAACTCAACCAGCGAAACTCCTGTCCCTCCCGACCATGAGCATAACCGCTATAACGACTGACTTCCCATACATCCAGAAGTATTGTTTTTTCCTTATAAGCATGGATCACGGTCTGAAAAGGGCGCGCAGTGATCACTTGAATACCGGCCTCTTCTTCGAGTTCTCTTTTCAATCCCTGGAAACGGGTTTCACCCTGCTCCAGCTTCCCGCCCGGAAATTCCCACAGATCTTCAAGATGCTGTCCTTTTTGTCGCTGGGTAAAGAATATTTTTGACGGCTTGTCCGGATCCCTGATGATACCAGCGACCACATGCACAGGTTGACTAGCTTCTATACTCGGCATTAATTTTTACATAATCGTAGGACAGATCAGTTGTCCAGATTGTCGTCGAAGCAGAGCCCAGATTGAGGTTTACCCGGATCGTAATATCCTGCTCCTGCATCACGCTCTGCCCTTTCTGCTCGGTATACTCAGGGTGTGGCAAACCTTTCTGAATCAGACAGACATCGCCCAGAAAAAGATCAACCCTGTCAATTTCAAGGCTCGATATTGGAGCTCTGCCAATTGCCGCGAGGATTCGCCCCCAGTTCGCATCCGATGCAAACAGTGCAGTTTTTACCAGTGGTGAGTGAGCAATGGTATAAGCCAGTTCGCGTGCATCCGTAAGGGATGCCGCCTGATCCACCTGGATTGTAACAAATTTAGTAGCGCCTTCACCATCTCTGATAATGGATTGCGCCAGCTGTTGAAACACGTCGAAAAGAGTCTGCATAAACTCTGTATTAGACTGATCCACCTGAACACCACTGTTACCAGTAGCGATCAGGATACAGGCATCGTTAGTCGAGGTATCGCCATCCACGGTAATGCAGTTAAATGAAGCATCCGCAGCCTGTTTCAGACAGACACTCAGCTCCTGACTGGAAATAACTGCGTCCGTAGCGACATAGCCCAGCATGGTGGCCATATCCGGTTTGATCATTCCAGAGCCTTTACAGATCCCTGTAATCGTAACGACTTTGCCATCGAGAGTGAGGCGACGGCTAACGGCCTTTGGCATCGTATCGGTCGTCATAATACCCTTCGCGGCTGCCAGCCAGTTATCCTCTTTCAACTGTTGAAATAAGGAAGGAATTACTACGTTGATTTTTTTGTGTGGTAATTGAGCGCCAATAACCCCGGTAGAGAAAGGCAGGACACTGGTTTCAGCCATGTTTGCTTCGCTGGCAACCGCCTGGCAGGTACTCAGCGCACTCTGCAGACCCTGTTCTCCAGTTCCCGCATTGGCATTTCCTGAGTTGACGAGCAGATAACGTACAGAGTTGTTCTTCTCCAGATGGCGTCTGGCAATAATCACCGGTGCCGCGCAAAACTTGTTGGTAGTGAAGACCGCGGCGACTGTTGCCTGCTCACACAGCTCGAACAGTACCAGATCGTTTTTTACAGAGTTTTTCTTAATGCCGGCATGACCGACAGCCAGTTTAACACCCTTCACCGGTATCAGCTTTGCAGGTTCAGATAATCCTACGCTCATATTTTTGCTTCGCTCTTAATTCCAGTTTTTAATCTCAGGCTAACTTGCCATGACATTGCTTGAACTTTTTACCTGAACCGCACCAGCAAGGCTCGTTCCTGCCTACTTTCCTGTCTTTACGGACAAAGGGCTGCTGAGATGGATCGCTATCATCGGACTCGGCAGATAAAATATTTTCAGCGGAGGCATGCTCCAGCTTAATACCTTCATTACTTTGCTGTGATCGTTGCGCTATTGCGTCAACATCCTCTTCACCCTGTACCTGAATACGGGTCAGTATCTTGATAGCTTCGGCTTTAATGTTCTCCAGCAAGGCTGAAAACATTTGAAACGACTCTCGCTTAAACTCCTGAATGGGATTCTTCTGCGCATATCCACGTAGGCCAATACCCTGACGCAGGTAGTCCATCGCGGCAAGATGCTCCTTCCAGTGACGGTCGAGCACCATCAGCATGATCTCTTTTTCATAGCGTCGGGCAATATGCGCACCCACCTGATCCACCTTCCGCTGATAAGCCTGTTCAAAAAATTCTGTGATTTTCTGCAAAATCTGCTCGTCCTGCAGTTGATCATCGGCATCAATCCATGACTGCACAGGTACATCCTCGCCAAACTCTTTCGCCAGTGAGTCAATCAGTCCGGCGATATCCCATTGCTCATCGATGCTGCCAGTGGGTACGAACTGTCGAAAGTGATCATCCATCACATCCATTCGCATTTCTATAATGGCCTGTTCAATGCTATCCGCCTTTAACAGGTCATCTCGCTGCTGATAGATAACCTTACGTTGATCATTCGCAACATCGTCGTAATCCAGTAGATGCTTTCTGATATCAAAGTTATGCGCTTCTACTTTACGCTGGGCATTCTCAATCGCCTTGGTAACCCAGGGATGTTCAATAGCCTCGCCTTCATCCATGCCAAGTTTCTGCATTAGACCAGCAACTTTTTCGGATGCGAATATTCGCATCAAGGTATCTTCCATGGACAGATAAAACCGCGAAGAGCCCGGGTCACCCTGGCGACCGGAGCGGCCACGCAACTGATTATCGATACGTCGAGATTCGTGTCGCTCGGTACCGATGATATGTAATCCACCAGCATCTATAACCTGCTGATGGCGATGCTCCCATTCACTTTTGAATGCGGCTCTTTGTTCCGGCTGATCCTCAGGAATTTCATTTAGATGAAACCCATAATTCCCGCCTAACACGATATCCGTACCACGCCCGGCCATATTCGTCGCAATCGTTACGGCCGAGGGAAGCCCGGCATCCGCGATAACACCGGCCTCACGTTCATGCTGCTTGGCATTCAGAATCTGATGTTTGATCTTATCTTTTTTCAATAATTCTGACAGGAACTCTGATATTTCTACCGATGTAGTACCCACCAGCACCGGCTGATGACGCGAAACACAGTCTTTAATATCTACGATAACTGCTTTATATTTTTCTGCGGCCGTGAGATAGATCAGATCGCCACGATCTTCACGCACCATTGGTTTATTGGTGGGGACGACCACAACCTCAAGGCCATAGATCTGTTGAAATTCGAAGGCTTCTGTATCCGCTGTACCGGTCATACCGGAAAGCTTGTTATACAGCCTGAAATAATTCTGGAAGGTAATGGATGCTATGGTCTGGTTTTCGTGCTGTATTTGCACGCCTTCCTTTGCTTCGATGGCCTGATGTAGACCTTCGGACCAGCGCCGTCCAGCCATGGTACGACCGGTAAACTCGTCAACGATAATAATTTGATCATCCTTGACAATATAATCGACATCTTTCTGGTAGATCGCATGCGCGCGCATAGCTGCATTCAGGTGATGCACCAGTGAAATATTGCTGGCTTCATACAGGCTTTCCCCTGCCTTTAACAAACCCGCTTCAACCAGCAGATTTTCAGCGCTTTCATGCCCTTCCTCAGTCAGGAAAACCTGTTTGGATTTTTCATCGACAGTATAATCGCCCGGCCCTTCTTCTTCAGTTACTTTAGCCATACGCGGAATCAACAGATTGATTTTTGCATACAGCTCTGAACTGTCACTCGCCTGGCCGGAAATGATAAGAGGCGTTCTCGCTTCATCAATCAGAATCGAATCCACTTCATCCACAACCGCAAAGTTCAATTCTCTCTGAACACGCTCTTCCAATGTAAACGAAAGATTATCGTGCATATAATCAAAGCCAAACTGATTATTGGTACCGTATGTAATATCCGCATTATAGGACTCACGCTTCTGGTTATAATCCATGGTAGAGATTACAACACCGACACTTAATCCCAGGAAGTTGTACAGCTTACCCATCCACTGACTATCACGTTCGGCCAGATAATCATTCACGGTTATGACATGTACCCCTTTACCGCTGAGTGCATTCAGATAGGCGGCCAAAGTAGCGACGAGTGTTTTACCTTCACCCGTCCTCATCTCAGTGATCTGATTATTATTTAAAATCATTCCACCCATCAGCTGCACGTCATAATGACGCATACCAAGCACCCTGACAGAAGCTTCACGGCAAACGGCAAACGCTTCAACCAGCAGTTGGTCAACCGTTTCACCCTCCTGATAACGCGATTTAAATTCCGTTGTTTTATCAGCCAGTTGTTCATCTGTCAGCTTTTGAATCTCAGCTTCCAGTGCATTTATTTGATTAACCGATTGTTTTAGTGACTTGATGACCCGGTCATTTCGACTACCGAAAATTTTTCTGAAAGTTTTTGACAGCATAAGTTTAAAGGTGACAGCGTTTAGCGTAAATTAGGGAAATATTTGCAAGCCAAGGATTATAATTCAAGCTTGGCGCTATGAATATCGTAATTTCTCTTTAGCAGGCGATTAAATACGATCTAAATATTAAGGTCCTCTGATTCATTCAGAGATTTTCGTATGGCAGGCAGCTTACCGTTAAATAAATGCGTCTAAAGCTTTGATTTTTGGTTAAAAGAAAAAATTATTTAAAAATCTTAACGCACCAGGACGAGCCTGGTTAAATACACCGCAATGAAATAACGCAGGTGTACCAATAAAGTATTCTGTTACAACTGAACTAGTTTGAAGCCTGGATAAACTTCATTGGATCCACCTGCTGCCCATCCTTTAATACCTCGAAGTGAACATGCGGCCCCGTCGATCTTCCAGAAGAACCTATTTCAGCGATTTGAAAACCTTTTTCGATCGTATCACCGACTGAAACCAGGATTTTAGAATTATGGCCATAGCGCGTGGTATAACCATTGCCATGATTAATATCGACCACTTTTCCATAGCCGTAACGAGTACCTGCAAAAGTCACCACTCCCTTGGCAACAGAAATAACCGGGCCGGACATCTTACCCGCAAAATCAATTCCTTTATGCATTTCCCGGTTGCCCGAAATAGGGTGATTTCTCATACCGTAATAAGAGGAAAGCCAGCCATTGATGATAGGACGCCCACTGGGCTGCACCTCTCTTAACAGATTCCTGCTCATCAGCAAGTCTTCCAGTACTAGCAACTGATTTTCTCTTGCCGCCAGATCGCTGGCAAGCTGATCAATGGCTTTATGCAGCTCCGAGCTATCCACCGTATTTTGCGTCTGCGTCTCTGGCCCACCAACTGCCGGCGTCTGATTAAAATCAAACTCATCACTGTCGATTTCAGCCATATGAATCAGCTTTTGCCCCAAAGCATCAATACGATTGACATGAGCCTGCAACAGGCCCATGCGAGAAGCCAATACTTCAATACTCGCATCAGATTCCTGCTTTAGGCTATCAAGATCGAATTGCTGCTTGTGCACAACGCCCTTCCATTCAGACACATTCAGACCAGGGTCAGGAGGCCCCGCATACGAATAACCCAGATACGCAGCTCCACCACTCAGCAAACCAAGAACCAATAGTAATAGCAAATAATGATGCGGCTTGCACATGCCTATACTACAAAGAGTTCCTTTATTGGCAGAGAGGAAGATAATATTCAATTCATAAGCCCCTTAAACAGCCTCGACTGGTTGTGCATAGGAAATGGGCGCCTGTGAACTGTCTTCAAAAGTCACTTCTTCCCACGCCTCCTGATCAGCCATCAGTGCCAGCAATAATTTATTATTTAACTCATGCCCCGATTTATATCCGGAGAAGGCACCGATCAGACTATGCCCCAGAAGATACAGATCACCGATAGAATCCAGAATTTTGTGCTTTACAAATTCATTGTTGTAACGCAAGCCATCTTCGTTTAAAACGCGATAGTCATCCAGTACAATAGCATTTTCCTGACTACCACCCAGCGCAAGATTATTCAACCTTAAATGCTCAATATCCTTTTGAAAACCAAAGGTTCGAGCACGACTAACTTCCTTAACAAAAGAGGTTGTCGAGAAATTTATCTGGCAGACCTGCTTCTCAGCGGTAAATAAAGGATGATCAAAACTAATCTCAAAGCTCACCTTAAACCCATTGAAAGGATCAAACTGCACCCACTTATCCCTGTCTTCGACCCTGACCGTTTTTTTGATGCGAATAAATTTCTTGGCCGCTGACTGTTCGACTATGCCGGCTGACTGGATCAAAAACACAAAAGGTCCGGCACTACCATCCATGATAGGGACTTCTTCAGCACTTAGATCGATGTAGGCATTATCGATACCCAGACCAGCCATAGCCGATAACAGATGCTCGACGGTTGAAATACGCACACCATCCTGGCATAACGTTGTGGATAGTTTGGTATCACCTACATTTTCAGGTCGAGCCAGTATTTCAATCGGCTCATCCATATCCACTCGACGAAACCGAATTCCTGAATTGACAGGTGCTGGGCGTAAAGTGAGGTAGACTTTTTTACCTGTATGCAAGCCTACACCCATGGCGCGGATAACATTTTTCAGTGTACGTTGCTTAATCAATGGAAGTTCCCGATAAATATAAAAAAAGCAAAATACCCTCACTCTGGAGAAGGGCATATTAACGGGTGATTATCGCTTAAAAACTGTCAATAATCAATCCAC
>JACNJF010000223.1 GCA_014382695.1 Gammaproteobacteria bacterium | reverse complement strand
TTTCTATCCTTGCCCTGTGCTGTGCCGGCCTGATGGCCTGCGATGCCGGTAATGGCGAAGGGCTGAATGACAATGGACGCCCGTTGTCTGAAGTCGGTGCCAATATCGCGTTAAGCCCGACCCTTGAGTCCTTGCAGGCAAATCTATTTACCCCGAACTGTGCGGTTTCCGGTTGTCATACCGGCAGCAGCGCACCGTTAGGATTATCCATGGAAGCGGGGAATACCTTCGCCAATCTGGTGTCCAAAGCCAGTGTGCAACAGGCGGATAAACTACGCATAAAACCGGGTGATGCGATCAATAGTTATCTGGTGCAGAAAGTCGAAGGTGCCAGCGGGATTACCGGTAATCGTATGCCTCGTGATCGTGCCAGACTGGATCAGGCCCTGATCGATAACCTTAAGTTGTGGATCAATAACGGTGCGCCTGTTTCTTCCAGTGCGGGTAACAGTTCGCCACCAGTAGTAAGCCAGTCTACTCCGGCCAGTAATACACGCCTGAGCGCGTTGTCTTCTACCATCACTATCGTGTTCAGTCAGGCGATGGATGCCTCCACGCTGGAAGACCTGACCCTGAATCTACTATCGGCCGGTGGCGATGCCGGTTTTAGTGAAGCCAATGAGAGCCCATTGATCATTCAGCCCACGCTAAGTGCCGACGGTCTGACCCTGACGCTCGATCTATCGGCCAACGCCAGTGTCGGTAATTCGGCCATCGAAGATAGTTATCAGCTGACGATTAAAGGTGAAGGTGCCGCAGTGGCGCGAGACCTTAACAGCCAGGTGCTGGATGGCGATAGCGATGGCCTGGCCGGAGGCGATTTTGTGCTGACCTTCCGCGTTACGGCGAGCGCTTTGCTGCCAGTTTTCAGCTCGCTGGAAGCCGACTTCTTTGTGCCAAACTGTGCCAAGTCCGGTTGCCACGCCGGCAGCAACCCTCAGGTTGGAATGAGCCTGGAGCAGGGCAATGCCTATACTAATATCGTTGGGGTTCAGTCTGTCTTTGCGCCAACGTTGCAGCGGATCAACCCGGGTAACGCGGATGCCAGTGCCATCGTGCAAGCTCTGGAAGGAACGATTGTAGCGATTCCTCAGATGCCCCAGGATAACCAGGGCGGAATACCGCAGGCCGATATCAATGTATTACGTCAGTGGATCAATAACGGTGCAAATCCATGAGAACTCTAATAATGAAAAAACTGTCAATCCTTACTTTTTTACTGATCGCCGTGTACGGCTTACCGGCCTTCGCGGAACCTTATCTGGCGCTACGCAGCGGACAGAAATGTATGTCTTGCCATGTCAATCCAACCGGTGGCGGTAAGCGCTCGGATGCGGGCAGCACCTTCGGCCAATATGTGCTGCCGGAAACGGCGGGGGCTGATCTGTGGAATGGCCGGGTCAATCCCTATCTGGCGATGGGCGGCGACCTGCGTGCCAATCTGAACTATGTCGATCGTGAGTCGGGTGATAACCAGTCTGCTTTCGAAACCCAGCGTGCCAGCCTGTATCTGGAAATCACCCCGATTAAGGATGTGCTGACGCTGTATGTCGATCAATTGATGACCCCATCCGCCAGTAATCGTGAAGCCTATGCCCTGATGTGGAACAAGGAGCGCAGTCTGTACTTCAAGGCCGGTAAAATGTTTCTGCCCTACGGCCTGAGGCTGGAAGATGACAGTGCATTCATCCGCAGTGCGAGCGGCATCAATTTCGCGAATGCCGATAACGGTATCGAAGGCGGTTATGAGTCGGGTGCCTGGACGCTCAATGCGGCACTCACCAACGGCAGTAATGGTGGTGCTGAAGACAATACCGGCAAGCAAATTAGCCTGCGCGCTGAACATGTTCAAAGCAGCTGGCGCAGCGGTGCCAGTTTCAACCTGAATAATGGGGACGCAGATGCTGGGCGCACCATGTTTAATGTTTTCGGAGGTTTGCAGTGGCTGGGAATAGACTGGCTGGCTGAAATCGATTCGATAAAAGACGAAGGCACCGCGCTTGGTGATATCGACCGCATGGCGGCATTACTCGAAGCCAACCGGTTGCTCGCTAAAGGGCAGAATCTGAAGGTCACCTTAGAGTACTACGATCCGGATACCGATGTAGATGAAGATCAGCAAACCCGAACCAGTGTCGTGTGGGAATACACTCCGCTCTCACTGCTACAGATCAGAGTCGGCTTACGCATTGCAGAAGGTATTCCACAGGCCACCGATGATCAGAATGATGATCTGCTGTTTGTACAGCTGCATACCTGGTTTTAAAGTGCGCACCTTCAGCTCAATATTAACCGATGATGCTGAAGGTGAGAGTGGGGAGATATTGGCTCCGATAGAACTGGATACCAGCATGCGCTGGTATGACGGCGATTTAGTTGATGATTACGGTGTATCGCGAAATCGTCATGCCGGACTCGATCCGGCATCCAGTGAGCGGATGGCAGCTGCGGTGACGTCGGCTCTGAAAGAACTGGATACCAGCATGCGCTGGTATGACGGCGATTTAGACGATGACTACGGTGTATCGCGAAATCGTCATGCCGGACTCGATCCGGCATCCAGTGAACGGAGCAAAGGTTTATGAGGCAATTGGCTTCATTAAAACTGGATATTACGATCGACTGGTATGATGACCTGCAGGTATGCTGTAATAACGCAGCTTTTGTCGGCATTGCCGGAACTGGCTAAAACCAGTATAGCTAACGGCTTTTAGCCGCTGGTGTATTAACAAAAGTGAATTGAACTATTAACTCGGACGATTTAAAAATTGAACTGTAATGGCTGATTTTAATCTCGAAATGACGCGCACTATTCCCCAGCTCCGACGCTATGCGCGAGCGCTGGTGAATAATGTGGAAACGGCTGACGATCTGGTACAGGACTGTCTGGAGCGAGCCTGTTCGCGTAAAAAAATGTGGGATGAATCGAAGCCGATCCGGCCCTGGCTGTTCACTATTTTGCATAACATCTATGCCAATGAAGCGCGCCGCTTTCATCGTACCCCGGTACTGGTTTCTATCGAGCAGATAGATGAAGCCGCTATCTCCAGCAAGGGTATCGATGTTTCCCTGAAGGATTTACGCAAAGGCCTGGACATGCTGTCAGAAGAGCATCGCAATATCCTGCTGTTAGTCGGGCTGGAACAACTGAGTTACAAGGAAACTGCAGAAGTTCTCGATATCCCGGTCGGTACTGTCATGTCCCGACTCACACGTGCGCGCAAAAATCTGCACGGCTTTATGAATGAACCCTCGATCTCTACTATCCGGAGGGTCAAATGAGCATGACGAACCGAACCATCAGTGAACAGGAATTACACGCCTATGTGGATGATGAGCTGGATACTCTGCGCCTGGCTGAAATCGAACAGAAACTGGAGACAAATCTTGAAGTTGCCGCAGAGATTGAAGCCTTTCAGGGATACAATGATGCGCTGCATGCGTTGTTCGATCCGGTACTTGACGAAAAAGTGCCAGAGCGAATATTCCCGGCCATCAAGCCGGTCAAGCAGAACAGTTACTGGGCCAGAGCCGCATCTGTCATGATGGCTGTCGCCGTCGGAGTAGTAATGGGATGGGTATCTCGCGGTGAATTGATACCAGAATCATCCACTCAGCTATCGAAGGCACATAGTATTGTGAATGACGCTTTCAACTTTCATGCGGTGTATACGCCGGAAGTGCGCCACCCGGTCGAAGTCGGTGTCGAGCAGCAGGACCACCTGATGAAATGGCTGTCCAAGCGACTGCAGACCAAAGTGCAGGCACCTGCGTTAAGTGTGATGGGTTATGAGCTACTGGGCGGACGCCTGCTCACCACCGCTGAAAAGCCAGCGGCCCAGTTCATGTATCAGAATACTGAAGGCAACCGGCTGACCCTGTTTTTACGCCAGCGTATCGACAACGAAACCCAGACCGCCTTTCAGTATGCCTCGCACGGCACCCAGAATGGTTTTTACTGGATTGACGGTGATCTGAGCTTCGTGCTAATCGGTGACATCTCCAAAGCCGAAGTCTCCAAAGCTGCGCATTATGTGTATGAGGATTTGAACCGGTAAGGGATGCAGTAAGCTATTGAGCTGCATCCCGCTCTGAATCGATCGACTGCATCAGGCTTTCGTTATAGCGGGTGCCGATCACGGTTTTTTCATTGATCAGTTGATCCAGTTCATGCATCGTCGTTGCATCCAGTTCGATCGGTTCGGCGGCGGCATTTTCCAGCATGTAGTCGATATGCTTGGTGCCGGGGATCGGTACGATGGTTTTTTCTCCGGCACTGTTCTGCTGCGCCAGCAACCAGGCGATAGCCAGTTGAGCCATGCTGCAGTGGTTGTTTTCAGCAATCGCGCCGAAGGGGATCAGTAGCTTTGTATTCTGCGCGAAGTTGTCGACCTCAAAGCGCGGGCGCGCAATGTTGCAGCGAATGTCATCGGCGGTCAGATGCGTTACATCCTGTGCCTTGCCACTCAGAAATCCACGCCCCAGCGGTGAAAAAGCGACAAAGCTGACACCGAGTTTTTCACACACTTTAAGGATGCCCGCTTCCGGAGTGCGTGACCATAACGAGTATTCAGACTGTAGTGCGGTAATCGGATGCACCGCATGTGCGCGGCGCAGCGTGGCACTACTCACTTCAGATAGTCCAATGCTGCGGATTTTGCCCTGTGCGACCAGTTCGGCCAGTGCGCCGACACTTTCCTCGATCGCAACGTTGTTATCCATACGGTGCAGATAATACAGGTCGATGCAGTCGGTCTTCAGGCGCTTGAGGCTTTCATCGCACTGACGTTTTAAGGTTTGCGGGCGGCCATCGGGGATACGTTGTCCCTGTTCGTTGATGATCAATCCGCATTTGCTGGCCAGGATATATTCGTTGCGGCGATCACGCAGGCTGTTGCCGATCAGGGTTTCATTGTGGCCATCGCCATACATCGAAGCAGTATCCAGAAACTGATAACCGGCATCGAGTGCCTTATTCAGCAGGTGCGCAGAGGTTTTATCATCCCCCGGGCCATAGCCGGCGGAACAGTTCATACAGCCGAGGCCGATAGCGGAAACATCGAACGGGCCAAGTTTTCTAGTAAGCATGGTTTATCCTGTCGGGTTTTTGCCGATAGTAACTCAGCAGCAGGGCCATGTATTCTGAATAATCCACGGCGTAATAATTAATTGCTCGCAATCAACGCGACAGCACAGGATGTGGTCGATTTATGTTGTGTTACTGGATAAAACAGAGAGTCGGACAGAATTTCTGTTATCGGGTGAAAACCTGATAACGATAAGAGCTGGGGTAATGAGTTTGGTGCCCAGAAGAGGACTTGAACCTCCACGACCTTACGGCCACTAGCACCTGAA
>JACNJF010000171.1 GCA_014382695.1 Gammaproteobacteria bacterium | reverse complement strand
AACTTCATGCTTCACTGAACTGTTCGCACTATAACTGGGTCACGGGATAAAGTTTTGCAAATGAATGACATTACAATTCTTATCGTCGACGATGAGGCTATCACGCTTTCGACCGTCAGTAACGTCCTGCTTCCTTATTACAAGGTACGTGTTGCCAATTCGGGTAAGCGCGCATTAGAGGTTGTTCACTCGACTCCCAGACCTGAACTGATCCTGCTGGATGTACTGATGTCCGATCTGGATGGATACCAGGTGCTGTCTGAACTTAAGAAAGACCCTGCGACCAGTCATATTCCGGTCATTTTTGTTACGGCCATGGAAGATACCAAAGATGAAGAAAAAGGATTAGCGCTGGGTGCGGTTGATTACATCACCAAGCCTATCAATCCGGCCATTTTGCTGGCCAGAGTTAAAACACATCTGGTATTGAAACAGGCGCGTGACTTTCTGCATGATAAAAATGATTTTCTCGAAGCAGAGATTGCGCGGCGCATGCAGCAAAATCAAATTGTGCAGAATGTCAGTATCCGGGCATTGGCGCATCTGGCAGAAACACGTGATCCGGAAACCGGTGACCATATTTTACGTACCCAGTCGTATGTTAAAGCGCTGGCAACGCAGCTGCAGTCTCACCCTCGTTTTAAGCATACCCTGACCGAATCTTTTATCCGACTGTTAACCGAATCTGCACCACTGCACGATATCGGAAAAGTCGGCATCCCTGACCATATTCTATTGAAACCCGGAAAGCTCACTGCGGATGAGTGGGTTATTATGAAAACTCATGCTGAGATTGGTGCCAGAGCTATCGAGCAGGCTGAAAAGGATGTGGATCAGCCAGTGGAGTTTCTGGAGCTGGCCAAGCAGATAGCGCACTGGCACCATGAGCGCTGGGATGGAACCGGTTACCCCGATGGTCTGGCCGGCGTCGATATTCCGCTTTCTGCGCGCCTGATGACAGTTGCGGATGTATTCGATGCCCTGATTTCTACTCGGGTGTATAAAAGTGCCATGCCCTTTGATCAGGCCCGCGATATTATTATTGCAGATCGTGGTCGTCACTTTGATCCCGATATCACCGATGCCTTTATTGCCTGTTATGAAAAATTTATCGAAATTGCGCGTAAGTATCAGGGCTGATCAAGCGGGTGCTGTTAAGACCGGCCAGGCTATGCAAGCAGCTAGCCTTAGCTTTATGCTAATCATGTTACTGATGCAGCCCGTCAGGCGATGATGAGTGGCGTATTATCCATTACTTTTATCTACATCATCGGCGCGACCGTATGGATTTATTTTTCTGACCTGCTGCTCAAGTATGTCATCAGCGACCCTTCGACACTGATTGTAGTCAGCATTTTCAAGGGATGGATGTTCGTCGCCATTACCGCTTTTTTACTCTATAAGGTACTGCATCGGTATACCCGGCAGGATGCCGATCAACGGCTGACCCTGGCACCTGGACGGTCAAAACGTGTACTCCAGAAAGGCATAATTGCGGCACTTGTGATTGGCTTAGGCGCAGGTTTTATTCTAATAAATGGGCTGCAGAAACAGCATGATCAACAGCTTCAGCAGCAACTCCTGTCTTTTGCCAGAATGCAGGCCGATTCGGTGCTCCTGTGGAGGAAAAATATCCAGCGTAACGGCGAAGCGTTAGCCGGTGCGAATTTTTTGAGTAGTGCGCTTTCACGCTGGCTACAGAACGCTGATCAGGAGAGCAAACAGCAGGTCCTGATGTATCTACAGTCGATGCATCAGATGATGGATTATTCAGCGATCGCGTTATTTAACCGTTCCGGAGAATTACTGTTACGGGTTCCGGCACTAGGGCAGGCTTCTGAACAACTCGCGCGTAGCGTTCGGCATGTCTTTGAAACGGATGAAGTACAGTTTACGGATTTTTATCGAACACAGACCGATAACCAGCAATCTACTCAACTGGATGTAGTGATACCTGTAACATTGCCTTCACTGCAGCAGCAAGTTGCGCTTGTGCTGCAACTGGATGTTATTAATTCCCAATTCCCAGTGCTGAGTAGCGGGTCCCTGCTGGGGCATAGTGTAGAAAGATATCTGTACAAGCTCGAAAGTGATGATGTTTTATTTCTGAACGAAGCGGCTGTCTCGAATAATAAGCGGCTTGAAGGGGGAGCTGATTCGGATACAACAGACCTGTCCGAATTAAAACTGGCTGCCGCCGGGGTCAATAGCGCCGGTTTTTTCGAAACGCTAGATAAACAAAACAGGTCCATTATCGGAGTGGCGCTGGCGATTTCCGGCACCGCCTGGCATTTGATGGTTAAGGTTGATCGTGCGCAGTTGGATGAAGCGCTCCATAGCGATATTCTATGGGCCAGTCTGGTCCTGATCCTGGGTATGATTTCAATGCTGGCAGGGGTGTTACTGTGGGATCAATTTGCAAAATTGCAGCTGGCTGCCTTACAGCAGCGTAAGCAGGCAGAGGAATCGCTGGACCTGATCTTTCAGTCTCTGCCTGATCTTTACCTCAGAGTTGCCACCGATACTACCATTCTGGATGCGCGTGCTCATCAGTCGCTGGATTATTCGATGACTCCCGATCTGTGCGGAAAAAAACTGCAGGATGTGTTCCCCTCTGATGTCGTTGCCAGTTTTGAGTCAGGCATACAAAAGGTTCGTCGAGAAGGGGATTCACATAGCTTTGAGTACCGCATCAAATTACCTCGGGGTGAGCGTCACTTTGAAGCCCGACTGGCCGGCAAGCTGGCGAGTGATCAGATCATCGTACTTATCCGAGACATTACGCAGCAGTTAAAAATAAAGCATGAGCTGCAAAAGCATGAGGAAAAATTAAGTCGGGTACTGGATGGTATGCTGGAAGGCTGCCAGATTCTGGATTTTGAATGGCGTTACCTGTATGTCAATGCAGAGGCGGCAAAACACGGGCTTAAAAGTAGAGAGGAGTTGCTGGGTCAGCGCATCATGGATGTTTATCCTGGTATCGAAAACACAGAACTGTTTTCTAAACTGCGTGAATGCATGGAAACACGCCAGCCGCACCGGATGGAGAATAAGTTTGTCTATCCGGATCAGAGTGTCGGTTACTTTGAGCTGCATATACAACCGGTCGATCAAGGTATCTTTATTCTATCGCTCGATAACAGTGCCCGAAAACAGGCTGAAGAGCAGTTGATGAAAAATCAAAGACGCTTGCGTACCCTGATTGAAACCCTGCCGGATTTGATCTGGCTGAAGGATCAGGATGGCGCCTATCTTTTCTGTAACGCTGAATTCGAACAATTTTTTGGCGCAGCAGAAGCCGCGATAATCGGTAAAACAGATTTTGATTTTGTGGATCAGGCGCTGGCGAATTCTTTTCGTGAAAACGATAAGGCCGCGATGGCTGCGGGTCACTCCTGCATGAATGAAGAAGAAGTCACCTACGCCAGTGATGGACATACTGCTTTACTGGAAACCATCAAGACGCCACTGTATGGAGAAAGTGGTGAGCTGATCGGTGTACTCGGGATAGCGCGTGATATTAGCGGCCGCAAACAGGATGAAAATAAACTCAAAGAGCAGCTACAAGGTCTAACACGAATGCATCAGGCGATGCTGGGTCGTGAGGGGCGAGTGATGGAACTGAAAAAAGAAGTCAATCAGCTGGCTGATCTATTAGGCCGGCCCTTACCCTATAGCAGTGTTAAACCGGTCGAGCAGGAAGATGATCCTGATTAGCAGTATCTTTTACCTATTACTGATAGGGCTGCTTTTGAGTAGCCCGGTGTCGGCGGCTGGATTGACGTTCGGGCTGGTTGCCAAAAGTATCGACGATGGTAACTTTATCGATACCTGGAAAGGTTGTGCAGCCGAAGCGGCACAAAGCGGTGATGAGTGTATATTGATAGGAGCCCATGGTGCTGCCCATGCTCGACATCAACTGGATTCAATATGGCAGGCTGTTAACCGCAGGCAGTTTGATGCACTGGCTATCTCCGTCACCCATTCAGCCTTTATTGCGCAGGGGCTGGGCAAGATAAATATTCCGCTGATCACCTTTGACTCACCCTTCGAGCCTGCAGATGACGCATTAAGTCAGGCCTATGTCGGAGTGGATAATGTCCAGCTGGGTCGGACCCTGGGCGAATTAGCCAAACTGCTGGTCCCTGCAGGGCGAGAACTCTGCATCATGAGTGCGAGCCAAGATACCAATCTGGCACAGCGCGTTCAGGGCCTGCGCCAGGCATTGAGTGGCAACATGCATTTCCCGGCGCGACAGCGTTTACAGGGAGAGGGTGGCTGGGTCGAAAATCCACGCTGCCCGTGGGACACTGGTGACAACCGGGGCAGAGCCCTGCAGCAACTCACGCTGAGTATGCACCAAACAAGGCCCACCGTTTTCATTGCTGTGGGCTGGTGGCCGTTGATCGATCCAGTGGCCTTTCGCAAAACCATACAGCCCTTTAAAGATCAGTTAAGCCAGCGCCAGAGTATTCTGCTGTTTGCGGTCGGTAAACAACGGCCTGAATACCAGGCGCTACTGGATGATCAGTTGATTCATGGTGTAGTGAGCATTGATTTTGTCGAAACGGGCCGTTTGATCGCGCGCAGAATGCGCGAACTGATTAACGCAGAGAAAGTAAAACCTTTAACTGACGTGCCATTTACGACATATTTAGTCGAGTAATCCCTGAAGTGTCATCGCGCCGGGGGAATCTCCTGCGCTGAATGTAGCGGCAGAGATTAGCTGCAAAATGATTATTCGTTAGGCCTGGAAAAATCACTGGAAACATTAAACATGAAGTCCGTATTAGCCCTGATTGATATACTAAAACACTCGCTGCTATCCCGTCGTATCCTCTGGTATACCCTGACGTATGGTCTTATCGTCATCCTTATCTCATCCATCGCTCAGCTGTACTGGAGCTATCAATCCGAGCTAAAAGAGCTTGAGAATACCTTTGTACTGATTGAAAAGAGTCATGTTCCCGGTATAGCGGCGAGTGTGTACGCGCTGGATGAGGAACAGTTAAACATTCACATGGAGGGTGTGCTGTACTCACGCGATGTTGCGTATCTGGAAGTGGTCCAGTTCAGCGGTGATCAACAGATCGTTTCGAGTATCGGACACAGCGATTTATCCAGCCCGTTAATACGTACTTTTTCGCTCGAACAGGCCAATCTGGATGGAGTTATAAGCCGTTACGGAATGCTATCCGTGGCTGTCGATATGAGCAAAGTGTATCAGCGGCTGTGGTCAAATGGATGGAAGTTTTTACTGATGACAGTGGCTGTCGTTGGCGTCATCGCGTTCGGGGTATTTCTATTTATCCATTTCATGCTTACCCGACATTTAATTACCATGGCACGTTTTTATG
>JACNJF010000037.1 GCA_014382695.1 Gammaproteobacteria bacterium | reverse complement strand
TAAAAACTTGATACTGATATATATTGAGCGTCACGCACAATAATTCTCATCGAGATAACGTCGCTGGCATCGACTCAAACTGTTAGCTATCAAGTACTTCAGAAGCAGGCATTATTGCTGTAAAAACCGCTAAAAAACCGGTCGGCTCATTGATAGCGACTGACGTTGATTGTTCAGGTCCATGCCTATTCGGCACAACGGATGCAATGGCTACTGGCTGGGGAAAATTGCAGCCGGCGAAAATCAATTTCCTCACCACATTCAAGGCAGTAGCCGTATTCCTCTTTTTTCACTCGCGCGAGGGCACGCTCGATATTGACGAGTTGCAGCTTTCGCCTACGCGCAGCTTCCAGCGCCATTTGCTGGCTCTGCATCGCATCCATGCGCGAGAGCCGGCCTACTTTCGACTGATCCAGTTCGACGGTCTGGCAGCCCTCCACCAGAGTGGCTTCCAGTTCATTGATTGCCTGCCTTTGCAGCACAAGTTTTTGCCTGAGTTGTTCGATTTGTTGCGGGTTCATCAAATGCTCCTGTCATCAGCCGGTGGTGTATTGGATGGTCTCACTCACCATCAAAATATGGAGAGCTGTGTTTTGGTGGTGAGCTCTTCCAGCACCCTCATCCCTCTATACGAGTTCCCGTTTTTATTTAGCTTTGGACTCCACACCGCGATACAGTATTTCCCCGGATGAACAGCCACTATCCCTCCGCCAACACCGCTCTTACCGGGCAAGCCGACTCTAAATGCAAACTCGCCTGCTTCGTCATAAAAACCACACATTTGCATGATTGCGTTGACACGTTTGGTTCGCCCCGGACTGATCACGGTTTCATTGATGATTGGATTGATACCGTCTGCAGCCAGAAACAGGAAGGCCTGTGCTAACTCCTTACAGCTCATTTCAATCGAACATAAATGGAAATACAGATCCATGACAGCTTCGATATCGTTATCAATATTTCCAAAACCCTTCATTAAATTGGCTAGCGAATAATTCCTGAAACCTGTTTGCACCTCTGACTCTGCCACTTTTACACTATAGTCAATACTGGCAATACCAGAAATTTTTCGGATGAATTCGAGTAATTCGTATTTCGGATTATCCAGGCAACTGAGCAGGAAATCACATATCACAATGGCACCAGCATTGATCATTGGATTACGCGGGATGCCCTTTTCATACTCCAGCTGCACCAGTGAATTAAAAGCCGAACCGGAGGGTTCAACGCCTACCCGATCCCACACTTCCTCTCCCACCACCTTTAACGCCAGCGTCAGCGACAATACTTTTGAGATACTTTGAATAGAAAATTTTTCATTTGAATCACCAAAACAAAAATGATTATTCTCAACTGTAGTCAGGTGGATACCCAGTTTTTTTGGATCCACATTAGCCAGTTCCGGAATATAGGTGGCCACCTTTCCACAATCATCATCATCTTTAAATCCGGCGACAATATGATGAAATATTTTTTGATAATCGATAACACTCATAATCTACTCACAAACCAGCTTCAGCTATAAAATTTTATTTCGGACCAGCGCAACCTTCAACCTCGCAGATCGTCAACATTCTGTCCGTAATTTTTAAGACGGTCTCCTTACTCAGTCCGTGCAGATTATCCTGACGGCTTTGTTTTAAGCCGTGAATAAAGTAAAACTCAAACCGACATAAATGGCATAGCCGAGCAACAGTATTCCACCTTCAAGCCGGCTTAGTTGTCGCCCGGTATACAGGAACACCAGTAGCAGGAGCGCTGAACCCAGCATAATCCACTGGTCAAACTGCAGTATTCTTGGGTGAACCGGAAGCGGCTGAAGTAGTGCCGACACCCCGAGGATGCCCAGCAAATTAAAGATATTGCTGCCAAGCACATTTCCGACCGCAACATCAGCATGCCCGCGCAACGCAGCGATCACCGAAATAGAAAGCTCAGGAAGGGATGTTCCCACCGCGACCAATGTCAGACCGATAACGGCTTCGGATACCCCCAGGTGCTGTGCAATACCGACCGCCCCGGTGAGCAGCACCTGCGACCCTGCAATTAATAGCAATAGACCAATCATGATAATTGTCAGCGTCCAGGCGGCTGATTTCGGCAGGGTCGTAAGCTCTTCGGATTCGGCTTTGTGCAGCTCTGCTGAAGGTGAAGTGTGTGAACGTTCGCTCCAGTACGCCCAGGCCAGGTAAGCTAGTAAGCACAGCAGTAAAATCGCTGCATCCACAGGAACCAGAGCGCTACCGCCCACCAGCACAATAAACAGTATGCTGGCAGCGACTACGGTGACAGCGTCACGACGTAGCGCCATTGGTTTGACCGCCAGAGGCGAGATCAGGGCACAGATACCCAGGATCAGTAAAATGTTACCAATATTACTGCCCACGACGTTACCGATAGCAATATCCGGTTGCTGACTGAGGGCTGCACCGACAGAAACCACCAGCTCCGGTGCTGAAGTACCAAAGCCTACGATGACCAGCCCGCTTAACAGTGGAGATATACCGAAACGCATGGCAGCAGCCAGCGAGCCCCGAATCAAAGCTTCTCCGCCAACAGTAAGCAGGGCCACACCAAGCAGCAGAAACAGAAAGTTCATCATAATTCAGCGATTCATAGCATAGGGATTGAGCAATCAAATTTAAGGATAAACGTGGTACTTAAAGCTATTCGTAGCATTGTGCCAGCCGAGTATCCAGCTACAGGTACTTTACACCATTACAGTGCCGTTATCTGACCCGGTTTTACGACGACCAAATTTTTGCCTGTAGCTTTCCATCGTCATTTCCATCTGTTTTTTAAACAGACGACGAAAACTACTTTCGTCTTTATAACCCACTTGGTAAACAATTTTTGACGAGGGTAGCTGGGTCAGTTCGAGCAGATTGCAGGCGCGGTTTATGCGTATGGTCTGCAAATATTGCAGCGGTGAGCAGTGTAATACTTTCATAAAGCGACGGTTAAGCTGTCTGTCGCTGATGTTGAGCATGTCTGACAGACCGCCAAAATCAACCTCCTGATTACTATTTTTTTCAATATGGCGTTGCGCGCGCAATACCAGTTCATCGGCATGCTCGGTGGTTTCTGCATTGCTGCGAAATGGTTGAGGTGGCGGCGGATTGAGATGCATCATCAACAGCTTCGCGGTATCAACGGCTGCGCGGTGCCCGATGAAGCGTTCAACCAGGTACATCACCAGATGCTCACAGGCAGAGCCCCCACCAATTGCGCAGATGATGTTGCCATAATCGGCAATCGCATTATGCGTGTCTATCTTTAAGCGCGGGAACATGCGCCGGAAATGTGGCTCACTCTTCCAGTGCATCAACGCTGGCAGGCTATTCAACAACCCGGCCCTGGCGAGCAGGAAGGAACCACTGCAAATGCTGATCAACAGACCGCCGCGATCATAGTGTTGCTGTATCACTGGAATAATCGGCTCAGCCATGAGCAGAGCCTGTTCGACCTTGCTGTAAGCAGTCGACGAATGAAACACCGATGGAAAAATCCACACATCGGGGCACGTTTCGAGCTGGACGTATTCTTCAAGACTGTAATCAGGCTGAATGCCGAGCCCATTGGTCGGCATCACGGCCCGCCCATCGATAGAAACGGTATTCCACTCGAACACGGGGTTCTGCTCCGATTTCACCAGCGTGTAGTTGGTGGCAATCATTGAATCGACCAGGCTGTGGATGCCGCTGCCGATGCAACGATCCATCAGGAGTATGGCTATGCGCATGTTATGTCCAGATTCACCAGTATTACGTCGAATATGACACTTTTGATCAGCAATCACAATCGACATACTGTTATCTCTTGCAAGAGGGTATCAAGATGTCTCAGCAATTGGCCAAAATCGGAAATACCAATCGATCCGTTAAACCACACTTTAATGCATCTGGACGACGTAAACGCATCGTTCCACTGCACTATCGAATGATCGGTATGGGCTTGAACGCGGCATCTCATGTCAATAACGAATGGGCAGCCGATGTGCTGAGTAAAATCTGGTTCACGGTTTTTAAAACAAAGCCAAAGCGCTGGATCAACGCATTCTGGCAACAGGCGCAAACCTGCGTCGAGCTTCAGCTGGAGGGTAAATCTATAACCGTCTCTCTATGGGGACAGGGCCCTCTGGTGGTAATGATGCATGGCTGGAGTGGTTCCGGCGTTCAGTTTCGTCGATTGATCCCCGGTCTGGTCGCGGCGGGTTACCGGGTCGCGCTGTTCGATGCGCCGGCGCATGGCAGCAATCCAGGCAAACAGACCAATCTGCTGGAGTTTATCGGCTGCCTGCTCGCCATTCAGCATCAAATAGGAGCGGTAGACACCGTGATGGCGCATTCATTTGGTGGCATGGCTGCGGTAGATGCCGTCCAGCGTGGACTACGGGTACGCCAGATGGTGTTGTTCGCACCGCATCTTGATGTACAGGAAATGTTTCAATCCTATAGCGACGTATTCAAACTTAATCGTAAATTATCGAATCGATTTCACCACCGGATAGGTCAGAAAATGGCCGATATCTTCGGTGTGAATGATATCTGGCCATTGTATACCCCCGCAAAGTTGCTGGCTCAAATCGACTGCAGGGGTCTGTTGATCTACGACAGCGAAGACGAAGAAATTCCGCCAGAGCATTTTAAATCGATAGCGCAACACTGGCATGGCTGCAAAACTCTGCGAACCGAAGGCCTCGGGCATAACCATATCCTGAAGGATGAAACGGTGATTCAAAATGTGCTTGGCTTTATGACGGGGTCATGAGTTATTCGGGTCAAAGAGCCATTTTTTCTATGTGAACCTGGCCCGAATGACCGCCAGGGATGGTGGAAATGCAAAAGGGTTATGGGAGCAACCTTTGCCCATGTCTGATATGGCAGAACTGTTGGAAGCAATTACCCGCTTAGCGAATATTATGCTCTGATACGGATTTTAATCCGGTTTTAATTTACTGTGGCGTAATATCCCGTAAGGAAAACCGCTTAAAGCTTTTTTGGAGAGCCCCGGTTGAAAGCTTTCTGGCGATAAAAAGTAAAAATATTGCGCTTATTTTCAAATCCTGCCCCACTTCTACAGTATTAATTATAATTTTATAAAATCCTGACTTCATCAAGTTTAACTAACAAAATCAATCATTTAAGAATCAAATAAATTCCTATTTGATAAGTTAACATGCATTAGCACTTTAATAAGTTCTAATTTGCTACTATTCAATGCATTCATATGGATTAATTTCCCTTCTGTCCAGATTACAGGGCGATGTAACTTTATCGACTTTGCATTAAATCTGTGAAGCCGGTTCTATTTAGAAGGTGCGTAATGTCTGCTTTACTTATTAAACGGTCTCGAGTTCTTTTAGTTTCAGTTTCTTTATTGTTAATTA
>JACNJF010000083.1:25087-27794 GCA_014382695.1 Gammaproteobacteria bacterium | reverse complement strand
GACGTCCAGCAACACTGCTGGGTCTAACGGCGATGTTCTCGACAATGACGGCTCTTGCAGCTCTCGATGTCGTTGGACCACCTCCCGCTGGTGACCCTTCTGCGCTGACGCCACTGCTGATCGGAGATACCATTAATGGTGTTGCTCTGCAGGATATGCTGCCTCCAATGGAAGGTGCTCTGGAAATCCAGAATCACGCACATGCCGATCCTGGTATCGATAACAGTCTGCTGAACGGCCTGCAAGCCGAAGACGGCGGCGGCGGTTACGATGTACCGACCGGTGCTGCAGCCAGCCCGATGTTTGGCGCACAACCGTTTACTCAGCAATTACTGCGTTTCGAAGAATTCGGTACCCAGAAGCTGGATCCTACGGTCGCTGCTGGCACCGCTTCTTTCCCGCTGCCAACCACAGGTCCTGCACCTTATCAGGATCCTAACAGCATTTTTGCCAGTCAACCGGCAACCACCGAGATGGATGCGTTCCTGGATCAAGCCGGTATGTCCCCATTCCCGACTGAGTTCTCTAACACGCTGGATCCAAGTCCATGGACAGCTCCGATTGAAGACTTTCTGGGTCGCGCCCTCGACGGTGCGCCTGCTGAAGGTCGTCCTGGTGGACGTGGCTGGGCACATCAGCGCTGGAATGAATTTTTCCCACAGGCTTTCTTTAAGACGGTTCATACCGGTGCCCGTGTAAACGGTGGTATTCGTGACCGCTTACAGCTGCATGGCTATACCCTGGGTGAATTCGGACCAAATGGTCTGTACCATAACACTGCCGGCGCGCCTGCTACTGAAGGTACCACTGCTGGTATCAACATTGCGTTCCATCCGGTGATGCCTATTCAGGATCACAAGACCCTGTGGACCTTCGATGGTACGTTACCGCCGAAACTGCTGATGGCTCGTATCGGTGAACCTCTGGTGATGCGTCATTATAATGCACTGCCTATCGATCCTGTCGCGAACCGCGGTTTTGGTCTGCATACCATTTCTACGCATGATCACAACGGCCACAACCCGGCAGAAAGTGACGGCTTCGCCAACGCGTTCTTCTTCCCCGGTCAGTACTACGATTATCGCTGGCCGATGCAGATCGCCGGTTATGACACCATTAACACTTCAGCCACCGATCCAAAGGCTTCTTTTGCCTGCGAACCCGGTGAAACCCTGTTTGTTAACGATGCAACCCCTGGCCTGAAGAACTGTAACAACGGTCTGATCAATGTCCGTGGTGATCACCGTGAAATCATGAGCACGCATTGGTTCCATGACCATATGCTCGATTTCACCGCGCAAAACGTCTACAAAGGCAACGCGGCGATGATGAACTACTACAGTGGTAAGGATCGTGGTAACGAAGCAGTCAATGACGGCGTTAACCTGCGCTTCCCTTCTGGTACCGCCAGAGGCTGGGGTAACCGTGACTATGACGTAAACCTGGTAGTTGCTGATAAAGCCTGGGATCAGGAAGGTCAACTGTGGTTCAACATCTTCAATCTGGATGGTTTCCTCGGCGACGTGATGACCACCAACTGGCTGTTCAAGCCAACGCTGGATGTTCGTGCTCGTAAATATCGCTTCCGTCTGCTGAATGGTTCGGTTTCGCGTTACTTTAAACTGGCTCTGGTCGAAGAAGTCGCTGGTCAGAACACCGGTGAAATCGCTGGAGCACCTGGTCAGACCGTTTCCTGGAATCGCGTTCCAATGCACATGATTGCGAACGACGGTAACATCCTGCAGCACGCTGTTGCATTCGACGGTACTACCGATCTGGATGCGGATGGCGATGCGGACGAGCATAAAGGCACCCTGCCAACGCAGTCTATCGCAGAACGTTATGACGTGATTGTTGACTTTTCACAGCACGGCCTGACCCCAGGATCCAAGCTGTACTTCGTTAACATGCTGGAGCATAACAACGGTCGTATCGTTGGTGGCACTGTACCTTTAGCGGATATCCTGCGCGGTACTTATCAGGCAACGCTGCAAACGGATGCGAATGGTATCAACACCTGGAGAAACGGTGACCCGGTCGTTGGTAAATTCCTCGAGATGAATGTTGTTGCGTATGACGGTGTTGACCTGAGTATGAATCCTGCGGATTACGTCACAGGCGGTCTGCAAATGACTCAAATGCCATGGGATCGTACCAACCCTGCGGATGTCGCTGCCCTTGAAGGTGCACGTCATCGTAGTTTTCACTTCGGTCGTTCATCCGGTACTGACGTTGCACCCTGGACTGTTGAAACCGATGGTGGTAATGGTCTGACCGCGGATACACGTCGTATCTCTGCATCCCCTCAGCTGGCACAAAGCGCAACCGATGCAGGTTTTGCTGGTGACGGTACCCGTGAAATCTGGACTATCACAACTGGTGGTGGCTGGAGTCATCCGATTCACGTTCACTTTGAAGAAGCGGTCATCATTAGTAAAGATGGCGCTCTGCCTCCAATGTGGGAAATCGGCGCTCGTAAAGACGTATTCCGTATCGGTAACGAAGATGATGCGGCTCGTGAAATCGAACTGGCTTATCACTTCCGTGAATTCGCAGGTAGCTTTGTAGAGCATTGCCATAACACTCAGCACGAAGATCATGCGATGTTAATGCGTTGGGACCTTGAGCATCCTGGACAGGTTCTGTTAATGCCTGCTGTTATCCCAACATGGGATGGTGTTGAGTACATGGAATCTGTAGCCCTGCC
>JACNJF010000083.1:0-24604 GCA_014382695.1 Gammaproteobacteria bacterium | reverse complement strand
AAACTATGCCCGGAGAACATCCCGGGCCTTTTTAAAAACAACACGAGAATTATCATGACCAGATCCCAAACAATTCAACAGCAGTCGCCTATCGGCCGACTGTTATTTATGGCAACAACTCTCTTCCTTAGCCTGTCTATTAGCGGTAGCGGCCTGGCCAAAGATGCCGGCGAGATATGGGGTAAGGACTACTTCCCGAATATCGAACTCACCAACCAGGACGGCGAAAAGGTTAAGTTCTTTGATGATGTGATCAAGGACAAGGTGGTTGCGATCAACTTTATCTTCACCAGCTGTGGCGATATCTGCCCGGCTGAAACCGCCCGCCTGAAAGAAGTCGCCGACATCCTCGGTGATCGCATGGGCAAGGACATTTTCTTTTACTCCATCACTATCGATCCCAGCGTGGATACCCCGAAGGTGATGAAGGCTTACGCTAAAAAGTACAATACCGGCCCCGGCTGGACCTTTCTGACCGGTGACGAAGAAGAGATCAAGACCCTGCGTAAAAAGCTTGGCCTGTATGTCTTCGCCGAAGATGAATCGAATCGTAAGCTGTCCGACCATAACATCAATCTGGTGATCGGTAATCAGGCCATGGGGCGCTGGGTCAAGCGCTCTCCGATGGAAAACCCCTACGTCATCGCCAATCAGATGGGCACCTGGCTGCATAACTGGAAGCAAGTACGGGTAGGCAACCGTAACCGTTACGAGGATGCACCCGAGATCCGTCAGATCGGTGATGGTGAAATGAAATTCAGAACCCTGTGCTCTTCCTGTCATGTGATCAATGGTGGTATGGAGAAAGGTCCTAACCGTCATCAGGTTGGCCCTGACCTGTTCGCGGTCAGTGAGAAACGCGATCCTGACTGGCTCAAGCGCTGGATGGCTGCACCGGATGTGATGCTGGCAGAAAAAGATCCAATCGCACTTCAGCTGATGGAGCAGTACTCCGTCAAGATGCCGAACTTCAACCTGTCCGACTACGATATCGGTGTCCTGATCGAGTATATCGATGAAGAATCCAGTCGCCTCAGACGTGTAGCAGAACGAAAACAACAGCAGGAAAAGGTCCTGCCCAGCATCTCCGGCTAAGCCGCGATGCAGTGACCAGGTAACAAAATCAGGAATACAGTGGGTGCGAATAATACTGGTCTTATGACCACCCGCCGTCGTCTCTTATGTGTGATGCTGAGCGTAAGTTGATTTAAATAATAAAAGCATTGTAAAAGTCACTAGCAGATCTGATTAATCTACCAGTGTTGAACGGGAAGCTCTGATTCATTCAAGCGGTTTATTTAAGTGTTAAATATTTTAAATAAATCAGGGCTTCCTTATCATTTCAAACAGTAATCGCCGGCCTGATTCAGGATACCGCTTTCTGGATCAGCGGAACCAACGGCTCGGGCAGCGTTATATTTCCTTCCAGTGCAAACTGTTGTGCCCCAGCGGACATCTTGCGCCAGGTCTTACGTACAATATCCAGCCATTTATCTTCATCATATTCCGGATGTTTCTCGGCAAAAGCCAGCATATAGTGCTCGATAAATACCAGATCGGTGATATCTTCCAGCAGCTGGGTATCCCGATTGACCTTGATGCCCTTCTTACCGATCGCGTTCTGAACCCGCTCAATACTTTCTTCATCGTAACCCAACTGCTGCATGATATCGGCCGTGGTTTGTGCATGGAATTTATACAGCTGGGTGCGCCACTGTAAATAACCCTGGCGATCCATCGGATAATCATTGCGTGCCGATTTCCAGCGTTGAATATGCTGGCCACGCATCGATATCTGTGCAACCTCATCCGACTTCGGTGCGAAGCGCTGCAACATATCGCTCATCCTGACAGAGTACAGCAACTCTTTGGGCCACTCCTTACCGCAACCATCAGATACCTTATTCGGATCTTCACTGTTGGCTTTATCGATCAATGCAATGGTCTGTTTTAATCTGTCGCTAGTTTTCATTAATAAACTCAATCAATTTTTTAAAAAAAGGATTTTAACAAGTCTGATACAAATAAATACCCGACCAGCACTATTTTATTAACCCAGATTAACCTTAATTTCATTATTATTAATACCTCCGCTTCGCCTTGACATATATCAATTCCTACAAAATATACGCGGGTATATGATCGTTTCCGCAATAAACCGCTAACAACAATTAAAACTAAAAAAATAGGAGAGAAACCATGTTAAAACAATTTCTATTGGGCTGTATTTTGCTGGGTGCCTGGGGCGCGTCTCAGGCCTCGGTATCAAGCCCTCCCAAAACCCTGTCCGACGAAACCAAAGAGTGCGTGGCCTGCCACCAGAAAAATAATCCCGGTATCGTGCAACAGTGGGGGCGCAGTAAACACTATGGCGCCAACGTAGGTTGTTATGAATGTCATCAGGCCGATGATGGTGATATTGACGCCTATGTACATGATGATAAAAAAGTAAAAAAGAATATTTCAATTATTGTATCGCCCAAAGACTGTTCCAACTGTCATGAAAAAGCCGCCAACGAAATGACCCGTTCACGTCATGCCAAGGCTGGCCATATCCTGGAATCTCTGGATAACCTGCTGGCTGAAGTGGTGGAAGGTAATCGCGCTTTCGTTACCGAGGCTTTTCCGAAAGGAAACTCTGCTGCAGCGGTAAACGGTTGCTGGCAATGTCACGGCTCCAAGGTCAGGGTACTGGATGATGGCGCACTCGACCCAGCGACCTGGCCAAACACCGGTATTGGACGTATCAATCCGGATGGCTCTGAAGGCAGCTGCTCAGCCTGTCATTCACGTCACCAGTTTTCCACCGAACAGGCGCGTAAACCGGATAACTGTGGTAAATGTCACCTCGGCCCGGATCATCCTCAAAAAGAAATCTACGAAGAATCCAAGCATGGTATCGCGTACAAAGCGTATGAAGACCAGCTCAATATGGATAGTGCAAAATGGATAGTCGGTGTCGATTATACTGCGGCTCCTACCTGTGCAACCTGCCATATGGGTGCTACCCGTACTCAGGAGTCTACCCATAACGTCGGCGCTCGTATCAGCTGGACCAATCGCCCACCGATCTCTGTTCGCCCTGAAGTGATGGATGCCAAGATGGGTCTGGAATCGGCCAACCTGAAATGGGATGACCGTCGTAAAAACATGCAGGATGTTTGTCAGGCCTGTCATACCGAAGAATATGTCAACAATTTCTATATCCAGTATGACGGTATGATTGAGCTGTATAACGACAAATACGCGATTCCGGGTACAGCGCTGTATAACGCCGCCAAGCCATTACTCAAGAAAGCCAAATTTTCGAATAAGCTGGACTGGATATGGTTTGAACTGTGGCACCATGAAGGTCGTCGTGCCCGTATGGCCACCTCGATGATGGCTCCAGACTACACCCATTGGCATGGCACCTACGACCTGGCCAAGCACTGGTATACAAAGTATGTACCTGAGCTGGAAAAGCTGATCGAAAAAGGCATGAAGGATGGCGGCGAAAAGAAAACAGCAGCCAAAGCTCTGCAGAAAAAACTGGACGAAGTCCTGTCGGATGCTAACCACAAGTGGTATTCAAGAAACTAACATTGATGCCATGAATCTAACCCCGCCACTGCGGCGGGGTTTTTTTTCGAATCTGCTCAAAATCAAAAACACAATTCCAGATCCTGCAAGGGAGATCAATATGAGAAAAATATACTATTCAATATTAGTCAGCCTGTTCATCGGGGCAAGCGTACAGGCCGCTGAGTCGGTTGATTTTATTTACAACGGCAATCTTTTCTGGTCAAAGGGCGATCTCATCGAAGCCGAAACAGCGTTCAAAAAGGCCCTCGAACAGAATGCTGATTCCAGCATCGCTCATGAAAGACTGGCCAACCTGTATCTGACTCAGAACAAAACCGGTGAAGCGATAGAGCAATACCAGGAAGCCATAATCCTTGATGCAGAAAATGCACATTTATATATTGGACTGTCGATCGCCTATCTGCATAAAAAGTATTATCAGATGGCTGAAGCTATGGCCAATCAGGCCATCACACTGAATCCTGATCTGGCGCACGCACAAAAACTGAAAGCGTACATTGATGCTAAAAATGAACAGCTAAGCCTGGCGAATCAGTCAATTCCTGAAGTTACTCAGCCCATGCATGACACTTTTCATGGGGAGCCTCAATAAAGCTTGATTGCGGGAGTACAGTTCGGACTATGCCGGTCAGCTCTGTACTTCTGCATATCAAACTCATAAAAGTAGTTAATACCCGATTTCGTGGCTTAACAATGCTTTATGGCCACTATAGTTTTTCCCACTGGCCGCTTCAAAAGCGGAAAAATTAAGTTTCGATAGCATTTCCCTCCCCTGTGCATGACTACTCGCCTCAATCAGAGCCTTTCTGATTTTATCCCGAATACTGACGGCTACTTCAGGGGCCGCAGAAAATGCCATGTGGGGTAAAGACTCGGTGGTGATAACGGTATTCAGTCCGGCAAAACTGGAAACCAGAGCGGTTGGTATGATGGCCGCAAATACCGTCTTATCCAGCACCTTTTGAGCCGCATCGTTGGAGTCGCGTGCATATATAATTCTCGGTTGACGCATCGGATCTGGAAATAAATTGAGCAGTCGTACCGCCCCTACACTCGGACTCACCATCGTGGCCACTTTCTGTAACACCAGCTCATCAACATCAAAAATCAGATTATCGTCATGCGTCACCACCGAAAAACTGACCGTATCGGGTAACTTGGCAAGCACTTCGTAATTCATTTTAGCAACCCGATAATCACTAAAATGGGCGGCATCAAGCACCAGATCAAACCCTTTTTTCTGGCGCATGCTGGACCAGTAAGTCAGAAAATTATTATGCGCTTTAATCCGGATTGTATGACCTGTTTGAGCCGACAGATAATCTGCAAGAGGTTGATACGCCTTTAAAATATCAGCTTTGGGTAACACGGGTTGAATCGATAGCGATAAATCGATCGCCATCAGGCTGCCAGTCTTGAGAAGTAGAATGGTCGTTAAAATAGCTTTAGCTACACGCATAATGCCCTGTCTCGTTGTTATATTAAGGAGTCCATCTGAAGTATGCTTATCGATGCCTTAACCCTGAAACAAAGATTATTTTTATTGCGTGAATATTGCCGGACAGGATTAATCTGAGTATGCCATGATGGCGCAATAATCTCTAATCAAGTTCGATACGTTCCATTTACAAACATATTGATTCCGTTCTGAGCCATGCTTTGTTAAGGTTTAAATCAGCAAATACCAGGAATATTCTCAACAGCGTTAAAAAGGTATAAGCTATTCAAACCCTACACAGCTGATATGCGCTAATTAACGATGGAATTAAAATCTGAAAATCAGGCTTCCTGTAGCCACATGGAGTTACTGTTACGCCAAAACCCTCTGTTTGCGCGACTGAATCGCGAGCAGTTATCCAGTCTTTGCAGCCGCTCCAAGATTCTGGAGCTATCCGAAGGCAGCGTTTTATTTAATCATGGTGATACCGTCCATAATTTTTATTTTGTCTATAGCGGCCTGATCAAGCTCTATCGACAATCACCGTTTGGGCAGGAAAAAATCTTTGAAATGGAAGGCGCAGGGCAGATTTTTGCTGAAGCGCTAATGTTTCTGGAGCAGACCAATTATCCAGTCAGTGCCGCTGCCATGCAGAAATCCATTATCGTGGCGATCAGCACCCATCATTTCCTGAAAATCCTGAAGGAATCGGTAGAAACCAGTTTACTGATCATGGGTGATCTAAGCCGCAGGATGCACGAACTGATCAATGAAATTGACAAGCTGAGCACTCTGTCAGGGCGTAACCGGGTAGCGACCTATTTCCTCGACCAGTCGATGAATAAAGGTCAGGAGTTCAAGCTCGATATTCCGAAAAATGCGATTGCTTCCATGCTCTCATTACAACCGGAAACCTTTTCGCGCCTGCTTAAAGAGCTGTGCACTCAACAGGTCATAGAAGTGACCGACAGTAATATTCGTATACTCGATAAACAGTTGCTGCGTATTGCGGCGGGTATTACGACCTAAGCTGGCCTGAGGAGCCTGTGAGAAAATCAGAGGCTCCTATCCACTGTACAGATTCAGGCTTAGCTTCAGACATGCTCCGGGAAGTAAGTCCGCGCAATATCAATATGCAGGTCTGCAAGCTGTATCTGCAGCTTATCGATATATTGATGTAACGCCGGATTATCACTGGTTTTTTTGACCGAACTGTCCAGCGTCTGATTCAGGGTTTCGATGTGTTTTAAGCACACTTCACTATTCGGCAAAGTGGACAGATAGTACCTCATATTGTCGACACAATAACTCACCGAACGCGGAAACTTGGTGTGGCAGAACAGAAAGCTCAACACCTCATCACGCCGAATACGTACCTGCATACTCTGGCGATACATCTGATAGGCCGTCAGCGATTTCAGCATACTCATCCACAGCATATCCTCGAAAGGTTTTAACTCTGGCACATCATCCGGTATGGTGTTTTCAGCTCTGACATCGATGATACGGGTGGTCATATCCGCACGTTCAATTTTGCGTCCGAGATTCAGAAAAACATAGGCTCTGTCATGCGTCATCGCACCAGCAAGCTGTCCAATCAGCTGCTGTAAATCGGCCATAATTTTTTCCAGGTAAGCCAGTCGACCCTGCCGGGCATAGCTCGATGCCTTATTATCCAGTGCATTGTTATACATCGAATTAATCAGCTCCCAGCTTTCCCGCGGCATGATTTCACGGATAGTCCGAGCCGATTCACGTGCGCTTGCCAGGCAGGAAATGATGGAATCCGGATTACTTTCATCGGTAATCAGAAAATTAGTAATTCGACGCTCTGTCACTTCCGGATGACGTTCGTGATATAACTGCGCACTGCCCAGTATGGTTATCAACGGTTCCCAGTCTGGCATCAGCCCCTTGGGAAGATCCAGTATCAGATTGGTATTAACCTTGATCAGTCTGGCGGTATTTTCCGCCCGCTCCTGATAACGTCCTATCCAGTAAATAGTCTCAGCTACTCTTGATAGCATTTTATATATTCTCCACTCTATTCTTCTACAATCCAGGTGTCTTTGCTGCCACCGCCCTGGGAGGAATTCACCACCAGGGAACCTTTTCTCAGCGCTACACGTGTCAACCCACCCATGGTGACTTCGATATTCTTTCCGCTTAAAATAAACGGCCTCAAGTCGACATGCCGGGGCTCTACTTTGCCACGATCGACCGTAGGTACGGTAGAGATACCCAACGTAGGCTGGGCAATATAATTTCTTGGATCTGCCTTGATCAGACTGGCGAACTCTGCGCGTTCGGCTTTGGTTGAAGCCGGCCCGATCAGCATGCCATAACCACCGGATTCATTCGCCGGTTTGACCACCAGTTCGGCCAGGTGTTCAAGCACATAATCGAGAGATTCTTTATCCATACAGCGCCAGGTAGGCACATTCGGAATAATCGGATCCTGATCCAGATAATATTTGATGATTTCAGGCACATAGGAGTACACCACCTTGTCATCAGCCACGCCCGCGCCGGGGGCATTCGCCAGTGCGACTTTACCGGCTTTCCAGGCACGCATTAACCCCGGAACACCCAGCATTGAGTTAGGGTCAAACGCTTCAGGGTCAATAAACAGATCATCGATGCGGCGATAAATGACATCGACCCGACTGAGTCCATCGATATTGCGCATGTACACACAGTTATCATCCTGCACCACCAGATCACGCCCTTCGACCAGTTCACAGCCCATCTGCTGTGCCAGATAGGCGTGCTCAAAGTAAGCCGAATTATAGATACCCGGTGTCAGCACGACGATTTCGGGAGTATCGCCCGGACGCGGAGACAGCGATGCCAGCGTGTCAAACAGATCGGCCGGGTAATCATCGATCGGCATCGGGCTATAGGTTTCGAACAGCTCAGGGAAAACCCGCTTGGTCACCAGACGGTTTTCCAGCATGTAGGACACACCGGAAGGTACTCTCAGGTTGTCTTCCAGCACATAGATAACTCCATCGCTATGACGCACCAGATCGGAACCACAGATATGAGCCCAGATGCCCAGGGGTGGATTGACACCGACACACTGCTCACGAAAATTAACCGACTTGGCCAGAACTGATGCGGGGAAAACCTTATCCTTGACGATTTTTTGATCATGATACAAATCGTCAATAAACAGATTGAGTGCCTGTACGCGCTGCTTCAAGCCGGCCTCTACCTGATTCCATTCCTTACGCGGGATCATGCGCGGAATGATATCAAAAGGCCAGGCACGATCGATCGCACCTTCTTCCTTGGAATATACCCGGAAGGTAATACCCATTTGCTTGATCGCAAGCTCTGCCCCCTTTTGCCGGTTATCCAGCTCTGCAGGGTCCATTTCAGCCAGAAATTTGTACATTTTGCGGGCATAGGATCGAGCATTACCCTTCGGGGTAATCATTTCATCATAGAAAGGATGTTGTTGAAAAGCTTCGAAATTTATACTCATGACCGCTCTCCATTGACAGGTCTTCGACGTAGATCCAGGGTTAAAGGAAACTCAGGGTTCGGCAGTTCTTCTGGAACCGTAATCTTACCGCCAGTATGACCCTGGCGGAGGAATCGAGTCAATCTTCTAGACTCGGCTTCATTTGCATTCACAGGAAAAGTGTCATAGCTACGACCACCGGGATGAGCCACATGATAGGTGCAACCACCGAGTGATTTCTGATTCCAGTTATCGACAATATCAAACACCAAAGGGGCCTGAGTTACAATAGTCGGATGCAATGCGGAAGGTGGATGCCAGGCTTTATAGCGTACACCGCCAACGTATTCTCCGACCGTACCGGTATTGCGTAGCGGGATACGTCGACCATTACAAGTGATCACATGACGACTGTCCGTCATACCCTTTACCTTAACCTGTAATCGTTCTACCGAAGAGTCGACATAACGCGAGGTTCCCATTGACGTCATTTCTTCGCCCAGTACATGCCAGGGTTCGATCGCAAAACGCAGTTCCAGTTCAATATCATCGATATTGATCACGCCATAGCGTGGAAAACGGAATTCGATAAAAGGTGCCAGCCAGGAATGATCGAATGCATAACCTTCCTGATTCAGGTCATTAATGATGTCACGCATGTCACGTTCTACAAAATGTGGCAGCATAAAACGATCATGCAGCTCGGTACCCCAGGGCACCAGTTTCTGCTGATAGGGGTTATCCCAGAAGCGCGCAATCAGAGTGCGCAGTAGCAATGCCTGCATCAGACTCATCTGCGCATGCGGCGGCATTTCAAAGCCACGGAACTCAACGATACCCAGACGTCCGGTACTGCCGTTCGGGGAGTACAGTTTGTCGATACAGAATTCGGCGCGATGCGTATTCCCGGTCAAGTCCACCAGCAGGTTTCTTAACAGGCGATCCACCAGCCACGGCGAGTTACTGTCATTGTTCGACATTTCCGACAGCGCGATACCCAGTTCATACAGTGCATCATCACGCGCTTCATCCACCCGTGGTGATTGTGATGTCGGCCCCATGAACAGACCGGAAAAAAGGTAAGACAATGCCGGGTGATTCTGCCAGAAGGTGAGCAGGCTTTTGAGAAGATGCGGACGACGCAGAATGGGACTGTCGACCGCCTTCGCTGCACCAATCGTAATATGGTTACCACCGCCAGTGCCGCTATGCCGCCCATCCAGCATAAACTTCTCGGTGCCAAGACGTGACAGTCGAGCCTGTTCATACAACGTTGTGGTGTTATGCACCAGCTCATCCCAGCTTGAAGACGGGTGAATATTAACTTCTATAACACCCGGATCCGGCGTCACCGATATACGTTGCAGGCGCGGGTCATGCGGTGGCTCATAGCCTTCCATCATGATCGAAACACCCAGCTCAACGGCCGAGGTTTCAATCGCATTGAGCAGATCGAGATAATGCTCCAGCCGGGTTAAAGGTGGTAAAAACACATGCAGGTGTCCATTGCGCAGCTCTACGCATAACGCGGTTCTAATCAGCGCAGCAGCGTCTTCTTCATCCGCCTCAATCGATTGCTCTACGATGGTCTCTGGCTCGTGCCAGGGCTCGAAGCTTTTCTCGCTGCGGATCAGATGCAGGCGATCACGCAGTTCCGGTAGATGTTCAAATTCATCAAACGGATCTTTTTCAATCAGTTTTTGACGCTTAACCTTAGGCTCCCAGGTCAGTGAGTCGAGCGGCAGTCTATAACCCATCGCCGAGTCGCCCGGTATCAGATACAGTTGTTCACGCCGGAACGTCCATTCGTTTGACAGCCATTGGTCTGCGGTATCATGTCTTGCCACCGGTATCACATAACCACTGATTTTATTCAGCCCGCGGTCAAAAACTCTGGCCAGGCGCTTGCGCTCCATTTCTTCATTAATTTTATTATTTTTGACATCCACATTATCCGGTAGTGTGCCTTCCTTCCACAGATAATAGGGTATGTCTTCATAAGCCGTGCATACATTTTTTTCGCTCAGCTGCAGATGTTGAGCAATGCGATTAATCAGTGACTCGGCATCCTTTTCGGTATAACTGGCATTCGAATGTGGCGTATCCAGCAGATCCTGATGATTCCAGATCGAGCGACCGTCTTTCAGCCAGGCGCAGGTCAGTGCCCAGCGCGGTAACTGTTCACCCGGATACCATTTACCCTGGCCATAATGCAACGCTGGATTTTTCGAATAATGCTCACGGATACGGAGCAGAAGATCCTGCGCCAGTCTCAGCTTATGATCGCCCAGTGCAGAAATATTCCACTGCGGGCTATCCATATCATCGATAGAAACGAAGGTCGGTTCACCACCCATGGTCAGGCGCACATCACTCCGCTCTAGCTGTTCATCCACCTTATAGCCGAGCTGTAGAATGTCTTCCCATTGCTGATCCGAATAAGGCTTGGTGACGCGCGGGTCTTCATGGATGCGTGACACTTCATTGACAAATTTAAAGGTCACTTCACATTTGTCGGTCGCACCGACGATAGGCGCGGCACTCAACGGGTCTGGCGTACAGGCCAGTGGAATATGCCCTTCACCGGCAAACAGTCCCGAAGTCGGATCGAGTCCAATCCAGCCTGCTCCAGGCACAAACACTTCCGCCCAGGCGTGCAGATCGGTAAAATCCTGTTCCGGGCCGGAAGGACCATCGAGTGATTTCTGATCAGACGTCAGCTGTACCAGATAACCGGACACGAAACGTGATGCCAGTCCAAAATGGCGTAATATCTGTACCAGCAGCCAGCCGGTATCGCGGCAGGAGCCGGTTTTACTGGTCAGCGTTTCTTCACAGGTTTGAACGCCCGGTTCCATGCGAATGTTATAGCCGATATGGGTACTCAGAAAGGCATTCAGCGCGACCAGAAAATGGACGATATGGGCCCGATCGGTCGGTGCTGAATCTTCCGCTGAGGTTTCGCCCGCATTATTCGCTTCATTCGCACGCGTGGCCGCCATGCCTAATTCGGCACCCTGCAACTGTTCAATCAGTGCGGTTAATTTTTCTCCTTTCTCCTTAATTTCAAAATACGGCACCAGTTCCTTGGATAACTGGGTTTCATATTTAAAAGGATATTTTTCCGCATACTCTTCGACGAAGAAGTCAAACGGGTTGACCGTCACCAGATCGGCAACCAGATTGACATCAACCACGAAGCTGCGCGTTTTTTCCGGGAATACGAAACGACCGATGAAATTGCCGAACGGATCCTGCATCCAGTTGATGAAATGTTCTTCCGGCTCTACCGTCAGAGAATACTGGTGGATAGGGGTACGGGTATGCGGCGCCGGTCTTAGACGAATAGTGTGAGGTGAAAGGTTTACTCTTCTATCGAAGTGGTACTCTGTTCGGTGATGCAGTGCAATGCGAATCGTCATAAATAATTTAATTATTTTGGTGCAGAAAGGTTAAAAACTCTTCAAAATGGTGCGTAAATAATCGCTAACGCCTTGTTTTTTAAAGTCTAAAATTGAAATTTCGGTGATACTATCACGTCCATTTAAAATGTCATTAAAGCATTTTTGAGTCAATTAAAATAGTCGGCAGATTTATAATTATTATTTAGCTGCTTATACACTAAGGCAGAATATGTTGTTTTATTGGCGCCCCTTTTAGCCCCGGGTAGACAATTCCAGTGACCTGCCAGGTAGCGATGAAGCTGTCGTTCGGCCTCGTCCTCGCGCTTGATTCCAGAACCCGTGCGGGTGGCGATTTTGCAACCAACGATCCCAAATTTCAGCTATTTACGTCTGCCAGTGAGCGCGTATTTTGATTGATGCCAGCGGGTAACATTGCAGCGCGCTGTCGCTATCTACGCCCTGGCGGCTGTTGGGCGAAACCCAATACGCTTAGCCGGTACTGGATTTCGATTTTAACGACTCCGCCAGCCTGGGCCGCGAAATTTTTGCCTACTCTTATTTGACGCAGATTGAACTGAATAACATTAGTTTATGGCGTTAGCTTCGGGCTTTGTGTAGCGCACTGTTCGACCAGATAAACAATCGAGCGGTAGTACAGTCCGCTATGCAGCGACAGGCCGATTTCACAGCTGCGACTGGTCGAGTAACCCGCGGTGCAATTATCCGCTAGCGCCGGTTTCAGCTTAAGCAGAGCACTTGCATTCAATTCCGGTACGCTGAAGCCCTTATCCCCGGCCCAGCCGCAGCATGTCACCTCGTCGGGGACAATCACGTGTTCGGCACAGGCTTCGGCAATCTTGAGTAACTTGTCCTGCAGGCCCATCTTGCGCGTACTGCAGGTGGCATGCAGTGCTATAGTTCCAGCCTGTTTTTCGATATGCAGGCGCTCCAGCAGCACATCATGGATAAACTCGGTGATGTCATACAGCTTGATGCTGGTCTGTAATTGCTGTTTAAGTCGATGACTGCAGGGGCTGGTATCGAATACCACCGGGTCGCGTCCATCTCTGGATGCCGTATACAGGCGTTGCTCGATTTCGCGTAACTTACGCCCTGCCTGCTCAGGCAGGCCCTTGCTTTCGAATGGCATGCCACAGCACAGCGCATCGCCCTGCTCTGGATAGACCACTTCAAAACCTGCCTTGCGCAATAGCTGTTCGGTCTTGTGCGGCAGCGAATCATGCTCAGAATCACCCTTTGCCGGGCCCATGGTCCGACTCACGCAACTCGGAAAATAAACCACACGCGGCTTTTCACTTTCGGCGACTGGCTTTAGTTTGGGATATCGCACCATCGTCGGCATCGAAGCATTCCACAATGGAATCCTCTGCCCCGAGAGTTTTCGTGCCCCACTGCTAACACGCTGCATCAACGAGGTGCCCAGCACGCTGTGATACAGATTAGCCGCAGCCAGCCCGACGCGCGTACTGGAGCACACTGTATCAAAATTATCGGCAACGAAATCAGCCACTTTATGGGCACGACTGCCATGCTGCTGTGTGCGCAGGGCTCTGATCATGCTTCCGGTATCGATGCCAACCGGACAACTGAGTGAACACAGGCCACAGCCGGCACAGGTCTGTATGCCCTGATATTGATACGCCGCTCGTAGCACATCGGCTGAGGGCGAATCTGCCACGCTACCGAGTCGAGCTATTTCACGCAGGCCTGCAATTCGCTGACGCGGGGTCAGGGTGAGCGCACGCGAAGGACATGCCGGCTCACAAAATCCGCACTCGATGCATTTATCCACCAGTGGATCGACCGCTGGCAATGCCTTCAGATGCGTCACATGGCAACGTGGATCATCATTCAATATCACCCCTGGATTGAGCAATAGATCGGGGTCGAACAGTGCCTTGATCTGTTGCATCAGGCGATAGGCTTCTGTACCCCACTCCAGCTCAACATAAGGAGCCATATTACGCCCGGTGCTATGCTCACCTTTGAGCGAACCATCGTATTTATGTACCACCAGTTCACATACCGCGTGCATAAAATCATGATAGCGCTCGACTTCAGCCGTGGTTGAAAAATCCTGGGTAAACACGAAGTGCAGATTCCCTTCCAGTGCATGCCCAAAAATTATCGCTTCGTGATAGCCATGTTGTTTCAGCAACTGCTGTAGATCCAGCGTGGCTGCCGCCAGCTTTGGCACCGCAAACGCGACATCCTCGATAATCACCGTGGTACCGGTTTCACGCATTGCACCGACGGTTGGGAACAGACCTTTACGGATATTCCATAAGCGACTGTACTGCTCTACCACATCGCTAAAACTAACCGGGAACAGACTCTCAACCTTATGCAGAGACTGCTCAATCAGATCGATCTGCTGTGCCAGTGCAGTGTTATCGCTGGCACGGGTTTCGATCAATAATGCGGCTGCCTGCTCAGGCAGATCCTTCAGTAGCTCCGTCATGCCCGGCTTGTTTTCGACCGACCTTAATGCGGCACGATCCATCAGCTCTACGGCGGCAACCGGTTGCTGTTTGAGTATGGCCACCGCTTCACAGGCCATCTGGATATTGCCAAAAAATACCAGCGCACTCGCCTTATGCGCATGCTCCGCTACCGTTTTATAGGTGATTTCTGCAATAAAGCCGAGGGTGCCTTCAGAGCCGATCATCAACTGCTGCAGGATATCGATTGGATCTCTAAAATCGACCAGCGCATTCAGGCTGTAACCGGTGGTATTCTTGATGCTGAACTTATGCCGGATACGCGCTGCCAGAGCCTGATTATCGCGGCAATCCTGCGCCAGTTTCCCGAGTTGCTGCAACAGGCTTTGATGGCTTAGCCGGAATGCTCCCCGGCTCGCCTCACTAGCGGTATCCAGCACACTGCCATCCGCCAGTATCACCCGCATACTGAGCAACGTCTGATAACTGTTCTGCGCAGTTCCGCAACACATACCACTCGCATTGTTCGCCGCAATACCACCGATTCTGGCCGCATTGATCGATGCAGGATCCGGCCCTATCTTGCGCCCCAATGGTAACAGGTACTCATTAGCTCTGGCACCTATTACACCAGGTTGTAGACGAATCGCCCGCCCCTGATGCAGCACTTTGTAATCCCGCCAGGCATTCGGCTCCAGCACAGCCAGTACCGAATCGGTAATGGCCTGACCCGAAAGACTGGTGCCCGATGCACGAAAGGTCACCGGCGTGGCAAACTTTTTTGCCAGCCTTAACAAACGAGACACTTCGTCTTCATTCACCAGCTTCACCACCAGCTGTGGAATCAGCCGATAAAAGCTGGCGTCGGTGCCATACGCCAGGGTACGCAGCGGATCATCGATCAATCGATCCTCACCGATGAACTGTGCTAACGCGGTCTTAAGCTGTGCGACATTCGTGTTCATAGCGGAACCTCTGTTAATTACCGTAAGCCACGGATGGCAGCCAGGTCACCAGTGCCGGGAAGGCAAATACCAGCCCCAGTCCGATCAACTGTAATACGATAAAAGGTACCACACCGCGATAGATGTCGGTTAACTTGACCCCGGGAGGACACACACCTTTCAAATAAAACAGCGCGAAGCCTACCGGCGGGGTCAGGAATGAAGTCTGCAAAGTGACTGCTACCAGTAGCGCAAACCACACCAGACTGGGGTTATCCACCACACCGTAACCCTCAACACTTAAGTCCAGAGCACCAATCACTGGCCCCAACAGAGGCAACATGATCAGACTGATTTCTATCCAGTCGAGGAAAAAGCCGAGGATAAAAATGAAAGCCAGTATGATAAGAATCAATGTATATGGAGCTACATCTAAACCAGTCAAAGCAGACTCGATCAATTCATCGCCACCACATTCTCTTAACACCAGAGCAAATACCGTAGCACCCACAAATATCGCGAAGATATAGGCCGAAGTATTCATCGTGTTGATGGTTACTTCTTTTAATACTTCCCAGTCAAAACGTTTATAGGCAATGGCTAAAAGAGTCGCACCTAGAGCACCAATACCAGATGCCTCGGTTACTGTGGCAATACCCATAAAAATGGAACCAAGAACGGACAGTATCAATAATGCTGGTGGCAGGATATCCAGCATAACCCGAAACACATCACCCAGATGAATGTCCTTATGATCAGCGGAAAGCGGTGCATTTTCAGGATAAATGCGACCATAAATATAGATATAGCTGATATACAGCAGGCCTAAAATCAACCCGGGAAATACCGCACCCATGAACAGGTCACCAACCGAGATACCTAGTTGGTCTCCCATGATGACCAGCATGATGGAAGGCGGAATTAAAATCCCCAGACAACCTGATGCTGCGATGGTGCCCAGAGCAAGTGGTTTGTGGTAGTTCTGTTTTAACATGGCGGGTAATGACATCACACCGAGCAATACCACTGAAGCACCGATGATACCGGTAGATGCTGCCAGGATAATACCAATCAGGGTTACCGTAATAGCCAGCCCACCTTTAACATTACCGAACAACCTTTGAATGGAGTGCATCATGCGCTCAGCCACGCCGGATTTATCCAGCATCAGCCCCATAAATATGAACATCGGCAGGGCCACCAGCACCCAGTTATCCATGATGGCAAATATACGACCGGTGAGTAATCCGAGCGTATTGTAGTCCAGACCAGTCACGGTCCAGTCCATGTAATCAGTCCAGTAGGCAACGCCCGCGAAACCAATACCAACACCTGCTAATACCCAGGCAACCGGAAAACCGGTGAACAACAGCGCGATGAATGTCACAAACATCGCGATGACTAAATAATTTTCTGGTTCAAGACCCATGACTGTTGTTCTCCGACTTATTTTTGTTATCGACGTCAGCGCTATCGACAACTTCGCTATCGCTTATCTGGACATGAAAAAATCTTTGCATCATCGATACCCGGCCCGATACCAGCTCAACCGGCTCTTTGCCATAATGCAATAACAGCAGCACTTCCTGAATTAAACGTGCTAGAGCTGCGACAAACATCAGCAACATAGTTATAGGCACCACAGATTTGATCACCCAACGATAGGGTAAACCGGTTGGATTTTGCGAGGTTTCACTATTTTGAAATGAATCCCAGGCCCACGCCAGACTATGGTCAAACAGGACCCATAGAAAAGGGAAAAGTAAAAATAAAATACCGAGTATTTCCAGCACGTGTTGTTTACGACGTGAAAGGCTCATATGAATGATATCTACTCGGATATGGGAATCATTAGTGATGGCATATGCCATTCCAAACATAAAGGCCACCGCATAAAGGTGCCACATTAATTCTTCTAAAGGGACCAATCCATGGCTAAATCCATAACGTAAGACGACCTGTAACAAGATTACAAGTACCAGAGCGACATTTAACCAGGCAGTAGTACCTGCAATGCGTCGAACAATCCCATTCAGAAAACTCACGATAGGGATGTCAACCTGGTAATTATTTCCGGGTGCTGCTGACATGATTTCTTCCTCAGATATAAGTTAAAAAATGGTGGGGTCACCCCCACCACTCTATTTTCGACCGCTTTATTTAGCGATACGCTGAGTACCGGGACGTGGCAGGAATGCCCACTCGTTCCACAGCCGGTAATCATTACGGAAAGCTGACAGGTTATCGTAGATTTTCTTGAATCCAGGATCCTTTTGACTTTCTTCAGCAACTACTTCATCCCACTTACCACGGAATTCATTCAGCATTTCATCAGACCAGTAACGATTCTCTACACCCTTCTCCAGGTTCTCTTTCATTACAGGGAACTGAATCGCTTCACCCAATGCCAGACCATCCAGCATCGCGGCTTTACAACCCATCTCAACAACAGCTTGCTGTGATTTGCTCATGCCTTTCCAGGTATCTTTGTTGATGATCAGGTCAAACATGGTTGCCGGCTGGTGCCATCCCGGGAAGTAGTTGAACTTAAGAATCTTGCTGAAACCCAACAGCTTATCGATTGCAGGCATGGAGAATTCAGTCGCGTCAATCGCTCCTTTTTCCAGCGCAGGAAAGATGTCCGCAGACGGTAGCAACGAAGTTGAAACACCCATTTTTTCCATAACCAGTGCGCCCAGACCGAAGAAGCGCATACGCAGGCCTTTAAGGTCTTCTGGCTTATCGATCGCCTTTGAGAACCAGCCTGAGGTTTCAGGAGCAATAATAGAGCAGGGGATAGAATGAATGTTGTAACCCGCATCGTCATAAACTGACTGCCATAACGCACGGCCATCACCATAATAAATCCAGGCCAGGAATTCAGGGGCATCGGGACCAAAAGGAACAGCAGAGAAGATGGAGCCTTTATTGCCCAGCAAGCCGGTGTTATAACCCGGTGTTGTCCAACCAGCATTCACCTGACCTTTTGATACCGATTCCAGCATCTCTTTTGGTGGAACCAGTTTACCCGGCTCGTAGATCTTGATCTTAACGGAGCCATCTGAAGCTTCGTTCACATGCTCAGCCAGCCATGCAGGGGTTGAACCCAGACCGGTCAAATGCGTACCGAACCAGACCGGCACTTTCAATAACACCTTCTTCTCTGCAAACGACGGCGTAGATACCATCGATAGCGACAGAATCGCTGCGCTACTCAGTGTAATTAGCGTTTTATTCATAAATAATCCTCTTGGATGACAATTTAATTAGTTTTAATTATTTCACGTCTTACCAACTGGTAAATTGGTAAGTCCAATAATGGTAAATGCGTTACCGGTTTATTGTCAAGATTTTTTTATTTTAGTGAATTAGAATTAATTATATTAGACTTTAAGCATCTATATTACTGATTATTAATGATTTTTAGTATATTTAATACCTTGTATACGCACCTATATAAGCACTTTTTAATTCGCTTATATAATTTTTAATTGTATAAATTGGCAAGTTTTTGAGAATATCCTCTTGCAAATAAAATCGAACTCCTTAGTATTACGGCTATCTGGTCTTACCAATTATACGAGAGAGCATTTATATGGAAACCTTATCAGACCGCATCGCACATCAGATCGAAACCATGATCGCTGACGGCGGATTACAGGCCGGCGAACGCCTGCCTGCTGAACGCCAGCTGGCTGAGCGTCTCGGCATCTCCAGACCCTCGCTACGTGAAGCCCTGAAAAAGCTGGCCAGCAAAGGCTTGCTCACCACTCGCCAGGGTGGCGGAACCTACGTACAGAAATCACTCGATGCTGGCATCAGCGATCCCCTGCTGGCATTACTGCAGCAGCAGCCGGAATCGCGTTTTGATGTACTGGAAGTGCGGCATGCACTGGATGGCCAGGCGGCCTACTATGCGGCGCTGCGTGCCACCGATGAAGATCGCTACCGGATTCAGAAAGCCTACGAACACATGCTCGACCTGCATCACAATAGTGATGACCCGCTGGATGAAGCTCTGGCCGATGCGGCATTTCATCTATCCATTACCGAAGCATCGCATAACATCGTACTGCTGCACGTGATGCGTAGTCTGTTCACCGTGCTGCAAAAAAGCATCAAGCATAATCTGGACAAGCTGTACACCATACCCAAAGTGTTTGAACCTCTCTCCAGACAACACGAAGCTTTGATGCGAGCGGTGATTACCGGAGATCCGGAAGCTGCGCGCCATGCCGCCCAGGATCACATGGTATTTGTAGAAGAATCACTGCAGAGTATTGATAAACAACAGGCCCGGCACGAACGCTTTTTACGCCAGGCTTCCATTCTAGCGCCCAATGAGAAATCCCTATGAAACCACCCGAACGTGTTTACTTTTTTGGCACCTGCCTGATCGACATGCTGTATCCAAAGGCCGGTCTGGCCGGTATGCAACTGTTGCGCCAGGCCGGCATCAAGGTCATTTATCCCAAAGATCAGACCTGCTGCGGCCAACCGGCTTTTAATTCCGGTTATCGGGATGAAGCACTCAGTGTAGCGCGCAGCCTGATCAAGTGTTTCCCGCAAAATATCCCTGTGGTGGTGCCTTCCGGTTCCTGCGCTGGCATGATCAAGCAGCACTGGGCGGAACTGTTTGCGGACCAGGTGGATGCAGAGGCGGCGGCTGAAATCGCCTCGCGCACCTATGAACTGACCCAGTTTCTGGTTGATGTACTCGACCTGAAACTGAAAGACCTCGGTAAACCGGTCAAGATTGCGGTGCATACCTCCTGTTCAGCGCGTCGTGAAATGGGTGTTGCCGAACATATCGAATCCCTGCTCGGCCAACTCGACGCTGTCGAACTGGTGCAACAGGAACGCAAAGCCGAATGCTGTGGTTTCGGTGGCACTTTCGCCATCAAACAGGCCGATATCTCCGGTGCCATGGTGCAGGACAAAACCACCAGCCTGCGAGCCACTGGTGCAGAACGGGTGATCAGCCAGGACTGTGGTTGCCTGATGAATATCGGGGGTGCTTTCGACAAACAGGCACAGGATAAAGGTAAAGGTCCGGTCACACAGCACATCGCCGAATTTCTATGGGAGCGTACTCATGCATCAAACTGAAGCTTTTCACCAACGTATCGACAAGGCCCTGCATAACGAACAGGCCCGCACCAGTTTTCGCTCCACCATGAGTGGATTGATGCAGAAACGTGCGGCACAATTTCCCGACAATGATGAGTTACAGGCATTACGCGACCAGGCCAGAGCGATCCGCGCGCATGCACTCACGCGCCAGCCTGAACTACTGGAACAACTTGAGCAGAAGCTGACGGCGAATGGCATCCGAGTGCACTGGGCAGAAACGGCACAGCAGGCGAATGAAATTATCTATCAGATCCTGCACGCCGCAGATGCCAAAACACTGGTCAAGGGCAAGTCGATGGTTTCAGAGGAAACCGAACTGAATCATTATCTCGAGCAGCGCAATATCGAAGTGCTTGAATCGGATCTGGGCGAATTTATCATCCAGCTCGCGCATGAACCGCCATCGCATATCGTGGCCCCGGCTATTCACAAAAACGTGAAACAGGTGGCCGAACTGTTCCATCAGTTTTTTCCAGAACTGGGCTATACCGAAAATATCGATGAACTGACACTGTTAGCACGTCAGATTCTACGCGACAAGTTTGCCAATGCCGATGCCGGAATCTCAGGGGTTAACTTTGCAGTAGCTGAAACCGGCACCCTGTGTCTGGTAGAAAATGAAGGTAACGGTCGCCTCAGTACAACCGCCCCGCGCCTGCATATCGCCATTACCGGCATCGAAAAAGTAGTGGCTAAACTGTCCGATATCCCGCCATTACTGAATATTCTGACCAAATCCGCGACCGGCCAGCCGATCACTACCTACTTCAACATGATCAGCCGTCCGCGCCAGCCCGATGAAAAAGACGGCCCACAGGCGGTGCATCTGGTGCTGCTGGATAATCAGCGCTCCTCGATTCGGATGGATGAGGAGTTACTCGATACCCTGCGCTGCATCCGCTGCGGGGCCTGCATCAATCACTGTCCAGTGTATGTGCAGGTCGGTGGCCATGCCTATGGCACCGTTTACCCTGGCCCGATTGGCTGCGTGCTGGAACCGCAGCGTCTGGGACTGGAAAAAACGGGTATCCTCACTTCCGCCTGCACCATGTGTGGAGCCTGCGCCGAGGTCTGCCCGGTACGTATTCCTCTACCCAAACTGATCAACCGGCTACGTGCCGAATCGGTCAATGCAGCGCGCTCCGAGGCCCATATCAATGGCAAGGGCAGCCTGCGTAAATTAACCGAGTCGCAGGCCTGGGCGATCTGGCGATTGCTATATGCCAGTCCACGCAATTACCGCCTGTTCCGCTGGTTTGCCACCCGTCTGCGCGGCTTAACCCCGACCAGACTGGGTGCATGGACTCGCTACCGCAGCAGCATTAAACCGGCTCCTCGCAGCCTGCAGGAACTGGCTCAACAGGAGGGCTTTGATCATGAATGAGCTGAATCAGAAGACCGCACGTGACAATATACTGGCAAGATTACGCAACAACCGCATGACTCAGAGTGCATCTCCAGCACCCTATCTTCCCAGCTATGGCTGGAGTCAGGCAGAGAAAATACAACGTCTAAGCGAACGTATGCAGGCCGTGCGCGGCGAAGTGCATCGTATGCCACGCACAGACTGGGTCGGCTGGCTGAACCAGGAACTACCCAAACGTAAACTGCACAATATCCTGCTCGGGGAGACAGCCAATGCTGAGCTGTTTCGGGCGCAGGCTGATGCTGCACTTACCCTGCATCGATACGACCGCGTGATTGAGGACTGGAAACAGGATCTGTTTAAGCAGGTCGATGTCGGCATCACCGATACTCTGGGTGGCATTGCCGAGAGCGGTAGCCTGATCCTGTGGCCAACACCACAGGAACCACGCCTGCTGTCACTGGTACCGCCGGTGCATATCGCCCTGCTGGAAGCGGACAAAATTGTCGATAACTTCGCGCAGGCGATGCACCAGCAACACTGGTCAGAGCATATGCCGACTAATGCATTGTTGATATCCGGCCCGTCCAAGACGGCCGATATCGAGCAGACTCTGGCCTACGGCATTCACGGTCCCAAGCAACTCATCGTATTAATACTCGAGTAACTAGCGTGAACCTTTCGCTCTGGCAAAGGCATCTGCCAGAGCGCCCATCGGCTTGTCCTGAGCCACATCGGTTCGTGCTTTTACCGCCTTTGGCGGACGTTTCGCTCGTGGCTGGTTATTCGCAGCAACATCCTTAGGAGCAGGCTTTGACTGCGGTCTGACTTCGTCACTCAGCCGCATGGTGAGTGCAACTCGGTTACGCTTGATATCAACTTCCAGCACCTTAACGCGCACGATATCACCGGCCTTGACCACTTCATGTGGATCCTTGATGAAGCGGTCTGCCAATGCGGAAATGTGTACCAGACCATCCTGATGCACACCGATATCCACAAATGCGCCAAAGTTAGTCACGTTGGTTATCACACCCTCCAGCACCATGCCTTCAGTCAAGTCTTTCAGCTGTTCCACCCCATCTTTGAACTGCGCTGTTTTGAAAGCCGGACGCGGGTCACGCCCCGGCTTATCCAGCTCCGCGATAATATCGGTGACCGTCGGCAGGCCGAACTGCTCATTCACATAATCCGCAGGTTTGAGAGATTTCAATAGTGCACTGTTACCTATCAGGCCTTTCAAATCGACCTGCATCCGGTCCATGATGCTTTGTACCACACCGTAACTCTCCGGATGCACAGCTGAATTATCGAGCAGATTCTCAGCCTGATGGATACGCAGGAAGCCAGCCGCCTGTTCGAAACTTTTTTCACCCAGCCGCGGAACCTTAAGTAAGGTTTTACGCAACTTGAACGGACCATTCTGGTTGCGGAATTCGACGATATTATCCGCAATCGTCTGATTCAATCCGGCTACTCGCCGTAACAGAGCACTGGAAGCCGTATTCACTTCCACTCCGACCCCATTCACACAGTCTTCCACCACACTATCCAGATTGCGCGCCAGTTGAAACTGACTGACATCATGCTGGTACTGACCGACGCCGATCGCTTTCGGCTCTATCTTTACCAGTTCAGCCAGCGGATCCTGCAGTCGGCGTGCGATCGATACGGCTCCGCGGATGGTCACATCCAGATCAGGAAATTCCTGCGCCGCTAAAGCCGAGGCCGAGTACACCGAAGCCCCGGCTTCGCTGACCATCACCTTCTGACATTTGAGTTCTGGATGACGTGCAATCAGATCCGCACATAGCTTTTCGGTTTCGCGTGATGCGGTGCCATTGCCGATCGCGAGTAATTCAATCTGGTACTTCGCGGCCAGTTTGGCCAGAATCGCAATCGATTCATCCCACTGCCTTTTGGGTACATGCGGGTAAATCGTAGTCGAGTCGATAAACTGACCGGTATTATCGATCACCGCAATCTTGACCCCGGTACGCAGACCGGGATCGAGTCCGATGGTCGCACGTTGCCCGGCAGGAGCCGACAGCAGCAGATCTTTCAGGTTACGGGCGAATACATTGATGGCTTCATTTTCAGCGCTTTCATGCAGCGCAGAAAAAAGCTCCAGTTCGATGCGCATCCTGAGTTTGATCGCCCAGGTCCAGCGCACCACTTCAGCCAGCCAGCCGTCCGCTGCCCTGCCCTGCTGCTCAACCCCGCTATGGCGCGCGATGATTGCTTCGCAGGGATGCGCCAGTGCGGTATCGTGCTCGACATCGATGCTGAGTTGCAGCACATCCTCCTTGCGCCCGCGAAACATCGCGAGTGCCCGATGCGAAGGTATCGCAGACAGCTTGTCCTGATGCTCGAAATAATCTCTGAATTTAGCCCCACTCTCCTCCTTACCGGCCACCACTTTCGAATACAGCAGCGCATGACGATTGAAATACGCTCTGAGTTCCGCCATCAAATCCGCATTCTCGGTAAAGCGCTCCATCAGAATGAACTTCGCGCCTTCCAGCACGGTTTTTACATCGGGAAACTTTTCGGCGAAAGGCTCCGCAGTACAGATGTAGTTCAGCGCTTCCTGCTCAGGGTTAAGTGTCGGGTTGAGTAACAGATCGTCGGCCAGCGCTTGCAGACCGGCTTCAATCGCAATCTGACCCTTGGTGTGACGTTTCTTTTTATACGGCAGGTACAGGTCTTCCAGCCGCACCTTGGTTTCCGCTTCATTGATAGCGAGGGTTAATTCAGCCGTCAGCTTGCCCTGCTCATCAATCGATTTTAGAATCGAGGCTCT
>JACNJF010000135.1 GCA_014382695.1 Gammaproteobacteria bacterium | reverse complement strand
TTCGTGGTGGTGCAGAATAAGTTTAATTTTTTTTTGTGTTTGTGTGAGGGTGCTGGCCTGGTTTTCTGGGTTGGTCTGTTGGTTTATGCCAGCGTCTTTTTTATGGGCCAGAGCGGGCTTGAGGAACCCGATAAAGTGTAGGCCTCATAGTTTTTAAACTTTTTAGCTTTTTTTTAAGGGGGGTAATTTTTCGCCCGCCATTATTTTTTTAACCCTGATATAGCCCGGCCATAGGGAGATGTGCTTCCAGGGCGTAGCACATGTCATTCATATAAGATAAGTTGATGCTCAGACAAAAAACACCCGGCGGAGATCTCGCAATCTGGATCTTCATCATCGCGGAATTACTGGTATTTGCCATATTTTTTGCGACCTATGCGTTTACCCGTGCTAATCATGTTGAAATGTTTAATAACTCTCAGCTGACACTGGATCGTAATCTGGCATTACTCAATACCCTGTCACTGATTACCAGCAGTTACTTCGCAGTGCGTGCCGTCGCAGCCATGCGAGAGGATAAAGCCCAGCAGTGTTTTAACTGGCTGATAGCGGCATTGCTGATGGGACTGGTTTTCCTGATCGTAAAATTCGTTGAGTATAATCATCACTACTCTCATGGCATCAATATGAGAACCAATCTGTTCTATATGTTTTATTTTTCACTCACCTTTTTTCATTTTATGCATGTCGTGATGGGTATGGTTATACTGTCAGCGAATGCGTTTAAAACCAGAGCCGGCAATTACACGGCGCAAAACTATACCGGGCTCGAAACAGGAACCAACTACTGGCATATGGTTGATATTGTCTGGATTATCCTGTTTCCATTGATTTATGTGATGCGCTAGCCATGCAACAGAAAACAACTGGCATTCGGCCATGTACCCTGGTCTATTTACTGTTAATGCTACTTACGGTGTTAACCTGGACGGTAGGTGTGATGGGGCTGAATGGGCTGACGGTCGCACTACTGGTACTGGGGTTGTCGCTGATCAAGGGGCATCTGATCGGTGATTACTATATGGGGCTGAAACTGGTATCGGGTGCCTGGCGCTGGGTAATCGTGGCCTGGCTGATCATTCCCGGCGTGTTTATTTCAGCGGCTTTTTACATTAGCGGAGGTGGATAAAATCGGATGGATATGAAATCACAATCTGAAACGACTGCAGCGCAAACGGGTGATCATTTGCCTTTCTACCGGCCTCATGGCAATGAGATCGAGTTGTTTGAGTATGCCTGGCGTAATCGGCTGCCGGTATTGATCAAGGGCCCGACCGGCTGTGGCAAGACGCGCTTTATACAATACATGGCCGCACGTCTGGCACAGAACCTGTATACCGTGGCCTGTCATGATGACCTGACCGCTGCCGATCTGGTCGGCCGCCATCTGATCGGTTCTGAAGGCACCTTCTGGAGTGACGGTCCGCTCACGCGGGCGGTACGCGAAGGGGCGATCTGCTATCTGGATGAAGTGGTGGAGGCACGTAAGGATACCACCGTAGTGTTGCATCCTTTGACCGATGACCGCCGCATCCTGCCGCTGGAGCGTACCGGCGAAACGCTCAAGGCGCCGCAAAATTTTATGCTGGTCGTGTCCTATAACCCCGGCTATCAGAATCTGTTGAAGGGTATGAAACCTTCTACTCGTCAGCGCTTTGTGGCGATGAGCTTCGATTTTCCGGATGCCGAACTGGAACAGGAAATCCTGATCGGTGAAACCGGCATTGACGCAGAACTTGCACAAAAGCTGATTCAGCTGGCGAACGCTTTACGTGCGCTCAAGGATCATGATCTGGAAGAAGCTGCATCTACCCGTCTGCTGGTGTATGCGGCCACCCTGATCAAGGATGGTTTTCCGATCATCGAAGCCTGTCGAGCCGCTCTGGTAGAGCCGCTAAGCGATGAAAAGGACACCATCAACGCGTTGATGGAGGTCGTTAATGCCTGTTTCGAACTATAATCCGACCCAAAAAACCGGGCTGGCGATCGCTGCGGAAAGCCTGTATCTGGTCAATCTGCTACTGCTGCCCGGCCTCGCGTTTGCGCTGTTGCTGTTGCTGTATCTGCGCGAGCGTAACAGGGTCAGTGCGTTCACCCTGAGCCATCTGCAGCAAACTATTTCCGCCAGTATCTGGGCCGGAATACTGTTGTTCCTTATGTCGCTACTGATTGTGTTGCTGGGCGGAGTCGATGGGCCCTACACCTGGGTGATTGTGATCGTGTATTTCACCATGGCGCATTCCACCTTTATTCTGCTCGGTATGGTTGGGCTGATCAAGGCTCTGGCAGGCCAGTGCTGGAAATTCCCACTCATCGGCCGACCCCTGCCAGAAGACTGCTGATATGCGCACCCGCGTCCAGAAAAAACGGCTATGGTACCAGAGCGGTTTTTTCGTGCTGTTTATCCTCGCACCGATCTTTGATCTGTTCCGCTATGATTTAAATCAGAAACACTTTTATCTACTCGGCCAGCACTGGACGCTGGGCCTGGATCTGTTTCAGCAGGGATTAATGAGCCCCGCTGAAGCCAGTGTTAATCTGATCCTCAGAGGGTTCCTGCCAGTCCTGGGGGGGGCAGCGCTATTCATCTTTATCGCCTGGCGCTGGGGTCGCCTGTATTGCGGCTGGATGTGTCCGCATTATTCGGTGGTCGAGCTGATTAATAACCTGATGTACCGTGCCAGCGGCAAACCCAGCCTGTGGGAAAATAATCCACTACCTGAATTACAGCCGGATGGCACAAGGGTTAAACCTGCGCGCATCTACTGGCTGTTTACGTTTCTGGCTGTGGCACTGTTTTCTTTTGTGTGGGCGGTGAGCCTGCTCACCTACCTGCTGCCGCCGCAGGAAATCTATTCTAATCTGCTGCATGGTGAGTTAACCCGTAATCAGTTTGTTTTTATTACCGCGGCGACCCTGCTGCTCAGCATCGAGTTTACCTTTGCGCGCCATTTTTTCTGTCGCTTTGGTTGTGCGGTTGGCTTTTTTCAGAGCCTCGCCTGGATGTCGAATCGGCGTGCGATGGTAATCAACTTTGATTATCAGCAGGCCGGGTTGTGTAAAAAATGTAATAACGCCTGTGACAACGGCTGTCCGATGCGTCTTAAGCCACGCAGTATCAAACGCCGTATGTTTACCTGCACCCAGTGCGGGGAATGTATATCGGCCTGTACCCAGCAACAGGGTGGAAACCCGCAGCAGTCATTATTGCTGTGGGTTGAGGGCCAGCAGGCAGAGCAGCAGTCGCAGCCGCCGGTCGGTATACCGCAAAAGAAGAAGCCGCTCTGATGGAAGAAAAAGTCGGCGAACTGTGGCACAAATTGATCATGCGCATGGCCGATCAGCGCTATCTGAACGCTGCGGTTTATCTAAACGATGAAAAAAACATCATCGGCACTTTTTTTCGTGCGCTCGGTGGTGATGGCGCACTACAGGTGGAAGCGGTTGACAGTACTGCGATTAATCGACGGCGCAACTGGTTGCAGCGCATTGCCGGTACTGGCAATCGGGTTGAGCTGGCCTGGCGCGATCAGAACGCACTCAAACTGCCGGCGCAGATCGCCTGGTTTGATAGCAAAGAATTGAATCGTAAGTTGTATTTCTGGCTGGCTGCGATGGCGGCGAATGAAGTACAGATTGCACAGCCAAAGCATAATCACTGGTTTGCTCGCAGTCAGCTCAGCGTGTTAGTGACGCTGCAACGCTATCCCGGACTGATCAATAACTACGCGGCACTGGTGCAGGCGCATCTGCAGCAGCGCCCCGATCCGCAAAAACTTTCAGCACGCGAAAAGCTGGCTGAGCTGGAAATCCGTCAGGCCCTGATCGATCCGGGCTCGGTTAAACAATTGACGATGGATAAGCGTTCTCCGTTTCCAGTGCCGCTGTGGTTGCACCCGGAAACCTTCGTGAATGCTGATTTTCAACAGGTGCTGTCGGATGAAGAGAACAATAATAGCGGTCAGCAGGAAACGCGTGAGCTGGAAGATTTAGGCCGGCGCAAGGCGGAACGGGTCAAGCCTCCGGAAGAAGGCAAGGGACTGATTACGATCCGCATGGAGAATATATTTAGCTGGGGTGAGTTCATCAACCTGGATCGTGGTAATGAAGACGAAGAAGATGCCGATCAGGCTGAATCGGTCGCGCGCGATCTGGATGTGATCTCGGTGTCGCGTAACCGCCGTTCGAGTGCGATTCGGCTCAAGTTTGATCTCGATCTGCCATCGGCCTCATCCGATGATGAAGTGCTGAGCGATGGCCTGCTGCTACCGGAGTGGGACTGGAAAAAAGGGGTCATGATCGAAAACTGCTGTCATGTCATTGAGATGATGGCAACCGATGCTGAGCCGCTGGCGCTACCGGAACATCTGACTAAAACCGCGCGTAAGCTGCGTAATCAGTTTCAGATGCTGGCACCGGCTCGGGTGTGGCACCGAAATCAGGCAGACGGACAGGATATCGATATCGATGCCTATCTGCGCTATGCCGCTGAAAAAAGTGCCGCAGAAGGGGTCAGTGCGGATGGTCTGTACCGTGAGTTACGCAGCGGGGCCAGAGATCTGGCCTGTCTGCTGGTGGCTGACCTGTCACTGTCGACCGACAGCTGGGTGAATGATCAGCAGCGCGTGATCGATGTGATCCGGGATAGCCTGTTTCTGTTTGCCGAAAGCCTGAATGCGACCGGTGACCTGTTTTCCATGATCGGCTTTTCATCACGCAAGCGTGATCCGATTCGCGTGCATCTGCTGAAAACCTTCGATGAAAAATACAGTGCCGAGGTGCGCGGGCGCATCAATGCGATCAAGCCCGGTTATTATACCCGGCTCGGAGCCGCGATCCGTTATGCCACCGAACAGCTAAAGTTACAGGGTGCCAGCAGGCGTCTGATGCTGATTCTGACCGATGGCAAGCCAAACGATCTGGATCAGTACGAAGGACGCTTTGGTATTGAAGATACGCGGCAGGCTATTTTGAGTGCAAAAAAGCTCGGCCTGCAGCCGTTCTGTGTCACCATCGATGAAAAAGGTAACCGCTATCTGCCGCATCTGTTCGGTGTGGATGGCTATGCAGTGATTCATAACCCATTGCAGATGCCACAGCTACTGCCTCGCCTGTATGCACGCCTGACCAGTTGATCGATCGCGTTACTGCGTCTTCGTCAGCCGCTGATAGCGCTCGAGTGCCAGCTGACGCGAGTGTTTTAAATCTACAATCGCTTCGCCTGGCGGGCTGTTTCCCAGCCAGTGGCGGACATACTGTTGCTCTGGATCGAATCTGGCTGCCTGCGTGAGTGGATTGAAGATTCTGAAATAGGGGGCTGCATCGACCCCGCAACCCGCAACCCACTGCCATCCCATCGTGTTATTCGCCAGATCGGCATCGACCAGTGTATCCCAGAACCAGCGTGCACCCTGTTGCCAGGGAATCCCCATATTCTTAGTTA
>JACNJF010000085.1 GCA_014382695.1 Gammaproteobacteria bacterium | reverse complement strand
CTCGAAGCAGAGACAGAGCTCGAAGCAGAGACAGAACTCGAAGCAGAGACAGAACTCGAAGTAGAAGCAGAGCTCGAAGCACAGTCTGAGGCAGAAAACGATGTAGATTCATCGCTCGATATAGTCAGTATTATTCCGGTTGCGGATGATTTGCCGATATTAAAGCCCGATAGCGATCCTGAAATTCTTGAGATCTATCTGGAAGAAGCCGAGGAAGAGTCGGAAAATATTATTCAATTACAGCAGGACTGGAAGCTGCATCCAGAGGATGACAATGCACTACAAAACATACGACGCGCGTTTCATACCATAAAAGGTTCGGGGCGACTGGTCGGGGCGATGAGAATAGGTGAGTTTGCCTGGGATTTTGAACACCTGTTAAACCGGATAATCGATAAAGCGGTGATGCCGTCAGAGTCGGTGATCAACGCCGTTGGGATGGCAGCAGTCGCCCTGCCACAGCTGGTAGAAGAGTTGCGTGACGGAAGCGCTGTCAGTGAAGATATCCCCTATATCCGTGGACTGGCCCGAGCGCTGGCTGAGTTTAAGCCGAATCAGGTATTGGAGATCAGGAGTAACACGCCCGCTGAAACACAAGCCGTAGAGACTTCTGACGACGATGCCATCGCAGGAGAGGTATCGCAGGATAGCGCATCAGAACAGTATTCGGCTTCAGCAACAGAAGCCGGGGTTTCCGTTGATCAGGGCCTGGCCGAGCTAACTGCACAAGAGGAGACCCCCCCCGACCCTTTCGTCTTAAGCGAAATGGTGGACATGCCTGGAAGAGAGGTAGACCCGCTGCTGCCCGCAACACAGGCCATCAGTCCGCTGGAGAACAGCCAGCCAGGCCTGATCATAGACCCGGAACTACTGGTCATTTACCAGCAAGAGGTCGAGTCACACCTAAACACCGCAAATTCCGTCCTTAATCAGCCTCCAGTTGATGGCCTGGTATATCCCTCAGAAGAGCTTTACCGGGCAACTCACACCATCAATGGCGCCTCAAGAACGGCTGATATAACGTCTATTGGAACACTCGCAACCCTGCTCGAAAAGCCGCTTAAGATTTATCTTGAGCGTGGGGCAGGGCTAGATGAAGAAGCGTTGAAGCTCTATCGCAAGGGTTTTCAGGCGATTCATCTGATGACGAATGACCTGGTTGAAACCCGTCAACTTCCCCGACTTTCTGAAATGCTGAAGCAGGATCTGGAAGAGTTGATGCTGCAACTGCATAACCATACGGTCGAATTGCCCGAGCAGGAAAATCAGCCATCGAATCAGTTTCTGGACACACTGACCATGATGACTGAGACCGTTGAGTCTGATTACGATGAAGAGCTGGTCGATATTTTTATCGAAGAAGCCATCGAGTTACTCGAGATGAGTGACCATACCCTGCAAAACTGGGCAGAACACGATGACGCCCAGGATGATGCAGTGAGTTATGGGCTGGTGATGGAACTACAGCGCTATCTGCATACCCTCAAAGGTGGCGCAAAAATGGCTGAATTCACTGAAATCAGTGATCTCAGTCATGAACTTGAGTCGTTGTTCATTGCGGTCATCGATGGTCGCGTTGAAAAATCAGACGATCTTATTGATGCACTACATGATAGCTTCGATCTGTTGAACAGCCAGATTGTGCAGGCCCGGAATCATCGTGAGCTGGACTCCTCCAGCTATCAGGTGGTCATTTTACGACAGTTACGCACCGGTAAAATCGAAAGCGAAACGGTAGACACTCAACAATCCGGCTCTGCTAGCAATCACGTTGAAGTGGCTGCCATTGAAAAAGATGCAATACAAAACAGAGCGCCCGAGTTTGAGCAGGAACAGGACGCTGCGGAGCAGGACAGACGCCTGGTCGACCGGGATGTGGTCAAGGTTCGTGCCGACCTGCTGGATAACCTGGTTAACTCGGCGGGTGAAGTGAGTATTTACCGTACCCGCATGGAGCAGCAGGTGTCTTCATTTGGAGTGAATTTGAGTGAGCTGGGGCAGACCATTTCACGCTTGAAAAATCAGTTAAGAGCGCTCGAAGCAGAAACAGATGCACAGATACATTTCAGCCATAAAGAGGATGCCAGCGCGGTGCAAAATTTTGACCCGCTGGAAATGGATCGCTATACACAGATACAGCAGTTATCCAAGTCGCTCAGTGAGTCAGTGGATGACCTGTCCAGCCTACAGTCGATTCTGGGTGATCAGGTAAAGGATTCGGAGACGCTATTATTGCAGCAATCGCGTATCAACACCGATTTACAGGACGGTTTGATTCGAAGTCGTATGGTACGTTTTTCCGGACTTACTTCGCGCCTGCGCAGACTGGTCAGGAAAACCAGTTCCGAACTGGCTAAAAAGGCTGAGCTGGTGATAGAGGGCGAGCACAACGAAATCGATATCAAAGTGCTCGATCGGATGCTTGCTCCAATCGAGCATATTGTCAGAAATGCCATTTCCCACGGTCTGGAAAGCCCTATCGAACGGGTAAAAAAAGGTAAGCCTGAAACCGGAGTTATAACGATCCAGGTCAGTCGTGATGGTTCGGATGTCGTGCTTAAAATCAGTGATGATGGCGCTGGAGTGAATGTGAGAAAGGTGCAGGCGCGGGCAACCAGTCTTGGCCTGCTCGGTGAACACGAAGAGATGGATGAAAACGACGTGATCCAGTTTATTCTGGAGCCGGGTTTCAGTACCGCTGAGCAGGTCACCCAGGTCTCTGGCCGTGGTGTAGGCATGGATGTGGTCAGCAGCAGCATCAAACAACTGGGAGGCACTCTGCAGATTTCCACCAGTCCGCAGGGAACCGTATTTACCGCTCGTCTACCTTTTACGCTGTCGATTAATCAGGCTATTCTGGTGCAGGCGGGTGATGAATCTTACGCATTACCACTGATCAATATCGAGGGCATAACGCGGATTGAAGCGGAGCAGATGCATGAGCTCTACCAGCTTGATAAGCCATCGCTGGATTATGCCGGCCAGCAATATGGACTGTATTATCTGTCATCGTTACTGGATATAGCTCAGGCATACGAGATGGTGGACGAAGTACAGAAGGTGCCCGTGATATTGCTGCGCTCGGGAGATTTGCGCGTAGCCCTGCATATCGATGTATTACTGGGCAATCGGGAAATCGTAGTGAAGCCGCTTGGTAAACTGCTGAGTCAGGTGCATGGTATTTCCGGTGCCAGTATTCTGGCCGATGGACTTGTGGTACTGATACTCGATATCAATGGCCTGATCAGGTATGGGATTAACAGTAGTAAGCATAGTGATGAATTTAGCCCGGTTGTCGATGTGATCGAAGCGAAGCCGCTAAAGGACGTTAAAAAAGTCGTCATGGTGGTCGATGACTCGATTACGATGCGACGGGTTGCGAGTAAGCTGCTGAGTCGAAATAATTTCGCGGTCGTTACTGCCAAGGACGGGGTAGATGCGCTCGCCCAGCTTGAGGAAAGCGCTCCTGATATCATGCTACTGGATATCGAGATGCCAAGAATGGATGGTTTCGAGCTGGCCTTACATATGAAGAATGAAGCCAGATTCCGCGATATCCCGATCATCATGATCACTTCCCGTACCGGCACCAAACATAGAGATCATGCGATGAAGATTGGGGTTAACAAGTATATGGGTAAGCCCTATCAGGAAGATGAGCTGATCGGTAATATCACGGAATTAATGCAATGAACTGGAACATTATACCGATAAGCGAGGAGCGGCATGGCTGAACAGAAATCTTTACGCTGCATTCAGTTGCCGCTGGTCAATCTGCAGCTATTGTTACCGAATGCCGTGGTGGCAGAAATTATTTCTTATACCCGACCCGAACAGGCGGGTGATGGCTGGTACGATGGCCTGTTAGCCTGGCGTGGGGTGCTGGTTCCAGTCGTTTCGGTTGAAGGTATGTGTGCCAGGGAGCAGAAAGCGCCCGGTGTTCGTAGCCGAATTGCGATTGTCTATAATTTATCCAATGATGATCGAATGCCCTATGTCGGCTTTATCCTGCAGGACATTCCGCGCGCCTATCTGGCCGAAGAAGATCGTATGCAAACCGTTACCGTCGCAACGGATTGTGAATTTCTATTGGGGCGCGCCGATATGATGCTGGAGCAGTTGATGATTCCGGATCTGGATGCGATCATGGCTGCGGTGAAAGATCGTATCGACCACTGACTAAGGTTAGTTCAGGTCACCAAACTGATGCTGAACCAGAGTCAGTATCGACAATGCGGCGGTTTCCATGCGTAATACCCTTGGCCCCAGCACACACGGCAGGAAGCCGGCCTCTCTGGCCTGCGCTATTTCTACTTCACTAAGCCCGCCTTCCGCGCCTACCAGCATACTGAAGTTTTGACCGCTGTCACAGCGCTGGATAATCTGATGAAAGCTCTCGCCCTGAAAGTCGAGCACAATTTTATTCGAGTCTGAACAACGGTTTAAGCCCTCCGCAAGGCTGGAAACAAATTCGAGTAGTGGTACAGAGTTGCGTCCACACTGTTCACAGGCGCTGATCATGATACTGTGCCAGTGATCCTGTTTTTTTTGTAGCCGTTCGCCCTTGAGATGAAGCTGGGTGCGTTCGCTGTTAAACAGGAAGATTCGATTAACCCCAAGCTCGGTAGCCTTTTGCACGATCAGGTCGATATGTTCGGGCTTACCGAGTGCCTGAATCAGGCTGCTCTGGATCGGGGATTCAAGTCGGTTTTCTGTGACTGCCAGTGGCGTCGCCAGCACGGACTTACGCTCGAATTCAATCTGGGCGGTATACTCGTACGCATCCCTGCCGTTAAACAGGGTAATCTGCTGACCCTGTTTTAAGCGCAATACGTTTTTAACATAGTGCGCCGTGCTAACGTTGAGCTGCACACGTTGCTGCAGCGCAAGTTCACTGTCTAGATAGATTCGAGATAATCGCATGCGGGAGCTCAATTAAAAAACGAAGAAGGTGATAGTGGCTATTCCAGTATATTCAAATTCTGCACAATACTTCGGGTAAGGCTGGACTGATTCATGGTGTAAAAGTGGAAGCCGGGAGCCCCATACTGAATCAGTTCCTGCGCCATTCGACTGACAATTTCGATCCCGAACTGGCGTTGTGAATCCAGATCATTTTCGTAAGCTGCCATCGATTTTTTAATCCAGCGAGGTATTTCTGCACCGCATTGTTTGGAGAATTTTTTCAGGTTGTCAAAATTGGCAATCGGCATAATGCCAGGAATCACCGGTTTGCTGATCTGATTACGGGCACACAACTCCATGAAATTATAATAACTGTCGCTATTATAAAAATACTGGGTGATAGCAAAGTCGGCCCCGGCATTCATTTTTTCAGCAAAATATTGTATTTCGCTGAGCATGTTTTTCGAGTTCGGATGAGCTTCCGGATAGGCCGCGACGGCAAGGGTGAAATGATCGCCAAACTGCTTACGAATCAGGCGTACCAGATCCGACGCATGTTTGCATTCACCCATGCCGACCATGCCGGAAGGCAGGTCGCCGCGCAATACGACCAGTCGATGGATGCCGTTTTGGCGGTATTTTTCCAGCATATCGATGATTTCAGCATTGGTTGCACCCACGCAGGTCAGGTGCGGGCAGGCATCGACCGTCGTATTTTGCTGAATATCGATGACCGTTTCCAGCGTATTATCACGCGTCGAGCCACCGGCGCCAAAGGTCACCGAATAAAACCTGGGGTCGAGTTCGGCCAGCTCAACACGGGTCTGTGCCAGTTTTTCTCTTCCAATGTCGGTGCGCGGCGGGAAAAACTCATAACTGAGTTCCAGTTGATGCGTCGTCATGTTGAGTAGCCTCTCACTTAGTAGCGGTAGCGGTCGGGCTTATAAGGGCCTTCCACCGGTACGCTGATGTAATCGGCCTGTTGCTGCGTTAATGTGGTCAGTTCAACACCGATTTTTGCGAGATGCAGGCGGGCCACTTCTTCGTCCAGTTTCTTGGGCAGGGTATACACCTGATTCTGATAGTTCTCGGTATGGCAGAACAGCTCGATCTGGGCCAGTGTCTGATTGGTGAATGAATTGGACATGACGAAGCTGGGATGACCGGTCGCGCAGCCCAGATTAACCAGGCGGCCTTCCGCCAGTAGGGTAATGCGTTTGCCGTCCGGGAAGATAATATGGTCGACCTGGGGCTTGATGTTATCCCATTCGTATTTTTTGAGTGAAGCGACATCGATTTCATTATCGAAATGGCCGATGTTACAAACGATGGATTCGTCTTTCATCTGCGCCATATGATCATGGTTGATGACGTTGAAGTTGCCGGTCGTGGTAACGAAAATATTGGCCTGTTTGCAGGCATCGTCCATTTTTACCACGCGATAACCTTCCATCGCCGCCTGCAGTGCGCAGATCGGGTCTATCTCGGTAACCCATACCGTGGCACCGAGGCCGCGCAGGGATTGAGCACAACCTTTGCCCACGTCGCCATAGCCCAGTACCAGTGCAATCTTGCCGGCGATCATTACATCAGTGGCACGTTTGATACCATCGACCAGCGATTCGCGACAGCCATACAGGTTATCAAACTTGGATTTGGTGACAGAGTCGTTGACGTTGAAAGCCGGGAATGGCAATTCGCCACGTTTTTGCATCTGATACAGGCGATGAACGCCGGTGGTAGTCTCTTCTGTGACGCCCTTGATAGCGGCCAGACGCGTTGAGTACCAGTCAGGCGAAGTCTGTAGACGCTGCTTGATTGATTCATACATCACAATCTCTTCTTCGCTGCCGGGATTACTCAGTACCGAGATATCCTTTTCCGCCTTGCTACCCAGAATTAACAGCAGGGTGGCGTCTCCTCCGTCATCCAGGATCATATTGGGGGTGCCTCCATCCGCCCATTCCATGATTTTATGAGAGTACTGCCAGTATTCAGCAAGGGTTTCGCCCTTATAGGCGAACACCGGTACGCCGGACTGGGCGATAGCGGCAGCAGCATGATCCTGGGTAGAGAATATATTACAGGAGGCCCAGCGTACTTCTGCACCAAGAGCGTTCAGGGTTTCGATCAGTACCGCGGTTTGTATGGTCATATGCAGGGAGCCGGCGATACGGGCACCTTTCAAAGGCTGTTCCAGTTTGTATTTTTCACGTAGTGAAACCAGGCCTGGCATCTCGGTTTCGGCGATGCGGATTTCCTTGCGACCCCAGTCAGCGAGTGAAAGATCGGCGACAATATAGTCCTGTGTAGCTGTAGCGTTCATAAATAGTACCTGCTATGGGTGGTGTATTTATGAGCGCCGTTGATCGTAAACTTTTCACGAGCCTGGCAGCCAACGCTGTCGCAACGCTCCTCGCGAAAAGCACCCTGTTTTACAACAGGGTCATCAAAAGGGTGGGTAGTTTAGCGTGAGGTTTTTTTAAAAGTAAAGGGTTGATTGATTTTTTATGCCACGCTATTACAGATATATTCCGGCTTCTGACTGCAGAAGCTCAACTTTATCGGTTTTTTCCCAGCTGAAATCGAAGTCATCACGCCCGAAATGGCCATACGCCGCCGTGTTACGGTAAATCGGTTTAAGCAGATCGAGACCATTGATAATGCCCCACGGGCGCAGATCAAAATGCTCGTGTACCAGATCGACGATCTGGTCATTATTGACATGATTGGTGCCAAAGGTTTCGATGCTGATCGAGGTTGGTCTGGCCACACCGATGGCATAGCTAATCTGAATCTCGCAACGGTCGGCGAGACCGGCTGCAACGATATTTTTCGCTACATAGCGGCCGGCATAAGCGGCTGAGCGATCCACTTTAGAAGGATCCTTGCCGGAAAAGGCGCCACCACCGTGACGCGCCATACCACCGTAGGTATCCACAATGATCTTGCGTCCGGTCAGGCCGGCATCGCCTACCGGGCCGCCGATCACAAACTTACCGGTCGGATTGATATGAATCTGGGTATGTTTATTGATCCATTCAGCCGGGATAACCGGTTTGATGATTTCTTCCATAACACCTTCATGCAGCTCTTTCATGGACACGTCGGGTGCATGCTGGGTGGATAAAACGATGGCATTTACCGCTACCGGTTTGCCGTTCTTATATACAAAGGTTAACTGGCTTTTGGCATCGGGTCTAAGCCAGGCAAGGCTACCGGAGCGACGGACTGCAGCCTGTTGCTTAACCAGTTTGTGGGCATAGCTGATCGGTGCAGGCATCAGATTATCGGTTTCATTGGTGGCGTAGCCAAACATCAGGCCCTGATCGCCGGCACCCTGATCTTCATCGATGCTACGATCCACGCCCATCGCAATATCATGCGACTGTTGCCCGAGCGCATTGATGACGGCACAGGTATTGCCATCAAATCCGATTTCGGAGCTATCGTAACCAATTTCGACCACGGTTTTTCTGACCACGGCTTCAAAATCGATATGGGCCGTTGTGGTGAGCTCGCCTACCAGCATGATCATGCCGGTTTTGGCAACGGTTTCGCAGGCGACCCGTGCATGTATATCCTGTGTCAGCACCGCGTCCAGGATTGCGTCAGAGACCGCATCGCAAAGTTTATCTGGGTGGCCTTCGGACACGGACTCGGAGGTAAAGATGAAAGATCCGGACATGTGATTTTTTCCTGGAATTTAAAAAGGACGCATTATATAGCGCTTTGAGGGATTTTTCTCAACTGTTGACTTCGGTCAATTTGTTGAGAGTTATAGCCAGAATTGATACCACGATAATGATTTTAATTTGCTGAATCATGCGTTCTGAGCGAGAATAGCGCGCCTTTGATATTGCTGACACTAAATAAACAGTAATTTTTTAGTTTTTCTGGTGCTAAGTATCTAATTTTTAGTTATTTCCCCGTCTGGGTTTTTGCAAGCTCGGAATGGGCATTAAAATTTTTTTAATCTGTTAGGAGAAAGCTATGCCATCTCGTAGAGAGCTTGCAAATGCTATTCGTGCATTAAGTATGGACGCCGTCCAAAAGGCGAATTCAGGTCATCCGGGCGCCCCTATGGGGATGGCGGATATTGCTGAAGTTTTATGGAACGACCACCTCAAGCACAACCCGGCTAACCCAAACTGGTCCGATCGTGATCGCTTTGTATTATCCAACGGCCATGGCTCAATGCTGATCTATTCATTGCTGCATTTATCCGGCTATGATCTGAGCATTGATGATCTGAAAAGCTTTCGTCAGTTACATGCTAAAACTCCCGGACATCCTGAATATGGCTATGCGCCAGGTGTTGAAACCACTACAGGCCCACTCGGTCAGGGTATTACCAATGCCGTTGGTATGGCGATCGCCGAGCGCGCTTTAGCTGCAGAATTTAACCAGAAAGGACATGCCGTCGTGGATCACAATACCTATGTGTTCCTCGGTGATGGTTGCCTGATGGAAGGTATTTCGCATGAAGCCTGTTCGCTGGCGGGTACGCTGGGTCTGGGTAAGCTGATCGCGTTCTGGGATGACAACGGCATCTCCATCGATGGTCACGTGGATGGCTGGTTCACCGACGATACCCCGAAACGCTTTGAGGCCTACGGCTGGCATGTTATCCCGAACGTGGATGGACATAGCCCCGAAGCTCTTGCCAAGGCAGTTGAATTTGCCAAAGCAATGAAAGACAAGCCGACCATGATTTGCTGCAAAACTACCATCGGTTTTGGCTCACCTAACAAGGCCGGAAGTCATGCCTGTCACGGTGCTCCACTGGGTCAGGAAGAGATTAATCTGACCAAAGCGGCTCTGGGCTGGGATCATGAGGCTTTTCATGTGCCTGCTGATATCTACGAAGGTTGGGATGCGAAAGAAAAAGGCGCTGCCGCCGAATCCGCATGGGATGCAAAATTTGCAGACTATACAAAGGCGCATCCTGAACTGGCGGCTGAATTCACGCGTCGCATGGCGGGTGAATTACCGGCTGACTGGGCTGAAAAATCAGCGGCCTATATTGCACAGACCAATAGCGATGCGAAAAGTCCTGCCACACGTCAGGCTTCACTCGCTGCGATCGAAGCTTATGCTGCTGCTTTACCTGAACTGTTTGGTGGTTCTGCCGATCTGGGTTGCTCTAACCTGACGGAATGGTCCGGTTACAAGCCGATGCGTGCCGATAAACCAGCTGCAAACTACATCAATTATGGTGTGCGTGAGTTCGGTATGTCCGCCATTATGAATGGTGTTGCGCTGCACGGTGGTTTGATACCTTTCGGTGCGACCTTCCTGATGTTTTCAGAGTATGCGCGGAATGCCTTACGGATGGCGGCGCTGATGAAGAAACGCTCTATCTTTGTATATACCCACGACTCTATTGGTCTGGGCGAAGACGGTCCAACCCATCAGCCGGTCGAACAGATTCCAACGCTGCGTATGATTCCAAATATGGCGGTATGGCGTCCATGCGATGCGGTTGAATCAGCGGTCAGCTGGCAGCAGGCGATTCAGCGCAACGATGGCCCTTCCTGTCTGATTTTTTCGCGTCAGGGTCTGCCGCATCAGGTGCGTACTGCTGAGCAGCTTGAAAATATCACCAAAGGTGGTTATGTACTGAAAGACTGTGCAGGTACGCCGGATGTGATCATCATTGCGACCGGTTCTGAAGTAGCGCTGGCGGTTGGAGCTGCCGAGCAACTGACTACCAGGAAAGTTCGCGTGGTATCGATGCCTTCAACCAATGTATTCGATGCGCAGGATGCCGCCTATCGTGAATCGGTATTACCGGCAGCCGTCACCGCACGTGTGGCCGTTGAAGCTGCCGTGACTGATGCCTGGTACAAGTATGTTGGACTGAATGGTGCCGTAGTGGGTATTAACCGCTTTGGTGAATCGGCTCCAGCGGGTGAACTTTTCAAATACTTCGGTTTCACGGTTGAAAAGGTCGTCGAAGCTGTCGAATCTGTTTCGTAACCTCGTCAATGCTATTGGCAAATAAATATTTTTAAATTTTGGGAGATAAACTATGACAATTAGAGTTGGTATTAATGGATTTGGCCGTATCGGTCGTATGGCATTCCGCGCAATCGCTAAAGATTTCGCAAATGATATTGAAGTCGTCGGTATTAACGATTTGCTGGATGCGGATTATCTGGCCTACATGCTTAAATACGATTCAGTGCATGGCAATTTTAACGGCGAAATCGCTGTAGACGGCAATAATCTGGTAGTGAATGGAAAAACAATCCGTCTGACTGCAGAGCGCGACCCTGCCAATCTGGCATGGGGCGATATCAAAGCGGATCTGATTATCGAATGTACCGGCTTCTTCCTGACCGAAGAAACCTGTCAGAAGCATATCAGTGCTGGCGCCAAGAAAGTGGTGATGTCTGCACCGTCAAAAGATACGACTCCTATGTTCGTGTATGGCGTTAATCATGAAAAGTATGCCGGTCAGGCGATTGTGTCTGCGGCTTCCTGTACCACTAACTGCCTGGCACCGGTTGCCAAGGTACTGAACGACAAGTGGGGCATCAAGCGCGGTCTGATGACTACCGTTCATGCGGCAACAGCCACTCAGAAAACGGTTGACGGTCCTTCCATGAAAGACTGGCGCGGTGGACGCGGAATTCTGGAAAACATCATTCCTTCTTCAACCGGTGCAGCAAAGGCCGTGGGTGTTGTTCTGCCTGAACTGAATGGTAAGTTGACCGGTATGGCTTTCCGTGTACCTACTTCTGATGTTTCAGTGGTTGACCTGACGGTTGAGCTGAACAAGCCTGCGACCTATGCAGAAATCTGTGCAGCGATGAAAGCGGCTTCTGAGTCTGGCGCGATGGGTGAAACTCTGGGCTATACCGATGAGAAAGTGGTTTCTACCGATTTCCGCGGTTGCGGCAAGTCTTCCATTTTTGATTCGGAAGCTGGTATTGCACTGGATAGCACCTTCGTTAAGCTGGTGTCCTGGTACGATAACGAGTATGGGTATACCTGTAACATGCTGCGTTTCGTCAAGCACGTCGCCTAAGCGGTCTTTTTGTCCGATGGCGGCGTTGTCGGACTTTTTTGACTGCTCACGTACGAATGTACGCTGTGCGGTTCAAAAAAGGCCTCCGCCTTGCCCTCGAACAAAAATCCTCGCTTAGAGAAGTAAGTTAAAGCTACCCGAGTCATCGGGTAGCTTTAATACCAAAAACTGTTGGTTAAAATTTTAGTGAGTTACAAGTTTTAACCAAACGTTTTTCTATCACTTTCGTATCTTAAAAGAAAAAATTTTTCAGGAGAATTTCATGGCTTTTATCAAATTGACTGATCTGGATCTGGCCGGTAAACGGGTACTCATTCGTGCCGACCTGAACGTGCCGGTAAAAGATGGCAAGGTCACCTCGGATGCACGCATCTCGGCTTCCATGCCGACCATCGAACATTGCATCAAAGCCGGTGCCAAAGTGCAGGTGATGTCTCATCGTGGTCGTCCGGTCGAAGGTCAGGTGGATGAAGAAAACTCCATGCAACCGATTGCAGACGACATGACAGCCAAGCTGGGTAAGCCGGTTCGTCTGATTAAGGATTATCTGCAAAACGCACCGCAACTGGCGGATGGCGAAGTCGTACTGTTCGAAAACGTACGTTTCAATAAGGGTGAAAGTAAGGACGATGAAACCCTGTCGAAGCAGTATGCGTCGCTGTGTGATGTGTATGTGATGGATGCCTTCGGTACCGCACATCGTGCGCAGGCTTCAACCCATGGTGCCGGCAAGTTTGCCGACATTGCGTGCGCAGGAATCCTGGTATCGAGTGAACTGGATAGTCTGCAGAAGGCGCTGGCAAACCCGGCCCGTCCGATGGTGGCGATTGTTGGCGGCTCCAAGGTTTCTACCAAGCTCACCGTACTCGAAGCACTGGCCGAAAAGGTTGACCAGCTGGTAGTCGGTGGTGGTATCGCGAATACCTTCCTCAAAGCTATGGGACATAACGTCGGCAAGTCACTGTGTGAAGACGACCTGGTGGAAACCGCGAAAGCGCTGATCGCCAAGATGGAAGCGCGCGGAGCCAGTATTCCTATTGCGACCGACGTGGTGTGCGGTAAAGAGTTTTCGGAAACGGCTGTTGCGACCCTGAAAAAGGCCAGCGAAGTAGACGATGACGATATGATTTTCGATATTGGTCCTGACTCAGCCAAAGTGCTGGCAGACATCATCAGCAACGCTGGCACCGTGGTCTGGAATGGCCCGGTCGGTGTGTTTGAATTCGACCAGTTCGGGGAAGGCACCAAAACCATTTCGATGGCGATTGCGAACTCTAGCTGTTTCAGTCTGGCCGGTGGTGGCGATACGATTGCCGCGATTCAGAAGTATGATATTTTCGACAAGGTTACCTATATCTCGACTGCCGGTGGCGCGTTCCTCGAGTATCTGGAAGGTAAAACCCTGCCTGCAGTCGCGATGCTTGAAGAAAAGGCGGCTCAATAATCATTATGAAAAAGAACGTCGTATTACGTCGTACTAAAATTCTGGCCACACTCGGGCCGGCAACAGAGTCTGAAGAAGTGCTGGATCAACTGATCAAGGCCGGGGTGGATGTTGTCAGGCTGAATTTTTCTCACGGAAGCCCTGAAGAACACAAGGCGCGTGCTGAAAAAGTACGTAAAATTGCGGCTCAGAATGGGCGCTTTGTGGGTGTTCTGGCGGATCTGCAGGGGCCCAAAATACGTACCCAGCGCTTTAAGGACGGTAAGGTCAAGCTGGTCGCGAATACCAATTTCTGCCTGGATGCTGATCTGGGGAAAAATGACGGTGACCAGACGCAGGTGGGTATCACCTACCGCCAGTTGCCGCAGGATGTCAAACCTGACGATGTGCTGGTGCTGGATGACGGCATGATCGTATTGAAGGTTATCTCTGTTGAAGGCAACAAGATCCATACACGCGTTCAGATCGGTGGAAAGCTGTCCGATAACAAGGGGATCAATCTGAAAGGGGGCGGCCTGTCCGCCGCTGCGCTGACCGAAAAAGATAAAGAAGATATTAAAACTGCGGCACTCATCGAGGCCGATTATGTAGCGATCTCGTTTCCACGTAATGCCGATGATGTCACGCTGGCACGCACCCTGTTACGCGAAGCTGGCGGGCATGGCGGCATCGTCGCCAAGATCGAGCGTGCGGAAGCACTGGAAAACATTGAGGCTATTATTACGGCCTCTGATGCGATCATGATTGCGCGTGGGGATCTGGGGGTTGAAATCGGAGACGATCAGCTACCAGCGGTGCAGAAACGTTTGATCAAGATGGCGCGTAACATGAACTGTGCGGTGATTACCGCAACCCAGATGATGGAATCGATGCGCGAAAACCCGATTCCAACCCGTGCCGAAGTATTCGATGTCGCGAATGCGGTACTCGATGGAACCGATGCGGTGATGCTGTCGGCAGAAACCGCAACCGGGCTGTATCCGGTAGAAACGGTGGCATCGATGTCACGTATCTGTCGCAATGCAGAGCAACAGGCGGACGCACTGCGTTCACACCATCGTATCGATTCGACCTTTGACGCGGTGGATGAAGCGATTGCAATGGCAACCATGTATACCGCCAACCATCTGAATGTTCGTGCAATTGCTTCGCTGACGGAATCCGGTTCCACCGTATTATGGATGTCACGTATCAGTTCGGGTATCCCGATCTATGCGCTGTCGACCCATGAAAGAACCAACCGTCGAGTATCGCTGTATCGTGGTGTGACCCCGGTCGATTTTCCGGTGATTGAAAACAACAATCATGCGGCGGCGAATAAGATCGCGATCGATGTGTTACTGGCCGAAGGCGTAGTGACCGAAGGCGATCTGGTGCTGATTACCAAAGGTGACCTGATGGGAACCGGCGGTGGTACGAATGCTATGAAGATCGTAAAAGTCGGCCAGATGCCGGTGCTGGCTGAGTAGGCGGAAGCCGAATGGATGAGTCTGTAATCAGGCTGTGATTCATGTCAGCTGGTATGGACACTATGCAACAAAACTTAAATTTTAACGTAACTCACATTTAACTAGAGGAAGATAGAATGGCGCTTATCTCATTAAGACAGTTATTAGATTATGCAGCAGAAAATGATTTTGGTATGCCTGCATTCAACGTAAACAACATGGAGCAGGTTCAGGCCATTATGCAGGCCGCTGATGAATTAAACAGCCCGGTCATTCTGCAGGGTTCGGCGGGTGCACGTTCGTATGCGGGTGAACCTTTCCTGCGTCATCTGATCAGTGCGGCGATCGAAATGTATCCACATATTCCAATCGTTATGCATCAGGATCACGGTTCTGAGCCAGCGGTCTGTCTGCGCTCTATCCAGTCCGGCTTCAGCTCGGTGATGATGGACGGATCGCTGATGGCCGATATGAAAACGCCAGGCAGTTATGAATACAATGTCGACGTTACCCGCAAAGTGGTTGAAATGGCGCATGCCGGTGGTGTTTCGGTAGAAGGCGAACTGGGTTGCCTGGGATCACTGGAAACCGGTGAAATGGGCGAAGAAGACGGCCATGGCGCAGAAGGTAAGCTGGATCTGGATATGCTGTTAACCAGCGTTGAAGAAGCGGCTGATTTTGTAAAGGATACCGGTGTCGATGCGCTGGCGATTGCGATCGGTACTTCGCATGGTGCCTACAAGTTTACCCAGGAACCGACCGGAGAGATCTTACGTATCGATCGTATCCGTGATATCCATGCCCGTATCCCTAACACCCATCTGGTTATGCATGGTTCATCCTCCGTGCCTCAGGACTGGCTCAAGATCATCAACAATTACGGTGGTGATATGGGACAGACCTACGGCGTTCCTGTGGAAGAGATTCAGGAGGGTATCAGAAACGGTGTGCGTAAGGTGAATATCGATACCGATCTGCGTATGGCTTCTACCGGTTCCATCCGTAAGCATCTGATGGAAAATCCAAGCAACTTCGATCCACGTAAATTCCTCAAGGTTTCTACAGCAGCTATGAGCAGCATCTGTAAAGCGCGTTTTGAAGCGTTTGGCTGTGCTGGTCATGCGGACAAGATCAAGGTGAAATCACTCGAAAAAATGCTGCCTTTCTACAAGTAACAGTATTCTTTCAGGTCAATGGAAAAGGGAGCGAGTGCTCCCTTTTTTAATCCAAAAAAGTACAGATTGCAGTCACTGATAAGGCTGTTTACAGGATATTTTAAGGTGCAGGCATGTTGTTAAAGATTCTCAGAAATGGGCTCGGAAGTCTGATTGTAGTGCTCGATCAACTGACCCGTCCGGCAAAGATGCAAAGAACCGCAGAGCTACAGGCTCTGGTCGATGAACAGTCAAGTGAGATGGTGCTGTATCAACTGTTTGCCTGTCCGTTCTGCATTAAAACTCGACGTGCAATACATCGGCTTAATCTGACGATTGAAATGCGTTCGGTGAGTGATCGCAGTCCTTATCGAGCCGAACTTGAACAGAACGGTGGCAAGATCCAGGTACCCTGTCTGCGGCTAAAGTCGGAAGATGGCAGTGATGTGTGGATGTATGAATCGTCCGATATTATTGCGTACCTGGATAGCCAGTTTGGTGCTCCAGCGCAGCTTCAGTCCTGAGCGTTAGCGTTATAGGCTGAGTTCTGCTAGCGCTAATGGAGGCAGGCTTCCCATAAAGGCGCAGCTATAAACCGGATAAGTGATTTTTTCACGCAGTGCTGACAGGTTATCCGTTGCAACGCTATCTCCCGCCCGATTCTGGTTGAGAATCAGCATACTGATATTCAGCCTTTCACTTTCTACTGCCCTGATCGTCAACAGACTCTGATTGATTGCTCCGAGACGGTCTTCCGTCACGATAATCACATCCAGTTTCAGGCGGCGAGCCAGATCTGCATTCAGGCCATCCTGTGCGATCGGTGAATAAAACCCTCCGGCACCTTCCACCAGTAGAAAATCCTCACGGTTAACCTCAAGATTCACCGCCTGCTCCAGTTGATCGAGCAAGATTTGCTGGTGTTCACGTCTGGCCGCCAGATCTGGGGCGAGGGCAGCCTCGAAGCGGTAAGGAGTGACCAGTTGTAAACTTTCACGACAGTCATTCGCGCTAAAAAGCTGCATCCCATCGGCCGGCAGTAACTGATTGTCAGGCTGTCTGGCACAGCCGGATTCAACCGGCTTACGAACCTTCAACGAAGGGACTGATTTTTTCAGTTGCTGAATAAGCTGGCAGCTGATCCAGGTCTTGCCGACACCGGTATCTGAACCGGTAACAAAAAATCCACGACTGCCTGGGCTGAGTTTTAACATGTGTTTTTATGGGCGTCTGGATTTATAAAAATCCGGTTCATCCACCGGGATTTTCTCACTCGGCTTACCGATCAGATAACCCTGTGCGTAATTGACCTTGGCCTGTTTCAGGATTTCCAGTGTCTGAGTAGAGTCCACAAACTCAGCGACGGTGAGTTTATTGAAGCCGATGGCCACTTCACTGAGTGCCTGAACCAGTATCTGGTTATCCGAATTATTAGCCAGATCGTGGACAAAAGAGCCATCGATTTTAACGTACTCAAACGGTAGCTTGCGCAGGTGGTAAAAAGAAGAGAATCCTATACCAAAGTCATCCAGTGAAAACTTGCAGCCGAGTGACTGAATATGGGTCATGATTTGTTTGGCTTCGACAATATTAGAAACTTCCCCGGTTTCGGTGATTTCAAAAATCAGATGCTCGGGATTGGCATGACTGGACGTTATCGCCCGCTGGATTTTGTTAAATAGCTCGGGGTCATCGAATGCCCTGCTCGACAGGTTGATCGCCAGTGTCACATCGTGACCATTACGGCGTAATGCACCCTGTTTGGCGATGGCTGCGGCGATGATAAAGCTGTCAATCTGCTGGATCAGGCCAAACTTTTCGGCGATATCAATAAAAAGTGCTGGTGTGACCAGTTCATTGTTGTCATCCGACATTCTGAGCAGGGTTTCGTAATGAGAGATAGTGCTGTGGTGAATATTCAGAATCGGTTGAAAATGTAGAATAAATCCATCCGTCTTTAGCGCATTTTCAATCTTTTCACGCCAGAACATGCGGTAGTGGGTTTTTTCCAGATGGCTGTGTTCAGCCTTGAAGGTATGAAATTGATTGCGGCCCTCAATCTTGGCCTGATTGCGGGCGAAGTTCGCGTTTGAGAGTAAGTCATTCGGAATATTTTCAGCGCCGGAGAAGGTGGCGATACCGATGCTGCTGGAAAGCTGAAAGCTGACCTGACGATGCATATGTGAAATATTATTGAGTGCCTTGATGATGCGTTTGGCCAGTTGGATGGCACCATCCTGATCGATGTTTCGAAGAATGATGGCGAACTCATCGCCACCCAGTCGTGCCGAAATAATATTACTCGAATGGTAAAATTCACGGGTCAGGACTTTAAGAGTGGAGGCCACCTTGCGTAGTATGATATCGCCTACCTTATGACCGCAGGCATCATTGATGTCCTTGAAATTATCCAGATCTATGGTCAGTAATGTGCCGTCGCTATGGTTATTTTTGGCCCAGATGAGTGCAGCATCCAGTTCGTTTTCAAATCGCCGGCGGTTAAACAGCGATGTCAGGGCGTCGTAGTTGATCAACCAGCTGAGGTTTCTCTCGAGTTTTTTGATGTCGCTAATATCGATGCCGGTGGATAGGATTAAGGGTGCTTCAGCATTAACTACGGGTAGACGGGAATGTTGCCACATGATGATGCGGTCGGTTTTATCCCTGACCTTCAGGTGCGCCTCATGTTGAAAATCTGAAATTTCACCACTCGCCAGGGCCACGATTTTGAACTGGTCATCCGTAGCGCTAGTGGAGTTATCAGGATAAAGTTCAGTAAATTTTTTAGTGCTCAGTTGTGCCGCGCTATAGCCACTTATTTTTTCCCCAAAGCCGTTTACCGACTGAATACTGCCATCACTCTGCAATGTCATGATAATGGCATGGGTTTGATCCAGGATATTGTTCAGCAGGCTTTTTTCATGGCTTAAACAGATCATCTGGTGGGCCAGTTCCAGATTAACATCCTGATTGTATTTTTTAAGTGTTTCCAGCTGCTGCAGGGTAGTGTAAGAAGTCTCTGGTCGGAAGCCGGATGCGGTGGAGGTTGAATTTTCCACCAGTGCCTGCTGAGCGCTGTCGCCGGCAGTGGGTAAATTAAGGAGCCTTATTTTTCGATTGAACATCAGCTGAATCAGCAGCAATACCGAAAAAACAGCCAGTGCAAAGATCAGGCAGCCGCGAAACAGTGCAAACATAGAGTCACTGATGTCATCCAGAATAATCAGGTAGCTATTATCAGCGCGCTGCACAGGATAGAAGGCCAGTTGGTAAAAACGTTGAAAAAACGAGAAGCTGCTCAGTAACGGCTGCTCGGCATTAATCGAGGCATATTTTTTGCTAAATTCGCGCAGAATTTTTTCTGCATGGACATCGCCAGTGCCAGGGTGCAGGGTATAGCCCCATTTATAGACCATGGTATCCGTTGATGTTTCGCGGTTGTGGGCGGGTGAAAGTATGCTGATAATTCTGTTCGCAGGCAGGTCCAGTTGATTCAGCAGTCTGGTGAAAGAAATCGACACGACCAGATAGCCAACTTTTTTCTGGTTAAGCTGTAAGGCAGTCACCAGGTAGTAGCGGCAGTTGATCAGGCAGAAAAAAATAGACTGGTTGTTACCACTCAGATCAACTTCATTGAGCCAGCGGTTGATCTGTTGGGATAGGCCGCGGTCGCTCGTCTTATCTGTCCAGATGGCCAGAGGTTGCTGGTTCAAGCGGTAAAATCCCAGGTAATCAACCTGCGTGGTAGCCAGTAACTGTTCGCCAAACTGATCAAACATAGAACTGAGCTGTTGAGTATTGTCTGCGGCAATCGACTGGATGATATTTTGCTGGGCTGCAATCGTGCTGGCGAGCTGTTTTAACTGGGATGTGGAGGAGGATTGAAGCTGCCGAATGAGCTGCTGATCACTCAGACCTGCTAGTTTGCGCATGCGCTCAAACTGCTGCTGTAGAAGCTGATAATAGAAATAGCTGGACAGCAATGTGATTAAAAGAATTCCCCATGTCAGTGCTTGATTGATCTTCCAGTCAGCCAGCATGGGCTTGCGAATGACAGTCTCTGAAGTGTTGTTAGTGGTGCCCATGGTCTGTTTTAAGTAGGTCATCTTATCGGTTGGCTATACCTCCTTGAGTAGCGAATTGCTATCGGGTCGTATTTGATCATTCAGCAGAAATATTCAACAGCGCTAGCCCAGGTCAGGGGTTTTAACGTTATCAGAGTCTGAGTGTTAAACGGTCTGATATGGGTTTAATCGGAAAATAACGCGCCGATGGGACATAAAGCTATTTTAAGCAATACATTATTACGGAAAAAAGATTAACTTAACATCTGAACTAGTTCAATACCTTATGTCCCTTAGTTAAAGTGTTACTGGAAAATATTAACCGACCATCAGAGCTATGTTGCTAACCATTTTAACGCTGTATAATGCGCAATCCGTTAGAACAAATCAGGTAAAGCATGCAGCAGTTTACGGTTGGGCAGCGCTGGGTCAGCGCAGGTGAATTACAGTTGGGCGTTGGCATGGTACTGGAAGTTGAATTCCGTACCGTCAGTATTATATTTCCTGCCACCGGAGAGACGCGTATTTATGCCAAAGAGGGGGCTCCTCTGACGCGTGTCGAGTTTTCGCCTGGCGACCGTATCAGCGATCACGAAGGGCGTGAAATGCTGGTTGAAGACGTGGAAGATAAATCCGATTTGAAGATCTATCATTGCGTTTCAGATGAGGGTGAACAGCTGCGTCTGAGTGAAGGCAAGCTGAACAACTTCCTCAAGCTGAACCAGCCGGTGCAGCGCCTGGTTAACGGACAGATCGATAAGAATAAATGGTTTGAGCTACGCGCGCGTACCCAGAAAATACTGAGTGCTCTGGGTCAGTCCTCGCTCCAGGGATTAACCGGCTGTCGCACCACCCTGATCGACCATCAGCTGTATATTGCGCATGAAGTCGCGGGCCGATTTGCCCCGCGCGTACTGCTGGCCGATGAAGTAGGGCTGGGTAAAACCATTGAAGCCGGGCTGATTCTGCATCAGCAGTTACTTAAGGAAAGAGCGCAGCGTGTATTGATCGTGGTTCCGGAAAGTCTGGTGCATCAGTGGCTGGTCGAGATGATGCGTCGTTTCAACCTGTTGTTCAGCGTATTTGATGAAGAACGCTGCGAAGCCATCGACTCCAGTCATGAAGGTGACCAGTTAACCGCCTTCGATAATCCGTTTCATACCGAGCAGCTGGTACTGTGCAGCCTCGAATTTCTGACCGAACATCCAGAGCGCTTTACTCAGTCACTCAAGGGTGACTGGGATATGCTGGTGGTGGATGAAGCCCACCATCTGGTGTGGGCGCAGGATAACCCGAGTCTGGAATATCAGTGTATAGAACAGCTGGCGAGTGTCATCAAGGCCGTTTTACTGTTAACCGCTACCCCCGAGCAGCTGGGTAAGGAAAGTCATTTTGCACGCCTGCGCCTGCTCGACCCGAACCGCTTCAGTGACCTCAACCATTTTATTAATGAAGAGCAAAATTACCGCCCGGTCGCCGATATCGTCGAAGCACTGATGCAGGATAGCGCACTGGATGCGGCGCAATTAGCCCAGTTACAGAGCACGGTAGCGGAAGGTGATAATCAGTTTCAGATCGAGCATCTGCATGATGCGGATGAAGAGCTGGCGCAGCAGGCGCGAGAACAGCTGGTAGAGCATCTGCTCGATCGGCATGGTACCGGTCGTGTACTGTTTCGCAACACCCGCCATGCGGTACAGGGGTTTCCGCAAAGACAGCTGGAAGCCTGTGCGTTGGAGTGCCCGCCGGTTTATCGTGAACTGTATGATGAATTGAGCCAGAGTGAAGAGGCCAGAGGAGCGCAATGGCTGTTATCCCCTGAAACCGTGCTGGAGGAACTGAGTGACAACAGTCAGCGTTGGGTTGAGATTGATCCCCGTGTCGACTGGCTGGTTAATTTTCTACAGTCCAGTCGCCAGCAGAAAACACTTATCATCTGCTCCAGTGCACAGACGGTGTTGACCCTGGTCAGCCACATCAGGGGCATGACCGGTATTTTGCTGGGAGCGTTTCATGAAGGTCTGAGTCTGGTTGATCGTGATCGGGCTGCCGCCTGGTTTGCCGATCAGGAAACCGGTACTCCGGCGCTGATCTGTTCCGAGATTGGTAGCGAAGGGCGTAACTTTCAGTTTGCCCATCAGATGGTAATGTTTGATTTGCCCGCCAATCCGGACCTGCTGGAACAGCGCATCGGTCGACTGGATCGTATCGGACAGACCGAAACCATCCGCATCTATGTGCCCTATATGCAGCAGACTGCACAGCAGGTCATGCTGGACTGGCTGCATCAAAGCCTGAATGCGTTCGAAAAAACCTGTCCTGCCGGGCATAACGTATTCATGCAAACGCGCCATCAACTGTTTGCGAATTTGAATAATGCAACTGTAGATCACACTGATTTTATTCAACATAGCGCAGAACTGCATGCGCAGCTGAATGAGCAGATGCTGCAGGGGCGTGACCGTCTGCTGGAATACAATTCCTGTCGCCCGCTGCAAGCTGCCGGCCTGCGTGAACAGGCAGAAACCCAGCATCTACAGCTGGATCTGGCCAAATACATGGAAGTCCTGTACGACTGCTACGGGGTGAATTACGACATCCACAGCCCCGGTTGCTGGGTGATTAAACCGACCGAACACATGCTGGCACAGGTGCCCGGATTACCGGAAGATGGCATGACCATCACCTACGATCGAAGCATCGCGCTAGCCAATGAAGATGTTCGCTTTCTGACCTGGGAGCATCCTTTTGTACTCACTTTGATGGATATGGTACAGAGCAGTGAGCTCGGTAACACTGCGTTGCTGGCGGTTAAGTACCGTGGAGTCAAGGCAGGAACCCTGCTACTCGACTGCTTCTTCCGTATCGAGGTGTCGGATAAACCGGGCAGCGACGGACAGCGCTATGTTCCGGATAATCTGCTGCGGGTCTGTATCGATGAAAACGGTGGCCAGCATGAAAAGTTTTTAACCCCGAACGCGATCCAGCAGGGCATGCAGTATGTCGATATCGATACCTCGATCAAAGTGGTTAAATCGCGTGAAGAGATGATTAAGCGCCTGTTAAACGTGGCCGAGAGCCGGGTGGAATCGCTGTTGGCGGGCAAGCTGCAACAGGCGCATGTACTGGCCGAGGACCTGCTTCAGAAAGAGGTTGACCGGCTGGTTGCGTTACAGACCATCAACCCGAATGTGCGCGATGAAGAGATCCACTTTTTTGAAAAACAGTTATTGCTCGCGCGTGAGCAGATTGATCAGGCCAATATCCGGCTCGATGCCATCCGCGTACTGGTAGCGGTTTAAGACTAGAAATCGAGAGCCAGTTTGACGCCCAGAATAGTATCCTGATTGCCGTTGTATTCTTTAGCCGACAGCAGTTCGAAATACAGATTGGCCTGCTGCATAACCATTGTTGCATAGGTCAGTGTGAACTGGGATTCATAGTCGAGCAGGTCTACAGCCTGGCTGGAGGTCGATAGATTCAGGCTGAGGTAGCGATCCTCCTCCAGATCGAGCAGCACTTCCAGGTGGCTGGCCGTCGGTTTACGTTTGCTGGATATCGCTCCGTTCAGATCACCCGCGACAAAGTCATCCAGCGCCATCACATGCTCGGCAAAAAAATGCCAGTCATCGAAATGGAAAGCCAGATGCATCGCCATCCCGGCGACCTTTTCATTGACAGTGGTTCCAATGTCTAGCAGAGAGTCTGAGTTGGCCAGATTATTGATATAACCGGCCCCGATAGACCAGTCATCGATGTTGAAGTTGAACGCAAAGCCAAAGTCATTAAGGCTTTCTTTGGCAACGGGACTGCCGCTGCTTTTACCATTATAGAGATAAACCGAATAATCCAGGCCCACATCGGTGCTACGGTTGTAGATGAAGGCGGTTTCACTGGTTTCACCCAGTAACAGGGTAAGAGGGTCATTGATCGCACCGGTCTCGTAACGCCCAAATGGCAGGGTGCTCTGGCCGATAGTCAGGGTAGACGCGCCCAGCCTGAAGTTAATCACGGCGTCATCGGCTATAGTGTTGCTCGTGCTATCTCCTATATCTTCAGCTACCAGCGTGAACGCAATGGATATCTGTTTGGTCAGGCGGGTGTAAAACTCAATCTCCAGCGCCGGTGCCAGCAGATCATTCGAGTTACCATTGCTATCACTCTGGATTGCAACCGCTTCCATTTCGAATACGCCGGAAATTTGCATTTCCTTTAACTCTGCCTGACTAGAAGAAGATAACAGCAGCAGGGAGGTTAAAAAAAGTGATAAGCGCAGATTTTGCATAATGGCCTCAGGAGTTATAGCGAATTTGAAAAGAGAAAGAACTGCCTGAATTCAGGATAAAGTTTTATAGTTTTTTAGCAGGAATTCACATACAGACTGCTTACCAATGCAAAAAGCCACTGCAGAATCGTAAATTCTATATGAAAGCGCTGCAAACTTAACCATTTTTAAGTTTGGTTTAATTTAACCCTGCTAGTCTTTCAGTATTAAATTAACCGCTTATAAGGGCAGTAATCATGAGTATTCAAACAGAGACACCACAAACCGTAAAAGTCTGGGACCCGCTGGTCAGAGTTTTTCACTGGTCGCTGGTGGTGACATTCTTCCTCGCATTTATCACCGAAGATGACTGGATGAACCTGCATATCCAGGCCGGTTACGCAGTCGCACTGTTGATTGCATTCCGGCTGGTGTGGGGCGTGATCGGCACGCGTTATGCGCGCTTTAGCCAGTTTGTTAAGGCGCCGTCGGCGGTATTCAAATATCTGGGCCAGATGCTGACCCTGAAGGTGCCGCATCATCTGGGGCATAACCCGGCAGCGGCAGCCATGATTGTGAGTCTGATAGTCAGCATCATCATGGTTTCGTTTACCGGCATGGTGATTATCGCAGCACAGGGGCAGGGGCCTTTGGCGGGCACCCTGTTTGCCGGGTTTAACCCCGAGTGGATGGAAGAAATCCATGAGTTTTTTGCCAACTTTACCCTGTTGCTGGTCATCCTGCATGTTGCGGGTGTGATCGTCAGTAGTCTGCTGGAAGGCGAGAATCTGGTTAAATCCATGATCAATGGCCGTAAAAAGTACCACAGTGAAGGCGTTGATAAATAGTTCATGTTTGACAGGAGGGCTTGCAGATGAATAAATCGCTTAGTCTATGGTCGGGTAGTCTACTGCTCGCTGCGATTCTGGTGTTCAGTGTCAGCGCTATAGCGCGTGCAGTTGCTGCCGGTGGATTGCAGCATACGACCATTTTCGCATCGCTAGGGCAAGCTGATCAATCAGTGCCTGCAGGACTCTATGTGAATGAATGCGGCAGTTGCCATATGGCGTATCCTGCACAGTTGCTGGCCCCGGCAGGATGGGCATTGATCATGCGCGGGCTGCAGGATCATTTCGGTGAAAACGCCGAGCTGGATAGCGCTTCGCAGGATGATATTTTGCAATACCTGCTACAGATGTCTGGTCAGCAGCAGGGGCTGTACCGCAAGCTGGGAAACCCGCCGCAGGACCCTGCTATAAGGGTGAGCGAGTGGCCAGCCTTTAAGCAGACCCATGCAGAGATCCCGGCGCGTTTGGTGACGAATAATGATAAGGTTAAGTCTTTCAGTCAATGTAATGCCTGTCATCAGGATGCAGAAAAAGGATGGTTCGATGAAGATCATGTACGTATTCCTGGCGCTACTGGCTGGGATAGCTAGTTTCGACAGTATTGCCGGCAATGAACTGAGTTCCGAGCAGATCAGGGACAAGGTGCGGCAGGGCGAAATCCTTTCGCTGGACTCGATTCTGCAAATGAACCAGGCCCGCTTGCAGGGGCGTCTACTCGATCTGGAAGTGGAACAGGATCACGGAGAAATCATCTACGAGATGGAGTTCATTCTCGACAACGGGCATGTACTGGAGTTTGAAATCGACGCCAGAACCGGACGCATACTGCAACAGGAGATGAAGGATTGAAACTGCTACTGGTCGAAGATGATGCCGAGCTGGTCCGACAGTTACGCCCCGCTCTGAAAAAAGCAGGCTATGTCGTAGAGCATGCGGATAATGGTGTCGATGCCGAGTTCATCGCCAGCGAAGAGGATTTCGATGGCATCATTCTGGATCTGGGGCTGCCGCAGAAATCGGGTCTGGAGGTATTGAAAAGCTGGCGCGCCGCGAAGCGGGATACACCGGTCGTGATACTCACCGCACGCGACAGTTGGCAGGAAAAGGTGGATGGGCTGAAGGCCGGAGCGGATGATTACATCGGCAAGCCATTTCATGTGGAAGAGCTGCTAGCGCGTCTGGAAGCCGTGTTACGCCGACGCTTCGGGCAAATCGAAAATAGCCTGAAGTACCGCGATCTGGTGCTGGATCTGGATACCCAGTGCGTGACGACTGCAGAGCAACAGCAGATTCAGTTAACCGCGATTGAATTCCGCCTGTTACGTTATCTGATGACGCATCCCGGAAAAATACTGTCGAAGACCGTGCTCAGCGAACATATCTATGAAGAAGAGCAGCTGCGCGACAGCAATGTACTCGAAGTGTATGTCAATCGGCTGCGTCATTACTTCGGCCGCGATTTCATCAAAACCCACCGCGGTCAGGGCTATCAGTTGCCCGTCTAAACCATGTACTCACTCAAGAAAAAACTCACCCGTAGTCTGGTCATCAACATGATCCTGTTGATGTTGCTGCTGCTCGGCGGCTTGAGTTACAGCATTCAGCAGTTACTCAAGGATCATGTGTTGAGCCGCCTGCAGCACGATGCCGATAGCCTGGTCAGCCTGATCCAGCAGGATCAAGCGCAGCACTGGAGTCTCAACCCGGCGCATATGTCGACCATCTACAGCCGGGTGCGCTCGGGTCATTATTATGCGATCAATATTCGCCAGCAAAAGATTCGCTCACGCTCGCTGTTCGATTTCGAGGTGCCGTTCAGGCCCATCTCGGCGGATGATTACGCGCAGTCGTATCAGATGCAGGGTGTGGGTGAAGAAAGCTGGCTGGTGTGGCAGCAGCGCGTACACAGGAATAATCAGAGCTTTGAGCTGTGGGTGGCGGAAGACATGACCCCGGTGTACCGCAATCTGCTGCGCTTTTTTGGCGTCGCGGTACTGATTATTCTGAGCATCACCTTTGTCTCGATCTATCTGCAGCAACGAATTCTCAATCGTGCCTTCTCTATCTTTGATGCGCTGCGCCTTAACCTGCAGGATATCCGTCATGGCAAACCGGAGCAGGCGATGTCACAGGTGCCGTTGGAGGTGTTGCCGCTGGTACAGGAAATCAAAACCCTGGTGGAGCAATTGCGTCAGCGTATCGCTAGAACACGCAATGCGATCGGTAACCTGTCGCATGAAATCAAACGCCCGCTGCAGATCGTGTCGTTGCAACTGGATCAGCACAAAAGCCCGTCGGGAAGCAAAGCGCTGGATGAAATCAGGGGCATCGTCGATCGCGAACTGCGGCGCGCGCGCATCTCCGGCGCATCGGTCGCCGTTGGTGTGGTCAACCTGCGCGAAGAGTGCGCGTATCTGCTGGAAGTGATGCAAAAGATCTATCCCACAATCCTGATCCGCTTGCAGCTACAGCCCGAATCCATGAGCGTCAGCATCGACCGCGATGATCTGCTCGAACTGCTGGGCAATCTGCTCGATAACGCCTGCAAGTTTGCCGAATCGGCGGTCAGTATCGAGATCAGTAACGACAGCCAGCAGCTCACCATCAAGGTGGAAGACGACGGACCGGGAGTGGCACCGGATCAGGCGCTACAGATCACCACCAAAGGTCTGCGTCTGGATGAAACGGTGGAAGGGCATGGTCTCGGGCTGAGTATTTGCGCGGATATATTGCACAGTTATCACGGTAGCCTGAGCTTTGACGACGCCGAACTGGGCGGGCTGAAAGCCCTCGCTGTGATACCTTTAACGCTGAATTAAAATATTAATCCGGCAGGT
>JACNJF010000147.1 GCA_014382695.1 Gammaproteobacteria bacterium | reverse complement strand
ATCTGCTTAAGCTTGCTGATCAGAATTTCAATCTCCTGATCCGTGCCAACGGTAATGCGTAGATATTGATCGATCCCCGCTTTTTTAAAGTAACGCACCAGTACCCCGTTTTTCTTCAGTTTCAGATACAGCTGCTCTGCCGAATGTCCAGGGTGGGTGGCGAAGATGAAGTTGGCGGCTGAAGGTAGTACCTTGAAACCGAGTTGAGCGAGTTGCTCGGTTAAATGATCGCGGGTGCGGATGATGGCCTGGCAGCTTTGCTGGAAGTAGGCTTCATCCTGCAGCGAAGCGACGGCTGCGATCTGTGCGATCGAGTCTACCGGATAAGAGTTGAAAGAGTTTTTGATTCGCACCAGGCCTTCGATCAGATCCTTATGGCCGATTGCATAACCCAGGCGCAGGCCTGCCATGCTGCGGGATTTGGAAAAGGTCTGGATTACCAGCAGATTATCGTATTTGCTGGTCAGTGCTACCGCAGATTTTCCTCCAAAATCGATATAGGCTTCATCGATGATCACCACCGATGAACTGTTGTTACACAGTTGCTCGATCTGATCCAGCGCCAGCAATACACTGCTGGGTGCATTCGGGTTGGGCAGGATGATGCCGCCATTGGCGACATTAAAATCTTCAATATTGACGCTAAAATCTTCACCTAACGGCAGAGTGCGGTATTCAATATCGTACAGGCCGCAGTACACCGGATAGAAGCTGTAGCTGATGTCAGGAAACAGTAGCGGTTGCTGGTGCTTGAAAAACGCCTGAAAGCTATGCGCCAGCACTTCATCTGAGCCATTGCCGACAAACACGTTTTCTGTTTCCACCCCGAAGCGTTGTGCCAGCGCCTGACGTAACAGGGTCGACTCTGGATCGGGATAAAGCTTCAGTTTTTGCTTGTTGTACTGATCGATCGCCTCGATCACTCGGGGTGACGGCGGGTAAGGGTTTTCGTTGGTATTCAGTTTGACGTACTGCTGATCCTGCGGTTGTTCACCCGGTACATAGGGGTCGAGGGATTTGACGGTATCGGTCCAGTATTGACTCATGGAATTTCCTGCCAGCGAGGCTCTAAACAAGTCGGCTAGATTGCCATGAGCGGCGCATCAGGGCAATCTGAAAGATTGATCAACATGACGGATTAGAACAGCTGACGGCCACCATCGACGGCGATGATCTGGCCGTTGATATAATCGCTCTCGATCAGAAACAGCAGGGTGTCGGCGATATCACCGGGTGCTCCAGTGCGCCGTAGCGGGATCTGTTGCAGTATCTGCTGTTGCCCTGTGCTATCCATTTCAGCATGGTTTTGCGGCCACAGGATGGCTCCGGGTGCGATGCCGTTGACGCGTACCTGTGGACCCATTTCGAGTGCCAGTGAGCGCGTTAGCATCGCATTCGCGGCTTTTGCACAGCTATAGACGGTGTGATCTTTGAGCGGTGAACGGGCGTGAATGTCGACCATGTTGATGATGCAGCCAGCACTTTTTTTAAGTGCAGGATAGCAGGCCTGGGACAGGAATAACGGGGCTTTAAAGTTGCTTCCAATCAGATCATCAAACTGGTGTAGCTGAATCTCACCGAGCGGAGTGGGGTAAAAGCTGGAGGCATTGTTAACCAGGATGTCGAGCCCATCAAACGTCTGAATCGCCTGCTCGGCCAGTCGCTCTATCTGGGACAGCTGTAACAGGTCGGCCTGCACTGCAGTGGCCGAATCCGCCCGCACGGCGTTCAGCGTTTTAACCAGAGTTTCGGCTGCATCGGACGAATGGCCATAATGAATGATGATGTTCGCGCCATTTTGATGTAGAGTCTTGGCGCTTTGTGCACCCAGCCGTCTGGCGGCTCCGGTGATTAGCGCGGTTTTACCTGCAAGTTTCATTTAGGATCGTTCACATAAAATAATGTCATCATATCACCCCGCAATCGAGTTACCAGCGCCCGATCCACAACAGATCGCGCACAGTTCACGTCTGATCGAGTGCATCATTCAACATATTGAGGCCGCCGGCGGGGTGATTTCATTCCGTGATTACATGCAATATTGCCTGTATGAACCTGGGCTGGGCTATTATGCGGCGGGTGCCACCAAGTTTGGGGCGGCCGGTGATTTTGTGACGGCCCCTGAAGTTTCGGCGTTATTTGGTCAGACCCTGGCGAATCATTTGCGTGATCTGTTTAGCCAGGGGGTCGCGCCGCAGATGCTGGAGTTTGGTGCCGGAACCGGAAAGCTGTGTGTCGATATCATCCAGCGTCTGAATGCGCTGGGGGTCGACTGGCTGGCGTATTCGATACTCGAAACCAGTAGTGATCTGCAGCAACGTCAGCAGACTTTACTGGAGCAGCAGTTATCGTCCGCTGATCTGCAGAAGGTTAGCTGGTTATCCGGCCTGCCGCAGGCCTTTAACGGGGTCGTGCTGGGTAATGAAGTACTGGATGCGATGCCGGTGAATATCCTGCTCAAGGATAAGGATTGGCTGGAACTGGGTGTGGCTTACCGGGATCAGCAGTTTGTCTGGCAGCCGTATTCGAGCGACAGTGCGGCGGTGCAACAGATGCGTCAGATCGATGCGGATCAGCAGTTACCGGATCAGTATTGCACCGAGCTTAATCTGAATTATCAACCGTGGTGTAAAAGTCTGGCCGAAGTCTGTCATCAGGCGGTGTTGCTGCTGGTTGATTATGGCTACCTGCAGCCACAGTATTATCATCCGCAAAGATATACCGGCACACTGGTGTGCTTCTACCAGCATCGTGTCCACCCCGATCCGCTGATCTATCCGGGGTTGCAGGATGTTACCGCATTTGTCGATTTTGATGCCTTTGCCGATGCGGCACTGGAGACCGGGTTCCGTATTGTCGGATTATTCACCCAGGCGGAATTTCTGATCGCCAATGGGTTGCTGGAGTTATTACCTGCTGCAGCCGATGCCATGCAGCAGATCACTTTCTCGCAACAGGTTAAAAGCCTGACCCTGCCGGGTGAAATGGGAGAGAAATTTAAGGTGATCGAGTTGCACAAGGGGCTCGATCTAAGTTAACTGCATTTAAAGTGGTGTAAATTTATTAACCACGAAGCTCACGAAGGGCGCGAAGATTCTGCGGGAAGTAAGTTCCGCATGATCTTCGTCAGCATCGTGTAAACAACAATTTTCTATCAATCACTAAAACTATGGAAACTTTACAGATCATCGTACTTGCCATCGTGCAGGGCTTAACCGAATTTTTACCGATCTCCAGTTCAGCACACCTGATTCTGGTGCCGGTGATCTTGCACTGGCCGGATCAGGGTCTGGTGTTTGATGTGGCGTTGCATGTGGGTTCGCTGACGGCGGTGATGGTGTATTTCCGCCACGAAGTGCTGCAGATGACGCAGGCCTGGTTCGGCAGTGTTTTTAAGCAGCAGCATAATCGCGACAGCCGGCTGGCCTGGTGGGTAATCATCGGTACTATTCCGGCGGTGATCGCCGGTCTGCTATTCAAGGATTTAATTGAAAACGAAATGCGTTCGCCTTTGATCATCGCCTGGGCGACCATCGGTTTTGGTTTGCTGCTGGGCTGGTCTGACCGTATACAGCATCGCCCGCGTGACGAATACAGCCTGCGCTTGAAAGATACCCTGATCGTCGGCCTGTTTCAGGCTCTGGCCCTGATACCTGGTACTTCACGTTCGGGCATTACGATGACCGCTGGCCTGATGCTGGGATTGAATCGGGATGCTGCGGCACGCTTTTCATTTCTGTTATCGATCCCGGTGATTATTGCCAGCGGGCTGTTTAAAACCAGAGATCTGATTGAAGCCAGGGTGCCGGTTGAATGGTCATTACTATTGCTGGCAGTAGCGCTTTCCGCGCTCAGCGCCTGGGCCTGCATCCACTTCTTTTTAAAGCTGATAAACCGTGTGGGCATGATGCCTTTTGTCTATTATCGACTGCTGCTTGGGGTCTTTCTGCTCTACCTGTTCTGGTGATTCAGGTTTTAAACTGGGATACCTTCTGTTTCAACTGGGCGGCCAGACTGATCAGCTCCTGACTCGATTTGACCGTAATCTGGTTGCCATTGACGGCGTCATCGGTGGCTACATTGATGGTTTGAACATAGTTATGCATAACCTCTGACAGCGCCAGTTGATGACTGGCTGCGCTGGATATATTGAGGTTTTTCTGATGGATTAGATGGACTTTTTCGGCGATCAGGGTAAACGACTGGTCGGTTTGATCGGAGATAGTGACCCCCTTTTCAACCATGCTGATACTGCTGCCCATTTTACTCACGGCATTACTGGCTTCCGTTTGTAGGGCCTCAATCATGGTTTCGATTTCCTGGGTGGAAATCCGTGTGCGATTGGCCAGGGTTCTGACTTCATCGGCCACTACCGCGAAACCGCGCCCATGTTCACCGGCTCTGGCCGCCTCGATGGCGGCATTCAGTGCCAGCAGATTGGTCTGTTCGGCAATACTTTTAATCACGTCCAGCACTGAACCGATACTTTCGGTCTCGCTCTGTACATCCTTTACCACGATTTCAGCGGCCTTTACCTGGGTTGAAATGATTTTTATGGTATCAACGCCCTGTTTCACGATGGCTCTACCCTTGCTCACTTCACTACCGGTTATTTCAGTCTCTACCGCCGATTCCCCGGCGCTTTTATCTACCTCATTGGAGGCTTTCATGAGCTGGTCAATATTGTCTACCAGCTGTTGCGTAATCTGGCTCTGTGAAGTGACTCGATGACTCGATTCATTGGTTACCTTATCCAGATTACCGGCGGAAACCTCAATCTGATAAGCGGCTGCATTGATATCATCGATCATATCTCCGAGCTTTTTTTGCATGCCACTCAGCCCTTGCATCAGCTGGCCAAATTCACCACTGCTGTCGACTTCGATACGGTCCGTCAGACTACCAGCGGATATACGCGCCATAATCACCAGGCATTTTTCCAGTGGCTTGAATGCCTTCACGATAAACCAGTACATAAACAGCATGCAGGCGACAAAAGCGAACAGGGCAGTGATCAGACCAGCCTTTAAAAAACGGGACTGTTTTTCGTGACTGATGGTGTAGTCGGTAACACTGAGTAAATTAGCCAGCTGTGCCTTGTTGGCCCCGATGATCGGGAGTTGAACCATACTGTAGGTTCGCTCACCCAGATGCTGACGAAACTGTAGCGCTGTATTTTTTGATTCAAGGTCGGCCTGAATCTGTTTGAACTGTCTCTGACTGGTGCTGTATTCAGTTTTTCCTTTACCAGAAAATAGATGTGTTTCGGAGCCATCCGACTGTTTAAAGCTTTCTATCGCCTTGCTCATGTCTGACATATAGATCGCGACACCTACCGGCTGCGCTCTTACATATAACGGAAAAACGACTGCAGCGACCAGGCTGCCATCATCATCCCGCTCCAGACCTTTGAGCACTTTCTTTTCGAGGATGGCCTTTTTCACCAGCGATTTACTGGTAAGGCCGCTAAATTCAT
>JACNJF010000152.1 GCA_014382695.1 Gammaproteobacteria bacterium | reverse complement strand
ACCGGTGCACGCACATCCATCAGCGGGGTATTATTCAAAAAAAGATCCAGGTATTTATCGGTGTCGGCTGGGTTAGGCATTGCGCTATCGGTAAAAAATAAGCCGCCTATTCTAGCAGACAGGATTCAAGGTCAGAAAAAATTTTCTGTTTGGCATTCCTATCAGCAAAAAAACCTGTTTTTTTCCAAACTATTCATGGATCTTTGCTATCCTCTGTTTTCTCATCCTTCTAAATTCAAAAAAACTAACAGGACAAGATATGAAAAATTCCCTATCAATTTTCAAACCTCTGGTTATCGTCTTCAGCCTTATGCTTGCTGCCTGCGGCGGAGGTGGCAGTAGCGAAAAGGTCAGCGGAAACAATTTTGACCCGGTTGCAGTGAGTGACAGCCCTTCCGCCATATTTCAAAATGCTACTGCGACAGAAATCAACGTATTATCCAATGATGTCGACCTGGATGGCGATACACTCACGGTAACAGCAATAACCCAGCCTACATATGGCACAGCGACACTGAACGGTGGCGTTGTAAGCTACACGCCGAATGCAAACTACATTGGCTTCGACACCTTTACCTATACCATCAGTGATGGCAATAGTAGCAGCGACGCCGCATCAGTTAGCCTGCAATCATCGCAACACCCACTGTTCTGAGTGGAACTGCGGCGGCAGGTGCTCCGATTATCGGACAGGTCACCGTAAGAGATGCTCTCGGCAATACCAAATCGGCACTGATTGAAGCGAATGGTAATTACAACGTCGATGTCAGCGGCCTGACAGCGCCTTACCGTCTTCGCGCAGAGGGTACTGTCGGCGGACGACTGTATCGACTCCATTCCTATGCCGAGACAGCGGATCTGGGTGGCAACGTGAATATTACGCCGTTTACCGATCTGATCGTGGCAAACGCGGCACAGCAGATTGCAGAAAGCTTCTTTGACTCCATCTTGACCACCTCGCTCGATGCGACCGTCGTCGCCGCACAGGAAGTTGCACTCAAAAACAAACTACAGCATGTATTCAGTGCACTCGGCGTCAGTAGCGCGATTGACCTGTTAAGAAGCTCTTTCAGTGCCGATCATTCCGGTCTGGATGCGGCTCTGGATCTGGTTAAAATCGAAGTCGATACCATTAGCAACATTGCGACAATCAGAAACCTGATCGAAGGCACAACTCTCAGCGATGACCTGCTGGATCAGGAAGACAATACTGAAACCCTGGAAGTGACCGATAGCACAAAGTTAACCAGCTCGGTCTCCAATACTCAGGCTATCACCAATCTGTTTAGCAGCCTGGCATCTATATTTTCCAGTGGCCTGCCAACCTCGACAACCACTTTAGAGAGCTTGTTTTCTGTCAATTTTCTACAGGGTGATCAGTCGCTTGGCCAATTTATAACCGATATCAGCACCGATCCGTCCATGATCGGTATTTCATTTAATGGTATTTCCGTGTCTGACCTGAATGTGACACTGGGTACCGCCAGAGTCGCATTCAATGTCACCTTCAATGGTGTCGTCGAACCGGAAACTGAAATCTGGGATGTCGAACTAAACCAGACCAGCAGTCAATGGCAGCTACTCGGCAATCAGCGCATTACCGATACCTATTTCAATTTTCACTGTAATGATTTTGATGGCAGCGATGGACTAACCGGCGGATGCGGCATCAACACGCGCCTGTTTGATAATGATTTCACCAACAATGGTACGGGTGGGCTGGAAATCGCTTCAGCAACAGTCAGTGTTATCGACGGCAATGATGCTACTACGGTCAAGGCCGTGGTTTATCTGGGCACACCGGTCTTAGCATCTGCTGGTGATGTGCAGGTTTATGATGAAGGCAGTCAAAGCTTTACCGGTGACTTTAAAGGCTTCGGATCGGCAGCAGGACAAATCCTGTCTTCGCATTTTGTAGCAGGAGATATCATTCAGTACGATCTGTATACCGAGGATCTGAATATTTCGAACCCATCTGCACCACAAATTGCGGCCAATGCACAGTCGGTTGCGACTTATACAGACACTCTGGCCTATGCGCCGTCCACTACTGGAAAATACCCGGTGGCGACTACGGCGGCTCAATCAGCGATTTCAAATTTCACCCTCGCCAGTAATCTGACTCTGTCCTGGACATTGGCTCCCGGTACCAGAAACGACGAAGTGCTGGTAGAGGTCAGCGATCAGATTGGTAATCGACTACAAACCTTCGTAGATCTGGTAGGTTCGAGCGAAAACAGTGTGGTCGTCGCCTCCACTGCACTGGAAATCTCCAGTGATTCCAGCAGTATCGGCCTTGACTCAACGGCAGCAAGCTATCAACTGCTGGTTAGAATCTACGCCGCCGATGAGGTTACCGGTCAGTTCCATTCGACCGATTACCGAGCAACTATTCCAGGCCCCACTGCAGGTGAAGGTGGCGGAACTACCCAGCCTCCGGTCAATACAACACTGGTTTGTGGTTATGAATCCGGCTGGAATGATCTGGCTGACGGTGGTTTAGGAGCACCGATTACCCCGAACAGTTTTGAAGAGTTCGAAACCGTTCTCGAAGACTGTGGCGCTTTACCCATCAACAGCCTTATCACTGTCGCTGGCAGCACTATTGTTTCCATCGCTGACGCTGAAACTTTAACATTCTTTAATACCGGTTCAGGAACTGTTGCAGATCCGGGTACAGGCGACATAAACTCGAATGTACAGGGAGAACCTCCTATTCAGTTCAACTGGTATGTCGAGAATGCGACCTGTACCGGTTGTACTCATAGTTATCTTGTACTGTTTACCGACTCTACTATCGCCCCGGATCTGCCGGCCGGCTTCTCGGTGCGGGAGACCATCGCATTGAAAACCATAGTCGGCACTCCTAATGCAGCCGGCACCCGCTATGACTTAGTACGCTATTCAGAGGCATCAAACTATGGAGATATGGTAAGGAACACCGGTTCTGACGGTGAAATCTGGAACTCTTCAGAGATCGTTCAGTAATTTACTGAAACATTGAAGGAGTAAAAAAAGCCGGATCATCTGATCCGGCTTTTTTATTTTGCTGTTATTTCCCAGCACTGATGCATCTTCGGCCGCCGCTTAAAGTCTTCCGATACGGTCTGATAGGTGATATCCGTTACCGTGAAATCACGCTGTATGGCATCGCTCAACCTGAAGCCCTTTTTATTGGTTGAAAAAATCAATTTAGCTTTTTTATACAGCAGCTTCATCGAATTGATGATCAACTCTTCATGGTCGCGCTGAATATCCAGCGTTTCATGCATTTTCTTGGAATTCGAAAACGACGGTGGATCAAGGAAGATTAGATCGTATTTATCCGCCAGATCATGTGCCTCTGGTGAACGTAATAACTCCACACAGTCGGCCTGAATAAACTGGTATTTCTTTTCATTACGCAGATCATTCAGCTCGAAATTTTCTTTCGCCCAGTTGATGTAGGTGGCCGACATATCGACACTGGTGACCAGAGCGGCTCCACCGAGTGCGGCCTGCACGCTAACCGAAGCGGTATAACAGAACAGATTTAACACCCGCTTATCTCGGACCTGCGCGGCAATCAGCTGGCGCGTCAGGCGATGATCGAGGAACAGTCCAGTATCCAGATAATCCGTCATATTCACCAGTAACTGTGCGGAACCCTCTCTGACCTGGAACATTTCACCCTGCTTATCCAGCTTTTCATACTGCAGTTTGCCACGCTGACGCTGACGCAATTTGCTGAACAACTGATTGTCTTTCAACTGAAACAGTTTTTTAACTACCTGCTGAGCCAGAATAATACGCTGCTCGGCTTTTTCTGCATCCACCGTTTTCGGTGCCTGATACTCCGATAACAGATACCACGCCTGGTCCGGGTCGAGTGCATTGCCGTAACGATCCAGTGCGAACGCAAACTCCGGCAGATCGGCATCGTAAATCCGGTAACAGCTAACATCGTTACGCTTTGCCCAGCGGCTCAGGTGCTTGTTGTTTTTGACCAGACGGTTGTGCAGCGCGATGGCTTCGGGATCATTTTCATCAGCCGCCGGCATCGACTTCGGCACTAGCGCTGGAGCGTCGACCTGATCAGGCACACTACTGTAAGCGATATCAAACGATGCAAACACGCATTGAATCGGCCCGTTATTGACCGCTTTCTTGGCTGTTCTGTTGAGCCGTAGACGATGCAGTAAGTCTGGATTAGCGGAGATAATATGCACACTGCCAGCGGCATGCGCGAGCAGTATGTCCTTTAATACCTTGCCCATCTGTGAATACAACGGTGCCAGTCCCTGCTCTGCCTGCAGGCGCTCGCCATACGGCGGATTGATAATAATCAGCGGTGGTTTGCTTACCACATCGGTCGTCAGATCTTCCAACGGCATGACTTTAAACTGGATCAGTTCTTCGACACCGGCACGCATCGCGTTATCGCGCGCAATCTCGATCGCGTGCTCACTGCTGTCGCTGGCGAATATTTCACATACAGCCTGTTCGTCAATTCCGGCTTCCGCAGTCCGCAGACACTCTTCCCAGAGCGCTTTATCGTGCTGCAACCAGCGTAAAAACCCGAAGTATTCACGATCCAGCCCTGGCGGGATATTGGCCACCATCATGGCCGCTTCGATAGCAAAGGTACCGGAGCCGCACATCGGATCGAGCAGGCTGAAATCTTTTGCCTTTTGTTTGTTCCAGCCCGCCTGCACCAGTAATGCGGCGGCCAGATTTTCTTTTAATGGGGCCCCGCTGTGTTGCAGTCGATAGCCTCGTCGATGTAGCGACAGGCCGGACATATCCAGGCTCAGGGTTGCATTATTTTTGTGGATATTCAGATGGACACGCAGATCCGGCTGCTCCTTGTCGATCACCGGACGACTGTTCACCGTGTTACGGAAATAGTCGACGATCGCATCCTTAACCTTTAACGAGGCATAGTGGCTATGATCCAGATTGGAGCCCGATAGCGTTGCCGAAACCGCCAGGCTATGACGCGAGCCAAGATGCTGTGACCAGTCGATCGCATACACCTGCTGATACAGTGCTTCCTCGTTATCCGCCTTAAAGGTTTTTAACTGCAGGTAAACCCGGTTGGCCAGGTGTGAATAGATACAGACCCGATAAGCCAGTTCCAGTCCACCCTGCAGCTCGATGCCACCGTAAACCTTTTTGATCTGGCGTGAGTCTTCGTCAACAGGGCTGATAATGTCACGAATTTCGTGAAACAGTGGGGTTTCGAAGCCTTTGTGGCCGGTAATAAAAAATTTGTGATTGACAGGCATGATCATAGTTTCAATTAGGACGATTCACCACGGAGCACACGAAGATCACGATGATTTGTAAGGCCGAATAGCTAACTAGCTATCGCCCTGACCAACAGTTTTCTTCGAGTACTGCGTGCTCTTCGTGGTACATAAATAATTACAGCAATACCTTTTCCATGCCGCCATGCGACACTTTTTCCAGAAAGGTATCCAGCCACTGGTCACCATAGTTACGTTTGGCCATTTCCACCACGATATAATCGGTGGTCATACCGGTCAGTTTTTCGTAACGTGACAGGCCCTGCTGACAGGCTGGACAGGAGGTCAGACATTTAACTTCCACCTTATCATCACCCGCCTGTATTTCCTGTTTCGCCGCCTGCATCGATTCCAGCTTGCGCGTAAACAGCTGGTGCGCAATATCCGGTCTGGCAGTGGCCAGGGTACCGGATTCACTACAACAACGTGAAGTCAGTGCAACCGGTTGCTGCATCAGGTTGCTGGCAAGTTCGATCGGCACATGGTTTTTAATCGGGGTATGGCAGGGGTCATGATAGATGTAACGGGTATCCGAGGCCTGCTCCAGTTTGAAATTCTTTTCCAGCAGGTATTCGTGGATATCCATGATACGCGAGCCGGGAAAAATCTTATCAAATTCATAGCGCTCAAGCTGATCCAGACAGGTTCCACAGGACACGATCACGGTTTTGATGTCGAGATAATTGAGGGTATTCGCGACACGGTGAAACAGTACCCGGTTCTGGGTGGTAATCTGCTGTCCCTTGACTTCCTGCCCTGCTGCAATCTGCGGATAACCACAACATAGATAGCCGGGCGGTAATACGGTGCGCGCACCGGCTTCGTACAGCATCGCGATGGTTGCCAGTCCAACCTGACTGAACAGACGCTCCGAACCGCATCCGGGAAAATAAAATACCGAATCACGCTCTTCCTTGGGGATCGCCGGATTACGGATGATCGGCACCATCTGGCTGTCATCCGCCGCGAGTAACTGGCGCATGGTCTTAGCCGGCACATTGGCCTGAATCGGATTGCGTACAAAATTAACAATCTGCTGGCGGATCACCGGCTTGCCGCTACTGGAGCGAGCCTGTTCCTGACGCGGTGGCGCCAGTCCCATGCCTTTCAATGTCATGCGTAACCAGCGTATCGATTTAAAGCCCCAGTCCAGCATGAACTTGCGTGACCATTGAATCATGGTCGGATCCTGCAGGTTCAGGAACCAGATTCCCAGCATCGAGCCAAGGCTCTTACGGCGCTGTTTATTGTTGATCAACAGGGTTCTCATCGCAATACTGACATCACCGAAATCGATATTCACCGGACACGGGTTGAGGCACTTGTGGCAGACTGTGCAGTGATCGGCGACGTCATTCAGTTCGTCAAAATGGCGGCTGGAGAGGCCGCGCCGGGTCTGCTCTTCATACAGAAAGGCTTCGATGATGAGTCCGGTCGCAAGTATCTTGTTGCGTGGTGAATACAGCAGATTAGCGCGCGGAATATGGGTCATACATTCCGGCTTACACTTGCCGCAGCGCAGACAGTTTTTGATCGAATCGTTGATCGCACCCAGCTCACTGTATTCCAGTATCAGCGCTTCCTGTTCCAGCAGGCGTAATGATGGGGTGTAGGCATTCTGTAGGCCGGAACCGGACTGCAACTTGCCCTTGTTAAAATGCTGATCCGGATCGATGCGCTGCTTATAGGCTTCGAAGGCCTGAAGTTTTTCGGGTTCCAGAAACCGTATCTTGGTCAGCCCGATGCCATGTTCGCCCGACACCACGCCATCCAGCGAAGTCGCCAGTTGCATCACTTCCTCGACCACCAGATCGGCCTGATGCAGCATTTTATAGTTGTCCGAATGCACCGGTATATTGGTATGTACGTTGCCATCTCCGGCATGCATATGCAGAGCAACGAACAGGCGCGAATCCTTCACCGAGACATGAATACGCGAATAATCGGCGCGGATATCGGCGTACTCCAGACCGGAAAAAACCTCATCCAGCGGCTTTTTAACCTGCTCGCGGTAACTGATGCGTAGATCGTTGCGCAGCAGACAGTCAATCACACTATCCTTTGCGCCAGGTTTGAACTTTAACTGACTCTTGAAATTTTTAACCGGGGTATCAAAATTCTGTAGCCACAGTTCCCATTGCTCCATCTGGGCGCTAATCAGGCTCAGCGCAAAGTCCAGCTTGGATAGCAACACATCATTTTTATCGGCTTGCTGTTGATTCTTAGACAGCTTGTTTTGCAGGTACTGCTGGATCGCCAGACAGATTTCGACCTTGTTCGCAATCGAATGGCGAATATTGATCGTTTCGATACCGCGACTGTACTGACTTAAATAGTGCAGCGGTATCACCACGTCTTCATTGATCTTGAACGCATTGGTATGGCGGGAAATCGCAGCCGTGCGCGAACGATCCGCCCAGAAACGTTTACGCGCGGCAGCACTCACCGCAATAAAACCTTCTGCCTGACGCTTGTTTGCCAGCTCCACCACTTCCGAGCAGGTCGCGGCGAGCAGATTGTCATCATCCGAAATAATGTCTGCCAGCAATAGCATCTTAGGCTGGTCCGAACGATTGGCCTTGGTACTGTATTGCACAGCCTTGATATAGCGCGCATCCAGATGCTCCAGCCCGGCCAGCTGAACACCTTCAGTGGCATCGATAAAGTCCTTGATTTCAACGATGGCCGACACATCCTTACCCGCATCCTGATTGAAAAATTCGAGGCACACGGTACGGGTGAATTCCGGCACCTGATGCAGCACGAAGGTGGACGAGGTAATCAGGCCGTCACAGCCCTCTTTCTGAATCCCCGGCAGGCCAGATAGAAACTTGTCGGTCACATCCTTGCCCAGTCCCGCCTTACGAAACGCAGCACCGGGTATATTCAGCTTTTCGGTCTGACCGATGGTTTTGCCGGTGATGCGGTCGAACCGTCTGATTTCAAACTCAACCAGTTCCTGTAGATGAATCTTGCCCATATTATGATTCAGGCGGGTTACTTCCAGCCAGTTGGCATCCGGCATCACCATTTTCCAGGACAGCAGGTTATCCAGCGTCGTGCCCCAGATCACTGCCTTTTTGCCGCCGGCATTCATCGCGATATTGCCACCGATAGTGGATGCATCCTGTGAGGTCGGGTCAACCGCGAACGCCAGTTTTTGCGCATTCGCCAGATCTGAAACCCGGCGTGTGACAACCCCTGCTTCAGCAAAAACGGTATGTGCCTTAATCTGCGTACCGGGTAGCGTCTGCTGCACAATTGCACCGGTAGTTTCGAGCTTTTCCAGATTGATGACAGCGGTATTTTCATACAGCGGAATTGCACCACCGGTATAACCGGTACCGCCCCCGCGTGGAATAATGGTCAGATCGAGCTGGATACAGGCATACACCAGATCGGCGATTTCCGCCTCCGTATCCGGAGTTAACACCACCATCGGGTATTCGACACGCCAGTCGGTGGCGTCGGTGGTGTGGGATACACGTGCCAGGCCGGTAAAATCGATATTGTCCTTTTTGGTGATCTTGACCAGAGTGCGCAGTATCTTACTGCGCTGAGTGGCCAGATTCTTCAACCAGATTTCAAACTCAATCACGCTCTGGCGGGCAGCACTTAACAGCGACAGCGCCTGCTGATTATTATCCGCACGCTGCTCGATCTGCAGCAGACGGTGGCTCAGCGCATTGATTAACTGCTTCATGCGTTTGTTATTCGAAATCAGATCATCCTGCAAATAGGGATTGCGTTTCACCACCCAGATATCACCCAATACTTCAAACAGCATGCGCGCAGAACGACCGGTACGTCGCTCACCACGTAGCTGGTTCATGACTTCCCACCATTGCTCTCCGAGCAGGCGATAGACGATTTCCTTATCCGAGAATGACGTATAGTTATAGGGGATTTCGCGAATTCGATCAGACATTGTTATTTGTTGGCTGTAGGGTTTAATGAGTCGGGCAGTATAACGTCTTTGTCGTCATTATTCGTGATCAAATGCAAATCTCTTTGCGGGAATGGAATCACGATATTGGCTTGTTTCAGGGCTTTTTCCAGCGCGAAGTTCATATCGCCGATGACGCGTAAGCGCTCATCCACGACCTTAATAAAACAGCGCAATTCAAAATCCAGCGAACTATCCCCGAACTTCTTGAAGAACACCCAGGGTTTCGACAGGATCGGGCTTTGCGTAATGACCGCAGGATGCTGATAGGCGATATCCAGTAAGATCGCTTTGACCTGCTCAGGATCAGAACCATACGCGACACCGATCGGCAGGATCACCCGACCAATCGAGTCGCGGAACATCCAGTTAGTGACCTGACTGGAAATCAGTTCTGAGTTGGGAACCATCACATCCGCACGGTCAAAGGTCTGGATCTGAGTGGAGCGGATACTGATTTTTTTGACATAGCCTTCGGTACCACCGACCACAATCCAGTCACCGGTTTTAATCGGACGTTCAAATAGCAGGATCACGCCGGAGATAAAATTGTTGACGATATTCTGCAGACCAAAACCAATACCAACCGATAAAGCACCGGCGATCAGTGCCAGACTGGAAAGCTCTACCCCTGCTATCGACAATCCGATCAGGAAGGCGATAGCCACACCGAGGTAGCCCATCAGCGAAATCATCGCTTCCTTGCTGCCACGATCCATACGCGAACGGTTGAGCCAGCTTTGATCCATGCGTCGTTTGATCCAGCCGACGATCGACAGCATGAAGGCAAAGAACAGTAGCGAGCCGATCACCTTGAACGGTACGATTTTTACCGCACCCAGCTCAAACCCGGCCAGAATGGTATCTTTCAGACTCAACAGACTGGCATCCGGCAGGCCCCAGACTTTCAGAATTGCAATTGCGAAAACTGACCAGATAAACAACGAAAAAGTAAACCGGACCCAGATAGATCCGGGCATAAACTCACCCGACTGAACACCCAGTCGTTTGCGCAGACCCTGTTGCCAGTCCGTTCTTCCCTCATCCAGACTGTCCATAAAATCGGTCCAGATCTTGATCAGAAAGACGGTTATGCCCCAGATAAGAATCGAACCGACGATGCTGATAAATAGAAAATTGGAAAGCTGAATATAGCCCAGCCAGTCGGCCAGCAGGCAGAGCATCAAACCGGAAACGATCAGGCTACGCAGCAGTAGTACATTTCTAAATCCAGCATAAAAAGGTAGCAGCCAGATAGCCCAGATGATGTTGATGACCAGCAGGAATAAATAAATATTACGTAATAAAGCGGTTATCTGAGGCGGGAAGTCGTGCATCTCCAATGCGGCATACACCAGAAAACCGGCCAGCAGCAGCTTACTTAACAGGCGCAATCGGCTCCCCAGAAGCCTGGATACAGCTTCCGATAACTGGATAACGGGCTTGCCGGGTGAACACGGATTCAGCATCACGCGGATAACCAGATTCAACAGCAGATAGACGAAGAATCCATTGATCAGCAGGCCCAGGAAATACCAGCTCGACTCTGCCCAGATCAGATAAATATAATAGCCACTGAGAAACCCGGATAAGGTCAATGGCAGCAGATAACGATTGGTACAGGCCAACAGAGAAACCTGAAACAGGGTCAGATAACCGCCCTGATCGCGCGCGGTTAGTGTATTCAGTCGTGCTTTCAGCCATTTTTTGGTACCCAGCACCAGAATTAGCGCTACGATGAGCAGAGGTACAAGAAAAAAGGCGTATTCAAGCAGGTTATTCAGCCCTCCTTTTTTCTTTATAAACTCAACATTCGCATCCAGAAACTGGACGGGATTAAGAATAACGTTTTTAAAGTTTTCAAAAAGATTCTGGGTTCTGGCCAGCAATTCACTCTTAATCGCCTGCTGCTGACGGTTTAAGGTGATATCGATCGATTCATGCGCTCTTAACAGTAACAGACGGCAACTGGCTAACTGTTGCGCATGACTCAGCATATTCTGGTTCAACGCCTTGCGTTTACGCGTGACTTCAGGGTCATCAGGGCTTGCTACAGGCCCTAACAATTCGAGGTCTTCTGCACTTTTTTTAATGATTTTTTCAGACAGTTCGATACATTCACTGGAGGTGTTTTTGACAAAAACCCCCTGCTCCTGAAAACTACGCAATTGCTTTGCTTCTAACTGTGTCTGGGGAGATTGGAGTCCCTCCTCGATCTTTACTAATTTGGCCTCAGCTTCCCCAATACGCAATGCCAACTTTGGATCCAGTGCCAGGCTTAACACCGAATGCAGCAGTAACAGGACAAAAACAAAAAACTTCATGAATCAACAGCCCCAATAATTGAGAATTTTGAGTGAGCGGCAGGCAATATAATCTTGAGTACAGACAGTGACTTCAGCGTAAAACCATAGCCATTACCACGCGAGTGGGCAATGACCTGAATAATGATAGCGCTGAAATGAATTAGAATGTGCATTATTTCCACGTGGTTGAAGCTGTGTTAATCGGTGTTAAGAGACTATCATTTGTTGCAGCAGTGTTAATCAAATCACTCACTTTAACTTTTGTCTGTAGAAGGGTATTTTTTCAACTTCCTAATAGCTCAGGCAAAGAACTTTAAACTATATCTTAAGTGAGATACCCGAGCAGTTCACTATGATAGCGGCGATTAAACAGTTTCCTAAATTTATAAAAGGCAGTCCTTCATCAGAGTTTCAGCAAATAATAAACTTCAGTGTCAATTATCTGGATGGCATGCTGATCAACCTGATGCATATGGAAATTCCTGCCGAATTATCCACTCATCAGGAGTCGATTACAACGCTCCAGCAACAGCTTTTAACGCGCGAAAGAACCGTACGTCATACCTTTCAGTTTCAGCTCGAAAAATTTTTTGCTGACTTTAAATCATGCCAACGAACGCGTATCCGTTCGCACCATCCGCGCGATATGCTATTACGCGGACTGGCGACCGGGCAGAAAGCTTCACGTATACAGGATATTATCGATACGCTAAGCCGGAAACATCAGGATATACACAATATTCAACTGGATAATACCGGGAGACGTCTGAAAACCCTGGTTCATCGCTCGGATGAAATAAAAGACGATAATCCTCTGTCCCCTTTGAAAATCTGTCAGGCCTTTCTGGCCAGCATCGAGACCTTCAATATATCCAGTCAGAAAAACCGCGATTTATTCCTGCTGCTGGATTATAACCTGCAGCATCAACTGGGAAATTTTTACAATCAAATCGATCTCGGTCTGTATAACCTCGGCATCCTGGCTGAGCTAACAGACATGGCCCTGTTTGACGTGCCAGTCAATAAACCTGAACCACCCTCTGAGCAGGAAGCCAACGCCCTGCCAACGACTGTCGAAAATGCTCAGCCCGCACTCGAAACGTCTGTAGAGTTGCCGTTACCAGAAGACTCTGCAGCCCTGGCGGACAACGCAGAGCTGGAACTGGCTATCAGCGAATTTAGACAGGCAACCGCTCAGGGAACCTTACAGTTCAGCAGCTTATTCGATAACTTCAGCACACAGATGGACCTTCTGCTGGAACCACAGCAGGCACAAAGTATACGCAGCCTGCTGTATTTTCAGCGCAATCTACTGACCAACGCTCGATTATCTGAGGCCCTCCGTCTCCAGTTATCGCGCCTTTCAGTGGCACTGGTTGAACTGGCTATGGTTGATCAGGGCTTTTATAAGACAGAAGATCACCCGGTCAACAACCTCATTATTTCCATTCTGGATTTTGAAATTCGGTTTGAACATAAAGGGGAGTCTCTGCTGGTGTTGTCACGACTGATTAGCGCGCTACTGAAAACTAAAGCGCCTGTCATTGAAGACTACCAGCCTTTCATTGAAGAGTACGACAGCTTCAAGTTAGCAGAAGTAAAACGCCTCACCAAAATCAAACAGGCAAAAATTAAGGAAGCCAAACTACAGCAGCAATTACTCGAACTGGTGAATGAGGTCACCTCTGATCTGGTGGTTGATATTCCAGTCATGCAGTTTTTCTACGAAGACTGGCAGTTATACCTGTTACATCTTGCTCAGAACGACGGCACCGATTCATCCGAGTTCCACACAGCTCTGGAAACGGCCAGACAACTGGTCTGGTCGCTGGATGAGTCAAAAAAAGGGGAACACCCCGATCATCCTGAAACCTCTTTCAAATCCCTGCTTGCTGCAGTCGATAAAGGGCTGCTTAGCTTAAATTACTCAGGCGAACACCGTCACCGTACCCGTAAGCTACTGATTGACGAGTTCAGGAGAGCCAATAAAAAGCAGTCTTTCACGATTCAACAAACTCCTTTCAAATCTGCGTTAACGTCCATCACTCCTGCTCCTGCACAGTCAAAAGACAGGCAGCAGTTAAACCCGGATTCAATCAGAATTGGTGACTGGCTGGAATTTAAAATGGCGCATAAAAAAGATTACACGCGGGCCAAGCTAAAATGGAAAGCGGCCGATAATACTTCTTTTATTTTTATTGACCAGCGTGGACACAAGGTAAAGCAGCTTAATCTATTTGAATTGCAGCAGGATATTGCGGCGGGAGAAATCAAGTTTCTGAGAAAATCCTATACCCCGAACAGTTTTAACGGCTAACCATCGGCACATTTTAGACGCCAACAGCCTGGCTGGAACGTCCCTGTTCGAGCCGGATTTACTTAACAATACTATACTTGTCTTGGGAAACGCCTAAATCTGTAACAGCAGGCGTGCAGGATCTTCCAGAATACTTTTAATCGTTACCAGGAACTGCACCGCTTCGCGTCCATCAATAATACGATGATCGTAGGTCAGCGCCAGATACATCATCGGACGAATCACAATTTCCCCATCCACCACGACCGCGCGCTGCTGAATATTATGCATACCCAGGATCGCACTCTGTGGAGGATTCAGTATCGGCGTTGACAGCATCGAACCAAACACACCACCATTGGTAATACTGAAGGTACCACCGGTGAGATCATCGATCCCCAGCTTGCCATCTCTGGCTTTTTCAGACATGCCTCTGATGGCCAGCTCAATATCGGCATAGCTCATATCATCGACGTCTCTCAATATCGGCACCACCAGACCACGTTCAGAACTGACCGCTATACCCACATCAAAATAATCATGGTAGACGATGTCTTTACCATCGATGGAAGCATTCACCGCTGGAAAGCGCTTGAGTGCTTCAACCGCCGCTTTGGTAAAAAACGACATCATACCCAGCTTCACACCATGGGTTTTTTCAAAGGTATCTTTATATCGGGTGCGTAAATCCATCATCGGCTTCAGATCGACCTCGTTGAAAGTCGTCAGCATAGCCGCTGAGTTTTGTGCTTCCTTAAGACGCTCTGCTATGCGTGAACGCATGCGGCTCATCGGTACTCTACGGTCATTACGCTGACCGCTCGCAACTGGTTCAGAAGAAGGCGTAGCAGGCGCAGACTGTGCAGGACTGACACTAGCACTGGCACTCAGGTGGCGTTCTACATCCTGTTTGGTAACCGCGCCTTTGGGACCGGTTCCATCCACTTCATCTTTGGTTAATTCATTCTGCTTTAACATTTTGCGTGCTGCTGGACCGGCTCTGGATTCACTCACAGCCGTTTCGGCGGCTTCCTGCTTCGGCTCGGCGACCGCAGCAGCCGTGTCAATTTTGCCCAGGATCTGATTGTTTGTGACCGTTGCACCTTCTTCAATATCGATGGATGTCAGCACGCCTGCACTGGTCGCCACGATTTCGAGCACGACCTTGTCGGTTTCCAGATCAACAATATGCTCTGACTCTTTGACCGCGTCTCCGACCTTTTTGTGCCATGCACCTAACGTGCCTTCTGTCACCGACTCCGGCAGTACAGGTACTTTTATTTCTAATAACATATTGAACTCTCCAGATTATCTTTTGATGCGAGCTTCATTTTTATAAGACAGCTAACATTCAGGGTTTTATTAATTTTGATGACTACATCTCAAACGCATCAGTAACCAGTCTATGTTCCTGCTCCAGATGCAGGCCCATATATCCAGCGGCGGGCGACGCAGAAGACTGACGTCCTGCATAACCGACCGGAACACCTTTGCAGGAATCTATCAGCAGTGTCTTGATATACCACCAGGTGCCCTGATTACGCGGCTCATCCTGACACCAGATCACTTTCTTCAGATTTGGATATTTATTCAGCTGCTCATCAATCTCTTCCTGAGGGTACGGGTACAGCTGCTCCAGTCGAATGATCGCCGTGGTATGGTCATACTTTTGCTGGCGCGCTTCATGCAACTTGAAATACACCTTGCCGCTACAGAAAATGACTCGGGTGACCGCTGTATTATCCAGTTCATCCGCTTCTGACAGCACAGTTTCAAACTTGCCTTCTGCCAGTTCCTTCAGAGAGGATACTGCCGCTTCATGTCGAAGCAGGCTTTTTGGCGTCATTACGATGAGTGGTTTTCGATACTCCCCGACAAGTTGACTACGCAGCAGATGGAAGATCTGCGATGGCATGGTTGGCATCACCACGCGCATATTGTTCTGTGCACATAATTGCAGGTATCTTTCCAGTCTGGCCGAACTATGTTCCGGACCCTGCCCTTCATAGCCATGTGGTAATAACATGACCAGGTGGCACAGGCGGCCCCATTTCACTTCACCGGAGCTGATAAACTGATCGATAACGACCTGAGCACCGTTCGCAAAATCACCAAACTGAGCTTCCCATAACACCAGGGTTTCGGGGTCGGTCGACGCATAGCCATACTCAAAGCCGAGTACCGCTTCTTCAGACAGGAAAGAGTTGATGACTTCAAAACGGGTACCTTCACTCTGTAACTGTTTGAGTGGTACATGCACACCACCACCGACCACCTGATTGTGCAGCACGGCATGGCGATGAAAAAAGGTGCCGCGCTCAGAATCCTGGCCGGAAAGACGAACCGATCGGCCTTCCTGCAGCAGGGTCGCGTACGCCATGGTTTCGGCAAAACCCCAGTCACAGAAGATCTCTTCATTCAGCATCTTGGTACGCGCTTCCATGATCTTTTTCACGCGATGATGCAATTCAAACCCTTCCGGTATATCAACCAGCGTCTGACCGATGGTTTTGAGCAGACTCATGTCTACCCGGGTATCCGGAATTTTATTGATATTACCGGATAAATAGCGATCCCAGCCCTGACGCGACTGCTTCTCAAGCCCGCTCACCACGTTCAGCGCAACCGTACCGCTGTTTTCCAGTGCATTGCGATAATCACTGATCATCGTTTCTACCGTTTTACGATCGATAATGCCTTCGTCAATCAGGCGTTGCGCATGCTTTTCTACAATACGTGGATGATTGCGAATTGCGGCGTACATTTTGGGTTGGGTCGCGGCCGGTTCATCCGCTTCGTTATGCCCGTAGCGACGATAGCAAATGATATCAATGACCACGTCACGATGGTATTTTTTACGGTATTGCACCGCCAGTTCCGCCACGAAAACACAGGCTTCAGGATCATCCCCATTAACGTGAAATATAGGCGCCTGCACCATACGCGCGACTTCGGTGCAGTACAGTGTCGAGCGCATATCTTTCGGATGACTGGTGGTAAAACCGATCTGATTATTGACGATGATATGTATCGAGCCGCCGGTGTGATAGCCACGGGTCTGACACATATTAAAGTTTTCCATGACGACACCCTGACCGGCAAACGCCGAATCACCGTGTATCAGCACCGGCATCACATCGGTGGTACTGATCGACTGTTTATTGTACAGACGCTGCCTGGAGCGTACGGAACCTTCCACCACTGGATTCACAATCTCCAGATGCGAAGGATTAAACGCGAGAGCCAGGTGGGTGGGTCCCGAAACCGTGTTCACATCGGATGAAAAGCCCTGATGATACTTCACATCATAATTGTACTGATCGGTCCAGGTGACATTGCCTTCAAACTCATCGAACAGTAGTTTCGGCATCTTGCCCAGGATATTGGTTAACACATTCAGACGACCGCGATGAGCCATCCCGATAACGACTTCACGTGCCCCATCTTTTCCTGCCTGCTGAATGATGCGATCGAGTAGTGGAATCAGTGACTCCCCGCCTTCCAGAGAGAATCGTTTCTGGCCGACATAACGGGTATGCAGGTATTTCTCCAGATTTTCAGCCGCAATGATGCGATCCAGAATACGCATGCGCCGGCCATGCTTGAAATTGGGTCTGGCCAGCACCGTTTCCAGCTTCTGCTGAATCCATCGTTTCTGCTCGGTGTTAGCGATATACATAAACTCGGAACCAATCGCACCACAATAGGTTTTTTGCAGGCGATCGATGATGTCCGACAGCGGGGCTTCATCCACACCGAACATGGAACCGGTGGAAAATACCGTTTGTAGATCATCCGTCGCCAGATTATGCGCTTCTAACGATAACTCGTTAGCGACATCATTTTTGGTTAAACCGAGCGGATCTAATTTTGCTTTCTGGAACCCCCTGAAGCGATAGGCATTGATCAACTGCAAAACGGAAGTCTGTTTTAACTGGAAATCATGTTGCGCAGAACTGACGGGGACATTCGAAGTTCTTTTCTTCTGTACCGCCAGTTTAACCTGCTGTCGGATATGCACATGGTCGGCATCGATGGTATCAGTACCATTCTTGAGCGATTCAAACCAGTCACGCCACTCCTTGTTGACGCTTTTTTCATTGATCAGGTACTGGCTATACAGGTCTTCAAAATAAGCCGCATTATTGCCGTAAAGGTAGCTTTCCTGTTGCTGTTTTTTCATTGACATAGGGGCAGTCTCAGCATTGAGTTGGTATTATTAAACATTAATAATTTCAGTGGGTTATAGGTTTATAATCTCGAGCCACCCAAATTATGGAAAAAAACCCATAGAACGTTCAGCAAGATAATTTTGAGTCTAAAATACCAGACCCGGTGAATTTGGTTCAGACGTATTACCACTAAGTTTATAGAACCTGCTTATAACAGGCATAAAAAATTGTTTTGCGCTTTTCCGTTCTAATTTATTCACTTATCTAATACCCAATCTCGTCGCACAGCAAAACACTTTTCGACCGTCATAAAAGCTTAATCAAGTATTTGTCCAAATGCATTACAAATTATGAAATAACAGCCGACTTTCAGGTTAAAATAAGTGAATTTTTCAGGGTAATCACATGGCTCAATACATCTACACAATGAATGGCGTGGGCAAAGTTGTCCCGCCAAAAACCGAAATTCTAAAAGATATTTCATTAAATTTTTTCCCCGGTGCCAAAATCGGCGTTCTGGGTTATAACGGCGCAGGAAAATCTACCCTGTTACGCATCATGGCAGGCGTTGATAAAGACTTTATTGGTGAAGCGCGCCCACAGAAAGGCATCAATATCGGTTACCTGGCACAGGAACCTGAACTGGATAACTCCAAAGACGTGCGCGGTAATGTCGAGCAGGGTGTCGCCGAAACCAAGGCTCTGCTGGATGACTTCAATGCTATCAGCATGAAGTTTGCAGAACCGATGACGGACGATGAAATGAATGATCTGATGGCGCAACAGGCCGAGTTACAGGAAAAAATAGATGCCGCCGGAGCCTGGGAGCTGGAAAGAAAACTTGAAATAGCCGCCGACGCCCTGCGCCTGCCCCCCTGGGAAGCAAAAGTTGAATACCTGTCGGGTGGTGAAAAACGCCGCGTTGCGCTGTGCCGCCTGTTGCTGTCCAACCCCGACATGCTGATTCTGGACGAACCCACCAATCACCTGGATGCGGAATCGGTGGCCTGGCTGGAACGTTTCCTGAAAGATTTTCCCGGCACCGTCATTGCCGTTACCCACGATCGCTACTTCCTGGACAATGTCGCAGGCTGGATACTGGAACTGGATCGAGGGCATGGCATTCCCTGGCAGGGCAATTATTCCAGCTGGCTGGAACAGAAAGAAAAACGCCTGGAAAGTGAAGCCCGTTCCGAACAGGCACGCATCAAGGCGATGAAGCAGGAACTGGAATGGGTTCGCAGTAACCCGAAGGGGCGTCAATCCAAAAGCAAGGCGCGCCTTAGCCGCTTTGAAGAAATGTCGAGTCAGGAATATCAGAAACGCTCTGAAACCAATGAGCTGTATATCCCACCCGGCCCCAGACTGGGCGACATCGTGGTCGAGATCGAAGGCGCTAAAAAATCGTTCGCCGACAAGCTGCTGTATCAGGATCTGAATCTAAATCTGCCTCGTGGCGGCATCGTCGGTATTATCGGCCCGAATGGCGCCGGCAAATCGACCCTGTTCAAAATTCTGGTGGGCGAAGAAACACTCGATGAAGGCAGCTTAAGAATCGGTGAAACGGTCAAGATTGCGTATGTCGATCAGTCCAGAGAAGATCTGCGCGGCGATAAAACCGTATGGGAAGAACTTTCGGACGGACAGGACAATATCATCGTTGGCAATTATGAAGTCTCTTCCCGCGCCTATGTCTCTCGTTTCAACTTCCGTGGCTCTTCTCAGCAAAAGCTGGTTAAGGATTTATCCGGTGGTGAACGCAACCGATTGCATCTGGCCAAGCTGTTAAAAAGCGGTGGCAATCTGTTGCTACTCGACGAACCCACCAACGATCTGGACGTCGAAACCTTACGCGCACTGGAAGAGTCGCTACTCGAATTCCCCGGCTGTGCAGTCGTCATCTCGCATGATCGCTGGTTCCTCGACCGTATCGCCACCCATATCCTGGCCTTTGAGGGCGAAAGCAAGGTATTCTTCTATGAAGGCAACTATTCTGAATACGAAACCAATCGTAAACAGCGGCTGGGTCAGCAGGCGGATCAGCCACATCGCATCAAATACAAAAAACTGGATGTATAAGCATGGATAGCGAAAAACTGTTCGAGCGACTGGATGACCTTCTTGATCGTATCGAGCTGATCATGCCGGCGGAAAAACCGACAAATCAGGACTGGTCATTTCATGCCTACCGCTGGAGCAATAAACAGCTCCAGGGTGTTTCCGAATATCATGTAGTGGATGAGTCCCAGTTACTCTATATCAAGCGTCAGGCCGATCTGCTGCGCAAGAACACGCGCCAGTTTATGCTCGGACATCCGGCTAATAATGCACTACTATGGGGGGCCCGCGGTACAGGTAAATCCTCTATCATCAAGGCTCAGCTACAGCAGTTTAAAGACGATGGCCTGTGCATGGTCGAAGTATCCAAGAAAGAAACGGAAAATCTGTTCGAGATCATTACCCATCTCTCCCTGAATAAACGCAAATACATTATCTATATGGATGACCTGTCGTTTGAAGCTGACGATGAATCCTACAAGGCCCTGAAAGCAACTCTGGAAGGCTCGATTCAGGCTCAGCCGGCAAATGTATTGATCTATGCCACCTCTAACCGGCGCCATCTGATGCCGGAGTCGATGCAGGATAATCTGAGCAGTACGATGGAAGATGGGCAGCTGCATCCGAGCGACGCGATCGAAGAAAAGATTTCTTTATCCGACCGTTTCGGACTATGGCTTTCGTTTTATCCATTTAGCCAGCAGCAATACCTGGGCGTCGCCGAACAGTCATTAAAACGTTTTAAGCTGAAGCTGGACGATAAAGCGACTAAAGCGGCGTTGCAGTTTGCGACTCAGCGAGGCTCCAGGAGCGGACGCATCGCCCACCAGTTTGCGACCTACTGGTTGGGCGAAACTCTGGAATGAAGCCGGGAATTGAATGCACTGCGCGAATGCTGCCCTATGTTTTTTATCGCAGACAGCCTGGACAATAACAGGATTATCGCCACCAGCGCATACGCAATCGGTTCCAGGTAATCCGCTTTAACCAGCCATAGATAGTGAATCACAGCGAGTAAAACAATCACATACACCAGTTGGTGCAGGGTTTTCCAGTGGCGTCCGAGCCTGCGGATCATGAATCGATTAGAGGTTACGGCGAGTGGCGTAAGCAACAAAAACGCACTAAAACCGAGGGTGATATAGGGCCGTTTGATCACATCCTCCAGCATCGAGCTGAGGTCCAGGCCATGATCGGCCAGAAACCAGATCAGAAAATGAGCGCTGGCGTAAAAGTAGACAAACAGACCGGTCATTCGGCGCAGGCGGATGAACTGAGAGATCCCGGTCCAGTTCTTCAATGGAGTCCATAACAGGGTGAGCAGTAGAATTCTAAGTGCCCAGTCACCGGTCTGGTGCGTCACCGTCTCTACCGGGTTTGCGCCCAGATCACCATACAGCGCATTCCACACAATCCAGATAAACGGTAATAAACAGAGAAAAAAGACCAGCGGTTTAGTCGCGTAATGGTTAAGCATCGGTTAAAACTGCTTCTTCAGATCCATGCCGGTGTACATCGCGGCCACTTCATCGGCATAGCCATTAAACATCACGGTATCACGGCGGAAAAAATTGCCGATGCGACGTTCTTTGGCCTGACTCCAGCGCGGATGACTGACCTCGGGATTCACATTCGAGTAAAAACCATACTCGCCCGGACTGAGGATATTCCAGGTCGTTTTAGGCTGAGTTTCGGTAAACTCAATACTCACGATCGACTTGATGCTTTTGAATCCGTATTTCCAGGGCACCACCAGACGCACCGGCGCACCGTTCTGATTCGGCATCGGTTTTCCATACATACCAACCGCGAGCAGGGTTAACGGATTCATCGCTTCATCCATACGCAGGCCTTCAATATAAGGCCAGTCCAGCACGCTACGTTGTTGCCCCGGCATCCGTTCTGGATCCAGCAAGGTTTTAAAGGCCACGTATTTGGCCCGTGAATTCGGTTTAAACTGCTGTAAGATACTGGCCAGTGGAACACCCAGCCACGGAATCACCATGGACCAGGCTTCGACACAGCGTAAGCGATACACCCTCTCCTCGATAGTGTGGCCCTGCATCAGATCCTCCAGTGATATGACTCCGGGGTTGTCGCACTCGCCGGAAATACTGATCCTCCAGTCATCGGTATTGAAGTTACCCGCGTTACTGGCCGGATCCTCTTTTGCGGTGCCGAATTCATAAAAATTATTGTAGCGGGTTGCATCTTTAAACTCGGTGAGCTCTTCATCCGTGGTATAGCCGGATTTTTTAAATCCGGAAACATCCAGCGCGGCCAACGCATTCCCCTGTAAGCCACCTAACACAAGTCCTGTCCCAATAGCGGAACTGGTTTTCATAAACTCACGACGTTTTTTATACACCGGTTCAGGGGTTATGTCAGATTCTCGGCAATCAGAAGCTTTTTTTATTTTAATCACGGCAGATCCAGTATTTTTTGTTGGAAGACTTAAAAATTGACCTGCCGGGCGGGTAATAGTTCAACTCGCAGCGCGAGCATGGGCATAGCGATGGGGTAAGTAATTTGTAAAAATTTGTACATTACCACTTGACTATATTAGCACTTCCTTATATAGTTTCCGTCATACAGTTAATACCAAATTAAATTTACTACTTCGGGAGACTCATCATGAAAAAAATTATTACAGCTGCAGCAATTATTCTTGTCACTACTTCAGCTCAGGCTTTCTGGGGTGACAACAACAACTCTAATGGCTATGGCAATGGTTACTACAATGGTAACGGTTATGGCAATGGTTACGGTAACTACTACGGAAATGGCAATGGTCGTGGAAACGGTCGTGGTGCTGGTCGTGGTAACGGCGAAGGCGAAATGGACTTTTCGATGAACTTCAAAGGACGTGCAAAAGCCGATATGGACGCTGACATGGATGCTAACAGTGACTGGAATGGTAATGGTTACGGCAGTGGCAACGGTAACTACTATGGTAACGGAAACGGCTATAGCAACTACTACGGTAACTCCAACAGCAACAACGGCTATGGTAGCAACCCTTACTGGGGATACTATGCTCCTGTTGCACCAGCTCCAATTGCAGCCGCTCCTGCTGCACCAGCAGTTGCAGCACCAGCAGCCAAGTAAGATACCCTGCTAAAAAAACTTCCCTGAGGATCTCACCATCCTCAGGGAATTAACTTAGATTGTTTGGTTACGGTCTCCGGATATGAGACGATCTAACTTAGTTATTCCTCTTGGTGATTATTAACGGGCTTTATGCCCGTTTTTTTTGGCCATGGATGGCCTTATGTCCCGAAGCACAGGGCCGATAATAGCTCCATGCATAATCGGCATTCACGACATCCATGTCGTTCAATTGCGAGAGGGACTGTCAACGAGATCGGGCCAGTCGAATGTATAATAAATGGCTACGACCCGTTTTAACGCGTAATTGCACTGGTACACTTTTAAAGCTCATTAACAGCCTTTAATAATCTAGCACTCCCACAAATCCAACGGATCTTAATCCACCCACACACGTGCATTTCTAAACAGGCGCATCCACGGGCTATCCTCACCCCAGTCTTTGGATTGCCAGGAGTTCTGCACACTCCTAAAAACGCGCTCAGGATGCGGCATCATAATCGTGAAACGTCCATCGTTATTGGTAAATCCGGTTAAGCCCTGGGCAGATCCGTTCGGATTGGCCGGATAAACTTCGGTTGGCTGACTGTCTCTATCGATAAAGCGAACACAGGCTGCCTGCGATGCAAGAATGTCGCTAACCCCAGCCGAACGTAGTTCAAGTTGCCCTTCCCCATGGGCCACCACAACCGGCATCTTTGAACCCTGCATATCGCGCAGGAAGATAGACGCCGATGGCATAATCTCAACCATCGCAACACGCGCCTCGTACTGCTCCGATTTATTTTTCACGAAGTGTGGCCAGCTATCCGTGCCGGGGATGATACTGTGCAGATTCGACATCATCTGACAACCGTTACAGACGCCCAGTCCAAAACTATCTTCGCGTGCAAAAAAAGCGGAAAACATGTCAAGCGCCCGGCTGTTGTAGAGTATCGATTTTGCCCAGCCTTCACCCGCACCTAACACGTCACCATAGGAGAATCCGCCACAGGCCGCGAGTCCACGAAAGGTTTTCAAATCGGCTCGCCCAGACAATAGATCACTCATATGAATATCAACCGCCTCAAATCCGGCTTTGTTAAAAGCAGCCGCCATTTCAACCTGACCATTCACACCCTGCTCTCGCAGAATCGCAATCCGTGGTTTAGCACCAAGATTCAGATAGGGTGCAGCAATATCTTCATCCGTTGCATAGCTGATGGCGGAAAACAGTGAGGGCTTCTCATTCTTTATAAGACTGTCGTACTCCTGTTCCGCACACTGCGGGTTATCCCGTAGCTTTTGCAGATGATAACTGGTCAATGACCAGCTGCGTCTTAACTTTTCCAGCGGTTCCGAGATCAGCTTCAATTTATTTAACAGCAGATTAAGCTCATAGCTCTCGTTGATGTGACCAATTTCATGGCAACAGCTATTCAGGCCATATTTATCGATCACCTGTTTGATATTATTGAAGTTATTGCGACGTACCTGAATCACCGCACCGAGTTCTTCATTAAACAGAATCTCGATCGGCTGATCGCCCAGTTTATGCAGATCAACGGTTACCCCGGTTCTGCCCGCAAACGCCATTTCGCATAAGGTGGTGATCAGGCCGCCGTCAGAGCGATCGTGATAAGCCAGCAGATAATCATTTTCCAGCATTTCCTGAATTGCCAGATAAAAATTCTTTAACAGCGCGACATCATCCAGGTCCGGGCCCTGCTGACCGATCTGGCCATACACCTGGGCCAGCATCGATGCGCCCATGCGGTTACGCCCCTGCCCCAGATCGAATACAAACAGGCCGCTATCCTTATCCGAGACCAGTTCGGGAGTGACCGACTTACGCACATCCTTGACCGGTGCAAACGCAGAAATAATCAATGATAACGGGCTGGTAACCGATTTCTGCTGTTCCGCATCCTGCCACACCGTTTTCATCGACAGTGAGTCTTTACCCACAGGAATGGTAATACCCAGTTGTGGACAGATATCCATGCCAACGGTTTTAACTGTATCAAACAGACGCGCATCTTCGCCGGCATGCCCTGCCGCCGCCATCCAGTTCGCGGATAACACCGTGCGGCTTAGGTCACCGGTGTAACAGGCCGCCAGATTGGTCAAAGCTTCACCGATCGCCATACGCCCGGAGGCCGGGGCATCCAGCAGCGCCAGCGGAGTACGCTCGCCCATGCTCATCGCTTCACCGGTAAAACATTCAAAATCGGTCAGTGAGACGGCCGCATCGGCCACCGGAACCTGCCATGGACCCACCATCTGATCACGCGCGATCAGACCGCCAACACTGCGATCTCCAATCGTAATCAGAAAGGTTTTGTCCGCCACGGTGGGCGACTGCAACACCAGATGCAGGGCTTTTTTAAGATCAATTCTGGAACAGTCAAAACTATCCTGCGCTACCGTCAACCGCTTGACATCACGCAGCATTTTGGGCGGTTTGCCGAGCAGAATATCGAGCGGCATATCCACCGGATGATTGTTAAACTGATCATCATGCACAACCAGTTGCGGCTCTACGGTAGCTTTACCCAGCACTGCATACGGGCAACGCTCGCGCTCGCAGAGCTGGATAAAATCATCCAGTCGCTGATCCGAAACCGCCAGCACATAGCGCTCCTGACTCTCATTGCACCAGATTTCGCGTGGCGACATGCCTGGCTCATCGTTCGGCACCTTACGCAACTCAAGGACTGCACCCATTCCGGCATCGTTGACCAGTTCCGGTAAGGCATTCGACAGACCACCTGCGCCCACATCGTGAATCGAGATAATCGGATTGTTTTCGCCCTGTACAAAGCAACGATCGATCACTTCCTGAGCACGCCGTTCCATCTCTGGATTTCCGCGTTGTACCGAAGCAAAATCGAGGCTTTCCGCACTGCTACCACTGGTCATCGACGAAGCGGCACCACCACCCAGACCGATCAGCATGGCCGGTCCGCCCAGTACGATGATATTACTGCCAGCAGGAATCTTCAGCTTGTCGATATGCTCGGGGCGAATCGAACCGACGCCTCCGGCCAGCATAATCGGCTTATGGTAACCACGCACCTCTTCGCCATCCGCAGACTTGATCGTCTGCTCATAACTGCGGAAATAACCGCAGATATTCGGCCGCCCGAATTCATTATTAAACGCAGCCGCGCCTAAGGGGCCTTCGATCATAATATTGAGTGCCGACACGATGCGATCGGGCTTTCCATAATCCTTTTCCCAGGGTTGCGGACAGTCTGGAATGCGTAGATTGGATACCGAAAAACCGCTCAGACCGGCTTTCGGTTTGGAGCCACGACCGGTCGCACCTTCATCCCGAATCTCACCACCGGAACCGGTAGCGGCGCCCGGAAACGGAGAAATCGCGGTCGGATGGTTATGCGTTTCCACCTTCATCAGGATATCCAGACGCGTCGCTTCATTCTGGTACACACCGCTAATCACATCCGGCGCAAACTTGTGCGCCTGAAAGCCCTCGATCACCGCTGAGTTATCATGGTAGGCCGACAGAATGCCAGCCGAATGCATTTTGTAGGTATTTTTAATCATGCCAAACAGCGAGATATCCTGCTGCTCGCCATCGATGGTCCAGTCCGCATTAAAGATCTTATGCCGGCAATGCTCCGAATTAGCCTGCGCAAACATCATCAGTTCGACATCGGTCGGATTACGCTTGAGCACACAATAACTGTCATACAGATAATCGATTTCATCCTCAGACAACGCCAGCCCCAGCGTCGAATTAGCCGCCGTCAGCTGCTGCTTGCCACCCTCCAGCATCTCCACCGTGGTCAACGCCTGCGGCTGGTGATGATCAAACAGGGCGGCGCATTCATCCAGATCATTGAAAACCTGCTCAACCATCTTGTCATGTAACAGGCGATGGACCTTTGCCATCGACTCGGCATCCACAGCGGCTTTAAATTTGATGCGGTATTCAATGCCCCTTTCAATTCGAAGAACCATTTTCAATCCGCAGATATGAGCGATATCGGTGGCCTTGCTCGACCAGGGTGAAATGGTACCAACACGCGGAACCACATAGGCAATTTCCCCGTTTATATCCAGGTCTGAAAACTTCGGACCGTATTCCAGCAGGCTGGTCAGCACCGTCAGCTCATCATCCGACAGCTCGGAATCATCCTGAGTCTCCACCAGATGGATAAAGTGACTGGAAATTTCAGCCACCCCGTAAGCCTTAACTGTATTAAGCAATTTGTTAATTCTGAATTCAGATAAAGCAGGATTACCTTTAATAGCGAACATAGGTCAGATGTATATAAGTTAGGTTTTTGAACGGAAAAAGAGTTGTAAAATGCGATGCGGATAATAACGGAAATAGCGTTTTATCACCATCACAAACCAATTTCCAGCATATTGTCATGACATCCATGCAACTAAATAAAATTTATCCAGTCTAATTGGGCGTAACAAGGTAGCAGAGATCGAGTCGTATCGACTATACTACCATTTCTTTAGGGGACGACCTGGCTTCGACGTCGGTTACAAACCCTGAGGTGCATGTCGAGCATGTAGCTAACCTCGTAAATCTTGCTGCAAACATATAGTTGCAAACGACAACAACTACGCAATCGCCGCTTAATAACCGGTAGGTTGCTGTCGGACTGGATACGTGTCTATGCGTCCAGGTTCATTCGTGAACATCCGGCATCGCTCTCATAGAATCGTGATGGACGCTCGTTCGGGGCCGAAGCACTAAACAAGTACCGAAATCGCTGTTTGTTTTCTTGGTCTGACGGGTAGCAGACAGCTAAACTAAAGTTCAGAATAAACATGTAGAGCCGATGGCAGAGGACTGGCGGACGGGGGTTCGATTCCCCCCGTCTCCACCAA
>JACNJF010000182.1 GCA_014382695.1 Gammaproteobacteria bacterium | reverse complement strand
CAGTATTGCAAACAGCATACTAATCAGGGGTGGATTCGAGAAAAAGCTGAGTCCAGCTGGCTGCAGGCATGATGCACCACTGAAATCGCGCCGGGGCTAAATAATTTCTTCTATCAGTCGAGAAAAGATCAGCTCATCAATCACAGGTTGCTTTTAACGCTTCTAAAACAGATTTGTGCAGGCACTATTTGACTTGAATCAATGAATTTAAAAACAATCAGGGGAAAAACTTTTCTGGATAATTGAGCGGAGTAATATCAATTGAAAAAGTAACCGATATGGAGATAGGTCATGAAAATGAGTGCAGAAAAAGCGATTGTTGCCGCACTAATACTTTTCACATTAATGGCCTGCGGCGGTGGTGGAGGGGAAAGCCCTCAGGTCACAATCTCAGCTAATGTCGCGGAACAGGTGAAACTGGGTGAGCAGGGCATGCTGATGTTTCCTGTCAACAGTCTTCCCGCCGGTACTGAAATTCTGATTGCAGAAACCGAGCTTCCGCCACTAGTCACCGATCTGGTTGCACTGGGTGTCGCTTACCGGGTTGAGACGACAAGCCAGCCGACGATTCCGGTTGAAATCTCACTGCAGATTCCGCCTGCCACGAACACCGATAACCTGGTTATCGTCCGGGTGGAGGATGATGGCACCATCACTCTGCTGCAAACCGAGGTGGTTGATCAACATCTGGTCGCCTATACCCCTGGCTTCTCCATCATTACAATCGCGCAGATGCGCGGGGCACTGTCAGGCATCAACAAACCGAAAATTAGCGGGCCGGACAGCCTGCCGAGCGGGGTTGTGGGTCAGTATCAGGAGGATGCGATGACAGGCATCCCGGGGCTGGAGAGAAAATGGAAAATAGCGGATGGAAACGGCGAACTGACGGTTTCGCAGGATCCGCTCGGTAATAGCTCGGCCCGACTCAAAGGCCTGTTACCGGGGGTGATCTATCTTTCGGTCCGGTTCCATATCCCCGGAACCTCGGTTTATGCCTCGGCACAAAAAAAGGTCAGAATCATGGATGCTCTGGACTCATTCGGGGAGGGCCTCCGACTCACCGTGTATGCTCCGGACCTGGTCAGGAAAGACTCGGTCGACAGCCCCAGTGAAACCTTCGATGTTACCGCACGTATTCTCAATACGGATGTCAGCGAGGTCAGCAAATGGGAGTGCAGAATACTTTACTATCTGACAGCAGCAGAACTAAACTGCGGTGGATGTGTGCAGGATTGTGGAAAAACCTTCACCCTGAATAACTTCTTTCTGGACCAGTCGACTTCCGCGATTCTGAGGTTTACCGCGTATGCAAGCCACAATGGGCTGGAGACCTTTGGCGAAGCCTTGCATACGATACGTACTACACAGGAAAAACCGGTTCTGACATCACTAACCGGTAATACCACGACGCAGCGCTGGTCAAGTTTGCTACCGAATGCCGATATTAATGTGACGGCCACGATTCAGGGCGGTGTTCCTCCCTACAATTATAACTGGAGCCTACAACCGAAGGGCTTAGCTGAAACCCATACGCATGATGGCTTGACTGACCAGCTTAGCTTTACCCTGCGTCAGCCAGGCAATTACGCGCTGACGCTGACCGTTATCGACAGCAAGTCACGAGGTTCGCAAACAATGGTGCCGGTACAGTTCATGCCAGCAAAGGATTTTTACTCAGTAAAATCCAGTATCTTAAATATTCCGCACGAAGCCATAATACTTGGTCAGCCCGTTACGCTAACGTTTTCTGCTACAGGGTCTTTTCTTATTCATGACGGTAGACAGGGTGATTATGCCTACGCTATCGACTGGGGTGATGGAACAGATCTGACGACAGGATACCTGGTTGCACAGAATGTAGTTGATGGCGGCCGTATCATTAAGTCGCACACCTATACCAGCATCAACCTCTATCCGGTTCGCTTTTATGCTCTTCCGGATTGGGTTCCCGATGTGGAATCCGTGATCAGGGCTATGTTAGCAAATAGCAGTGATCCCCAGATTGATACAGAACACATTTCAGTGGTCGCGGCCAGCCCGGTATTGCCCCAGATTCAGGTCACCGCCAGTGATAGCAGTGCAACAGAGGAAGGCGATACTGCCAGTTTCCTGTTTACCCGGGATGGTGATCTAACGGAGCCACTCGCCATCGCGTTCAGTTTAAGCGGCAGCGCGAGCTCGGTTACCGATTATACCCTGGAAAAATACAGCCTGGTGACAATACCGGCTGGGCAAAACTCGCTAACTCTGATGTTGACCCCGCGCCTCGACACGAATGAAAGTGAAGGGGAGGAAACCGTTGTGCTGACGATTAAGCCCGCAGCCGGATATGACGTGGGGAGTCAAAACACGGCACTGATCACCATCAGCGATTATGTAAAGGCACCTACCCTGGTTTCCATCGTTGCCAGCGATAACTCTGCCAGCGAAAGAGGGCTGCAAACTGCCAGCTTCACCCTGACGCGTAGCGGTGATCTGAGAAACTCCCTCAGAGTGAATCTGTCCCGGGCAGGAACGGCCAGTTACTCGACCGACTTTATCATAGCCCCGTCGTTTACCAGCAGCACGACTTCCATCCTGATTCCGGCCGGTGAGACCAGTGTGGAATTTACTCTAACCCCACGCGATGATGCTATCGTTGAAGGCGAGGAAACTGTTGAACTGTCCATCGATACCAGCCCGTTTTATGAGATTGGAGCATCCGGCTTTGTAACGCTGTTTATCGTCGATAGAGGGCCAGTACGTTTTCTGCTGCAGGAAGTGACCTATGGAAAAGTTGCGGACACGAGCGATTTATGCGGCGATATTCAGACCTGTATGCACTTTCAAAAAGAGGCAAGTTTTCATGACATGAATGATTACTGGACGATCGGCGCAACGGCTGCCGAATATACTTTTGATGAGGTGTATACATTAAATAATGCTGTACTCACCGATTATGCGGTGAACTTTACCTTTGCGGCACCTGCTGCCGTGTTAACCGGTGGAGAAACCATACCATTGAATGTGAGCGGAGTGGCACAGGGGTTTATTAGCGGCTGGAGTATCGGGCGTAGCTTCACCTATTTTGTTAGAAATGACATCAATAGCTGGAGTCCATCGTACAATTATGACGGCCAGCTCTATCTATACAATAGAGACTTACCCAATTACGACGAAGCAACGGGTCAGTTTTCGGGTTCGCTTCCAGGCAATTCTACGACCCAAATCGCGATACCGAATGCACTACAGCAAGATTTAATCATCGGCGGACGCTTTGGTTGGGATCCTCCGCTTTTTATACAGTGGGTTTATAAACTGGAGCAATGATAGTGCTGAAATTATTAACTTGTTATCGATAGTCTGGTTAAATAAAACATCTAGAGTGGTGAATAACAGCCCGGGAGTGGAGTAAACTGACGGCTCACAGCATCCGTACAATGATCGATAAACTAAGCGAGATAGCATGCATATTGTTGATGTACTTTCATTTTTTATCATCATGCTGACACTGGCACTTATACCCAGTGCCAGTGTGGCTCTGGTTGTCACACGTTCGGCAACTATCGGGGTTTCGAATGGGATTGCCGTAGCGCTGGGAATAGTGGTCGGTGATCTCGGCTTTATCCTGCTCGCAATCCTGGGCCTTGCGCTGCTGGCAGAAACGATGAGCTGGTTATTTATGCTGATTAAATATCTCGCTGCGGGTTATCTCCTTTGGCTGGGTTTTAGACTGTTCAGCGCAACCGAAAAAACCGTAATTACGCTGCAAAAATCCAGTCAAAAAAGTAATCTGATCACTAGTTTTCTGGCTGGCCTTTTTTTAACCCTGGGCGATATCAAGGCCATCTTCTTTTATGCCAGTTTGTTCCCGGTACTGGTCAACCTGCAGTCAGTCACGCTGCCGGATATCGTCATCATTATGCTGGTGACTGTGATAACGGTTGGCGGGGTAAAAACTATGTATGCATTTGCGGCCACTAAAGCTGTTTTGATGGCGAGCGGTCTGCAGCTGGAAAAAGGGGCCAGAAAAGTGGCTGGCTTATGTATGCTTGGAGCGGGTAGTTATTTAATTGTCAAAGCCTGACTCGCTGGCTTTTTACCTCCTGCTTCTACAGCGTATCAGTCGATAAGTAGGCTATCTTGCCGGGTGCCGTTATATCAGGAGTAAACCATGAAAACCGAAAGCTTCCAGTCGATCAATCCGCTGGGCCTGCATCGGCTGGTCTATCAGGAATGGGGTGAGCGTGATAACCCGCGCGTGATCATCTGTGTGCATGGACTGGCGCGTAACAGCCGTGATTTTGATGAGCTGGCGTGGGCGTTATCGCGTGATTACCGGGTCGTTTGTCCGGACGTGGTCGGGCGTGGCCAGAGCGACTGGCTACCGGCGGGTAGTCCTTACGGGGTTCCGCAGTATGTGCAGGATATGGTGGCGTTGATTGCACGCTTAAACGTCAGCCAGCTGGACTGGATTGGAACCTCGATGGGTGGTTTGATCGGCATGGTGCTGGCGGCTTATCCCGAATCACCGATCCAACGACTGGTGTTGAACGATGTCGGCCCGTTTGTCGCCCAAAAGCCGCTCAGTCGTATCGGGCGCTATGTTGGGCAGGATCAGCGCTTTAATACGCTGGACGAGGTCGAAGCGCTGTTACGTCAGCATTATTCCGCCTACAGAGGATTATCTGCACAGCAGTGGAGCGCACTGGCACAGCATGGCAGCCGTCGCACCGAGGATGGTCGGTTTGCGCTGCATTATGACCCAGTGATCGGTGAATACACCCGTGCCGCAGCGGGGCAGGATATCGATCTGTGGGCGCTATGGCAAAAAATCAGTGGGCCGCAGTTGTTAATGTGGGGTGAAGATTCGGATGTGCTCACGGCGGATACCGTGAACCGGATGCAACAGCTGAATGACCGCCTCGAACTGTCCAGCTGGCCTGGAATTGGCCATGCGCCTTCGCTCATGGAACCGGATCAAATTAGGACTGTACTGGATTGGCTGCAAGTTGACGGACACTTGAATATGCACGAATAGTCGCGCGTTGTTAGCCGACTGGGATGGATACATGACTCAGGTCAACCGACGCAGCGCTTTTCACGATAGCGGTTGATTTGCCGGTTCAGCTTAATAGTATGGATTGCAAAGGTATGGCTCATACCTGCGTATTCGGCAGTAACCATTTACATATTCCGTCAGCGCTAAAACGGTAGCGGCATACCTTTTCATTCAGGGAAACGGAGAGGGTAGCGCTATGTCTCAGGCAACTTTCAAATTTATCAGTGAAGCGGTAGGGCCAGTTTAGTGTGGTTAGTTTTACGGCGTATGAAGCCATCTCGGCACTGTACCGCTATCAGATCGAAATCAAAATCCCGCAATCGGTTTCGATCAACCTCGAAGACATCCTGAATAATCCGGCACGCTTCATTAGCGAAGTGGATGCCGAGCCCTATCCAGTGCATGGCGTACTGGCGAGTATCGAGGATTACAGACGGCTGACGGCTATATCTATATATGTG